>JADGOB010000018.1 GCA_017883185.1 Acidobacteriota bacterium
AGGTCTGGCACTTCACCATCTCCACCGGGAACCCGATCTTGCTAAGCGGTTCCATCTGGGTAGCGGCATCACCGGCGATCACATAATACATCCGGTTCGGATCGATGTAGCCCATGGCGACCACGGTGTTGATGGCGGGCAGGACGCACTTCTCGGCGCTCTCACCCGGGAATCCCGTGTTGTAGACGATATCGGGGCGCAGCAGAACATACCCATTGCTCACGTAGCGCGTGACGTTGATGCTGGTCCCGACGTTCGGCGCGCTGTAGCTGTGCAGCCCCTGCGTCAGTTCCTCGTAGATGTAGACCATCAACGGGTACTTCTTCGTCGGGTCGAAGTTCTCGGGCTTGGTCAGGATGGCGCGGAGTTTCTTGCCGTCGCCGTTGATGTACTCGATCAGCTCGGACTTGCCCCAGACGAACTGCGCCTGCTGCGGGTTGGCGTTCGACACCTTCTTCATGTCCTTGAGGGTGGTGTCGCTGGCGACCCACAGGTCGGGGAACTCCTCGAAGCGTGACATCGTGAACACGACGGTGTCGGCCTTGGCGGCCTTCGTCAGCGCCCCGAACGCCTTCTCCTGCATCACGATCTTCTCGGGCGCGGCCGTGCCGTTGAAGGCCTGGCGATAGAAGCCCGTGGCGCGCGTCCGCTCGTGCGTTGTCGACAGCACCAGCGGTTTGTTCGTCGGGACCGTGCGCGCCTCTGGGTCGAGCGAGCGGTAGCGGAACATCAGCGACTGCTTGCGTCCCTCGCCGTTGGTGATCATCCGGGCGCCGGAGCCATCCGGTTTCACTTCCCAGATGTCGAACTCGTCATAGAGCAGCACGGACTGGTCGTCGGCCGTCCAGCCGCCTGTCCCGTAGGGGCCAGGCAGGTCGGGCGTCGTGAAGTCCTGCTGGAAGCGCACCTTGAGCTTCTCCGTGAGGTTGGTCCGAGCGCCGTCGGCGATTCGGTAGGTCCACCAGTGGCCGGTGTTCTCGTCGAAATACAAGACGAACTTCCCGCCGGGAGACAGCGTGGTTCCGGTGCTGCCCCAGTGTTCAACCACCTTCGTGGGCTTGCCCGTCTGTAGGTTGACGAGGAACACGTCGTTGTAGGTCTGGTCCCAGGACATCTCCATCCGGTAGGGGATGTCCGAGGTGCCGATGGCGCGCGTCAGATCGTCGCCTGGGTTGACCGTCGGGAGGTCCGGGGCCGCAAGCTGGACGTAGCGTGTGTCCCCGAGGTGCACGACACCGCGGTAGCTCCGTATCCGCTCCTGCTCCGCGCGGACTTTCTGCATCGGCTGGATGACCGGGTCCTTGTACGACCACAGATCAACGGTGAGTGGCGCCGGCGTCTTGTCGTTCGGATCGGCCGGCGCCTTGGGCGGCGGGCCGACGCTCAGGAACAGCATGGTGCCGTTTCGCGAGAATCGCGGGGCGGCCGAGTCGGCCACGACCATGCCCTTCAGCACGCCCGGTGTGGACGCCGAAACGAGTTCCGCGGCCGGCGTGTCACCGCTCTTCCAGAGGTACAGACGGTACGGAGACACCGGCTTGTCGTACTCGGCCTGGTCGCTGAGGAACGCCAGTTGCTGGCCGGCCTCGTCGAACGTCAGGCTCTTGTAGTGCCCGCGTCCCGTCATCAGCGTCTTGACGACGCCGTCGCTCAGGTGGCGCACGAATGCGCCATCCTTCGCCGCGTCGTTCGATGACGTGGCGTAGGCCAGCCACGCGCCCTTCGTCTCGAGGTCGTACTCGGTCACCTCTGGGATGGTGGTTTCCTCGCCCGTGGCCAGCTTGCGGAGGATGAGATCGGAACCGGGGTCCTTCCGCTTCTCGCGTGAGCCGCCGCGGCCGCCCCGCGATGCCTCCTGGGCAGGCGCCGCCGCCGCTGGCGCCGCGCCGCGTGCTCCGCCGCCACCGGCTCCCCGTGCGCCGCCCGCGCCCCGCGCGCCAGCGCCACGGCCGCCGCCGCCCGCGCCGCCGACGCCCTTGTAGTAGGCGAGCCAGGTCGACGATTCCTCAGCCACCCTGAAGCTGCCGACCTTGTCCACGGTCGTCACCTGCCCGCCGGGCAGCGCCATGATCCCGAGGCCCGTCTTCGGTTCGCGCGGCGTCTGCGTGCCCGGGGCTTCGCCGCGGCCCTGCCCGCCGGTTGCCTGCCCGCCGGCCGCCTGGGTCTCTGACCCCCGGGTGGCCTGCTTGTCCTTCTCCTCGTCGGCTTTGCTCTGCGCAACCGTAAAGACGACGAACGCGCCGTCCTGGGTGAAGACCGGGCTGGTTCCACGACTATGCCTGAACTCCTGGCCCGTCTTGAGATTGCGGACGAACAGTTCGCCGTCCTCGGCCTGCGAGGTGACGGCGTAGGCCAGCCACTGGCCATCGTTCGACAGGCGGGTGCCCTGGATCGCTCGCCAGTAATCGACGACATCGTACGTGAGGGGACGCTTGCCCGCCGTCTGGGCTTGCGCCGTGATTACCCACTGGAGCGCGACCAACGCGCACACGAGGAGCGCGAAGAACCGCGCCATGTTTCGCTGACGCATGAGACCTCCCGGAGCAGAGTTTGATAGTGACCGTGCCCAAGCAGCCCGTGGTGCAAGTCCCGCCGGCATCCGGCCGATGTGGCATCCCGTCCGGCGGCGTTGCTCCTCCCTCAAATATTCCCGATATTCTCGGTCGTCGCGCCTTGCCGGCCGGGCGCCTCGTCGCCCTCGGTGCTGTGTCGCAACTTGAACCACGGCCTACCACGACGGCCGCGCGGCAGGCGCGGCCGGAAGCGGGCGGATCGTATCAGCTTTGCTTGATGCTTGTCAGTCGAAGAACCGATGCCGACTCCTCATCGCCAGTTCCCGACTCGTCCTGCGCGGCCGGTGGCGGACTGTCTCGCACCGCGCCCTTCGACGTGGCTCAGGGCGTGGTGAGCGCAGTCGAACCACGGACTCCGGTCGGCTCGGGGCAGAACCTCCACGCCGGCCGTCGTCGGCCGCTGGTCGCGGGGGTCGCGCGGTCTGATCCACGTGCGAACATCGCGCTCAACCGCCCAGTCGAGGAGGGTGAGGCGCATAGGGATCAGGGATCAGGGGCTAGGGATCGCCGATCAGGGAACATGGCGAGGCACAGGGGCACAGCATGCTGTACCCCTGCGCCGCGGACGGTGACACGGGCGACCGAGGGTCGCCCCTACTTTACGCTCTTCAGGATCGCCAGCAGGAAGGCGTAGAACTTTTCGACCGTGTCGATGTAGAGATGCTCGTTCGGCGAGTGCACCTCTCTCATCGTCGGGCCGAACGACACCATGTCCATGCCGGGGTACTTCTCGCCGATGATGCCGCACTCGAGGCCCGCGTGGACCGCCTTCACCGCGGGATCCTTGCCGTACAAGGATTTGTAGGTGGACTGCGCGCGCTTGAGGATCGGCGACTCGATGTTCGGCTTCCAGCCCGGGTAGCCGTCCGACCCTGTCATGGTGGCCCCGCCGAGTTCGAAGACCGCACGCACCGCCTGCGCCGCCTCGTCGATCTCGGACGCCACGGAGCTTCGCTGGCTGGTCTGAATCGAGATGGCCTTCTTGCCGGTCTGGATGATGGCCAGGTTCGTCGAGGTCTCGACCAGGCCCGGGATGTCGGCGCTCATCTTGAGCACGCCGTGCGGCAGGCCCGAGAGCGTCAGCAGTACCCTCTTCTGGAGCGCCTTCTTGAGGATCTTGCGGACACCCTTCTGCGCCTGGCAGGCGATCGTGAGGTTCGGCTCCACGGTGGCCAGTTCCGCCTTGATCGCCTGGTTCATCTGCTCGACGAACTCGCCCGCCTGCGCGGCTTTCGCCTTCGGCAGCGACACGACCGCTTCCGCCTCGCGCGGGATCGCGTTCCGCTTGTTGCCGCCGTCGATCCGGGCCACCCGCGCACCAATCGCGGCAAGGCCGAGCAGGACGCGCGTCATGATCTTGAGCGCGTTCCCGCGGCCGGTGTGAATCTCGAGCCCCGAGTGCCCGCCCTTCAGTCCCTTGACGGTGATGAGCAGCCCCGTCCCGCCCGCTGGCGCATCGTCGAGCGCGGCGTCCCACGTGCCGGCGTTGTCGCGGCCGCCCGAGCAGCCGACGTAGAGTTCGCCCTCGTCCTCCGAGTCGAGGTTCAGGAGGGTCTTGCTCTGGAGGAATCCGGGCTGAAGGTTGTTGGCGCCGGTCAGGCCTGTCTCCTCGTCAACGGTGAACAGAAACTCGAGCGGGCCGTGCTCGAGGTTCTTGTCCTCCATGACCGCCAGGCAGGTGGCCACCGCGATGCCATTGTCGGCACCGAGGGTCGTCCCGTTGGCGGTCATGAAGTTGCCCTTGCGAACCAGTTGGAGCGGGTCCTCGAGGAAATTGTGGATCGTGTCCTTGTTCTTCTCGCAGACCATGTCCATGTGGCCCTGCAGGCACACGCTTTGCGCTCCTTCTCGGCCCCGCGACGCCGGCTTGCGAGCGAGCACGTTGCCCGTCGCGTCCTGCTCGGCCGCCAGGCCGAGCTTCCGCGCCGTGTCCACCAGGTACTTCCCGATCGCCGCCTCGTTCTTCGAGCCGCGCGGGACCAGGCTGATCTCGGCAAAGTACTTCCAGACGAGTGCGGGTTTCAGTCCATCGATTGCGTTCGCCATGTCTGACTCCTGTGGGAATGCGTTCTGGCTTCTCTCGCTCCAGGCTGCCAGCTGGCCGCTGGCCGCTGGCGCGACACGTTACTTTTTCTTTGCCTTCGCCGGCACCTCCGGCGCTTTCTCGACCAGCTTGACCGAGCCCAGCTTGGATTGCGCGTCGAAATACGCGACGACGTCGGCCAGCTGGACCGGCTCGAATTCGCCGGAGATGAAGTCGCGGACCTGCATGACGGTAAGCTTCCGCGGCAGGATGGCGCGAAGCTCGGAGGTCATGTGGCCGGGGATCTTGCGCATCGCGGCAGCCGCTGCCTCTCGATCGGCAGCGGACACTGAAGCGCCCGCGCCCGCCTGGGCGCCGCCCTGCCCACCACCACCGCCGCCAAACCCGCCGCGCCCGCCTCTGGCACCGCCGACGGGCTCCACGGTCGTCCTGGCGGCCTTCTGCTCGAGTTCGGTCGGCGCCGGCTCGGTGGTCGGCGCATTGAACCGTGCGGCCGTGAGCTTGTAGAGAGCGGTCGCGTGTCCCTGCAGCGCGGCGGCCTGCTGGTCCAGCAGGGGTTCGAGCGTCGCCAGCCGCTTCTGGCCGTCGGCGGGATTGGGGAAGAGCACGGCGGCCGTCCGGAGCGTCGCTTTCTCGGTCTCGACCTGGTGCCGCACGGCGTTGCGCGCGTCCTTGTACCCCTCGACGGCGGCTGCGGCATCGGTGGCGTCGGCGATGTACGACAATCCCTTGCGCTGTGCCTGTCCAATCCGCTCGGTGCCCCGCGCCAGCGTCTCGGCCACCACCTTCATCGCCATGGCCTCGTCCGCCGTGGCCAGCACCGTCAGCGCGCCGAGGCCGACGACGCCCGCGCGCTTGAACTGCGTGGGATCGAGCTTGTTGGGCGTGTCCTCCGAGGAGTGATAGAACGGATCCGGCCACGTAATGAACATCAGCGACGGGATGCCGTTGCTCATGTAGACGACGTGGTCGCTCGCGCCGTAGTGCTTGTCCACCAGGATGTAGAACGGATCCTGGCTGCCCGTCGGGGCGAGCACCGGGAGGGTGAAGCCATAGCCGCCGGAGCGATAGCGCACGCGCTCGCGATTGAGGTTCGCGATCACCTCCATCATATTCGCGCCGACGTCGTTCAGGAACGTCGGGAAGCTGTCCGGCGTCCGGTGCATCGTCCAGAAGCTGCCGTGTGTCGCCAGGCGCAGTCCTTCCATGTCGAAGTTCAGGTCGGCGACGAGTTTCTTGGTCACTTCCGGGTGCTTCTGCAGCCACGCCGATGTCCCGCTGATCTCCGGTACCCAGAGGAAGTGGATGGTGCGCTTCGGCTTCGGGATCTTGCCCTCGGCCACGAGCCGGATCAGCGCGCGGCCCATCTCGAGGGTGATCGCGCAACCTGACGCGTCGTCGTTGGCGCCCTGCTTTAGATAGCCTTCGTAGAGATGCCCCGACATGGCCAGTTCCTGGTCGGAGCTGCCATCGCCCGGGATGACCGCATGCACGGTTTCCATCCGTCCCGGGTACGAGTCCGCCTTCACGATCGAGCGGAGCGTGATCTTCTCGCCGCGTGCGAGCATGCCCGCCAGTTCACGCCCGACGCGTGGTGACACCGACCAGCCGAACCCGATGGTCCGGCCCTGTGGTGCCGTGCCCGACACGCTCTGGGAACCGATCTGGTCGATGTTGGCTTCCGGGTGAATCGGGTTGTAGCTGAGCACGCCAATCGCCCCGCGCTCGAACACCGCGAGGCGCTGCAACTGGCTGCTCGACGCGGAACCCAGGACGATCTTGCCCTTGACGTCCTTGCTCGTGTAGTCCTCGGGCCGGCCGCCGTAACCCAGGTCGACCAGTTCCCCGGTGACGTCTCCCGTCTCACTGCCTGACGCGACGCTGACGGCCACATCGCGGAAGTCGTACAGCTTGCGGCTGTCCGGCTTCACCATCCAGAGTTCGGCCTGCGTCGCCTGCCACAGCTTCTGCGAAGTGGGGAACGTCTCGATCTCGACGTTGCTGAACCCGTACTCTCGGGCCAGGCGCGCCATGACCTCGCTTTCGCGGAAGCGCCCCTCGTACTCCGCGCGCGGCCGGACGCGAGGATACGGGACCATTTCGAGCACCGTCTGCTGAGCGCGCTCGCCCGACACTTCGTTGATGATGGCGTGGAAATGATCCCAGGAGAGCAGCGCGCGATCTTCCCGTTCCTGTGCGGCGGCCGGTATCGCGCAGATGGCTGCGGCCAACATGAGAAGCAAGGCCAATCGTTTCATCGAGTCTCCCGTATCGACGCCGTGGGTGGCGCCAAGGCTGTCAAACCACGCAAGCGTAGGGCAAGAGGGGCGCGAAGGGCAAGCACGGGCCGGTCACATGCCGGTCGCGGGCCCGGCAGCGTGTTCGTGGTGGTGCCCAAGGCCGTCGGCGCACCGCTGGTGTTGAAGCTCCGTTATTGACGGGGCGCCGTTTCTCGAAGCGCCTCTCTGATCTATAATCCGGCAGTACGTGTGTGCCGCGGCTGCCGGACGCTGCGCGGCGCGCGCTAAGATGGACGGCGTCCGCTGTCGAACGACTGGCGCATGGGCGGCCGTTGGGCCGCCCCACAAGAGGTTCTCATGCCTGAAGATTCCGAAGATCCCTTCCGGAAACGGACGGGCGTCACCAGACGGGGCTTTATGGCCACGATCGGCACCGGCGCCGTTGCCGCCGCGACCGTCGGGCCGTCGGCGACCGCCGAAGCGGCGCCGGGCGCGGAGATCCCTGATGCCGCCGAACTCCTTCGCGTCACGCTGACGATCAACGGCCGGAGCCATCGCCTCCTGGTCGAGCCGCGCTGGTCGCTGCTCTACGTGCTGCGCGAACGCCTCGGCCTGACGGCGACCAAGCTTGGATGCGATCGGGGCGAGTGCGGCGTCTGCACCGTGCTGGTCGATGACAAGCCAGGCTACTCCTGCATGATGCTGGCCGTCGAGTCGGAAGGAAAAACCATCGTCACGCTCGAGGGGTTGATGCGGGGCGAGGAACTCGGGCCGGTCCAACGGGCGTTCGTCGAGGAGGACGCCTTCCAGTGCGGCTATTGCACGCCGGGGCAGGTCATGGCGGTCGAGGGGTTGCTGCGGGCGAATCCCAACCCCACGATGGATGAGATCCGCACGGGTGTCAGCGGGAACCTGTGCCGCTGCGGCGCGTACGCGCACATTTTCAAGGCGGGGCAGCGCGCCGCGGAGTTGAAGAAACAGGAAGGAGGTCGCGCATGATGCCGGACGATCGGTACTATGTGACCGATGTTCCGCCCGAGACTCCGGAGCCAGCCGACCAGCCCGCTCCATGGACCACGACCACGGTCGTGGGGAAGCGCCTGCCGCGGGTGGATGGATACGAACGCGTCAGTGGCGCCGCCGTCTACACGGCTGACGTGGTGCTGCCAGACATGCTCTACGCGGCGGTGCTGCGCTGCCCGCATGCGCATGCGATGGTCAGGAAGATCGACACCAGCAAGGCAGAGAAGATGCCGGGCGTGGCGGCGATTCTCACCGACAAGAGCCCGGGTGCGGATGTCCCCTGGTTCAATGCCCGTACCGGGCCGCTGAGCCGGTTGTTCGATCCGCACTGCCGCTACGAGGGCGAAGAGGTGGCGGGGGTGGCGGCCGAAACGCCGTATCAGGCCTGGGACGCGGTGCGGGCGATCGCGGTGGAGTACGAGGTGCTGCCGTTCGTCGCCGACGCCGAGGATGCGTTGAAGCCTGGGGCGGTGGCCATTCACCAGGGCGGCAACCGCTCGGGGGATGTCACCAGGTATGCCAGGGGAGACGTGGATGCCGGGTTCGCGGCGGCCGACGTGGTCGTCGAGCAGATTTACAGCACGGCGTGCGAAATCCACGCGCCGACCGAGACGCACGCGTCGGTGGCAAGGTGGGATGGCAACCGGCTGGTCGTGTGGGACTCCACGCAAGGGGTCTACCCGATTCAATCGGGCCTCGTCCAGTTGCTGAAGCTCCCGTCGTCAAGCGTGCGCGTCATCGGCCACTACATGGGGGGCGGGTTCGGGTCGAAGCTGAGTGTCAGCAAGCACACGGTGATCGCGGCGCTGCTGGCGAAGATGACCGCCCGCCCGGTCAAGCTGCACCTCACGCGCGAAGAGAGCTTCCTGGCGGTCGGGAATCGTCCGCCGGACACGATGACGCTCAAGGCCGGCGTGAAGAAAGACGGCACGTTGACCGCGCTGCAGATGACGGTGCTGGGCACCGGCGGCGCGTATCCGGGCGGTGGCGTCGGCAGCGTGGACTGGGTGGTTCGCGACCTCTACACCTGCCCGAACGTGAAGACCGAGTTGACCGACGTCTTCATCAACGCCGGGCAGGCCAGGGCGTTCCGTGCGCCCGGTCATCCGCAGGGCGCGTGGGCGCTCGAGCAGATGATGGATCAGCTGGCGGAGCGGATCGGGATGGACCCGGTCGAGTTCCGCCTGAAGAACGTGCCGATGGTCAGCCAGGCCACCAGCGGCACCCCGCCCTACAGCTCGACGGGCCTCAAGGCGTGTCTCGAGGAGGGTGCGAAGCGGTTCGGGTGGAGCGAGGCGCGCAAGCGGGCGCGCACCGAAGGGCCGATACGCCGCGGCGTTGGCGTGGCTGCGGGCCTCTGGAGGGGCGGCGGCGGCGGACCGCCGGCCACGATCATCGTCAAGCTCTTTGCCGACGGGAGCGCGAACCTGAACATGGGCGCGAGCGACCTCGGCACCGGCACGAAGACCGTGATGGCCATGGTCGTGTCGGAGGAACTGGGCGTTCCGCTCGAGAAGATCCAGATCGAATGGGCCGACACGGCCACCACCCAGTACGCCACGGCCAGCGGCGGCAGCAAGACGGTGCCGACCGAGTCGCCGGCCGCGCGGGCGGCGGCCCTCGACGTCAAGCAGCAGTTGCTGACGATGGCCGCGGCGCAGCTGAAGGTGACGCCCGAAGAACTGGTCCTCAAGAACGGTGAAATCGTCTCGACGGCCGACTCGTCGAAGAAGGTCGCGATCGCGGGCGTGAACGCGCTCCGCGGTCGCGGGCTGATCGTCGGCGTGGGTTACCGCGGCCCGAACCCCGAGGGCAAGGTCATCTGCCCGTTTGGCGCCCACTTCGCCGAGGTCGAGGTGAACACCCGGACCGGGGAAGTGAAGGTGACGCGGTTCCTCGCCGCGCAGGACAGTGGCCGCGCGATGAATGAGCTGACCTACGAGAACCAGACCCAGGGCGGCATCACGATGGGCCTCGGCCTGGCGCTGACGGAGGGGCGCATCCTCGACCGCAGCCAGACCGGCAAGATGGTCAACCGCAACTGGCACGACTACAAGATCCCGACGGCCATGGACGTCCCGGTCGAGCAGATCGTGATCCCGATCGACCTGCACGACTACCAGGCGAACAGCACGGCCGCGAAGGGGCTGGGCGAACCGGCCACGGTTCCCGCGGCGCCCGCGGTCGCGAACGCCATCTACAACGCCTGCGGCGTGCGGACCCCCGACACGCCCGTCAACCCGCTGCGGCTCATGGGCCTGCTGGCCGCATCGAAGAAGAGGGGATGAGCCATGGTGCCTGGATTCACCTACGTCCGTGCGAAATCGGTCGCCGATGGTGTACGACAACTGGCTGCCCCGGGCGCGAAACTCCACGCCGGCGGCACCGACCTTCTCGGGTGCCTGCGTGACGGCGTGTTCAAGGCGGACAGGCTGATCAGCGTCAGCGGCCTGAAGGAACTTCGCGGGATCGCCCCGGTGCCGGCCGGAGGGTTGCGCATCGGCGCGTTGACGACGCACGCGCAGGTCGTCGCCGACAAGACGATCAACGAGCGTTACCGCGCGCTGGCCCAGGCCTCCGCTGCCGTTGCCAGCCCGCAGTTGCGGAACCAGGGCACGATCGGCGGGAACCTGTGCCAGCGGCCGCGCTGCTGGTACTTCCGCGGCGACTTCCACTGCCTGCGCAAGGGCGGCGACCACTGTTATGCGGAGGGTGGCGAGAACCAGTACCACGCCGTCTTCGGCGGCCACAAGTGCTACATCGTGCATCCCTCCGATACCGCGCCTGCGCTGATTGCGCTCGGGGCCAGGGTGCGCATCGCCGGGCCTGGCGCCAGCCGGGTGGTGCCGCTCGCGTCGTTCTTCGTCGGGCCGGCGAAGATGATCACGAAAGAGACGATCCTCGAAAAGCGCGAGATCCTCACCGAGATTCTCCTGCCGGCGGCCGAACCGGATCTCCGGAGTTCCTACCGGAAAGTACGGGCCCGCGGGTCGTTTGATTTCGCCCTGGCCGGCATCGCGCTCGCCCTGCTGATAAAAGACGGCAAGGTGGCCCGGGCCCGGGTGGTGTTCTCGGGCGTCGCGCCGGTGCCGTGGCGGTCGGAGCCGGTGGAGCAGGCCATTACCGGCAAGGCGCTCACGCCCGACGTGGTGGCGGCGGCGGCCGAGGCCGGGGTGAAAGGCGCTGAACCGCTCGAGAAGAACGGGTACAAGGTGCCGCTCCTCGAGGGCATCATCACCGAGTCGCTCCTCGCCCTGGCGTAAGGTGTCCCGGACCGCGTGGGGGCGAGGCCGGATCGTCCTCACGCCCTTCTTTCCGGCGTCGGTAGGGGCGCGGCGTGCTGCGCCCGTTTCCTGGAGCTGACATGTTCGATCTCTCTGCCGAGTTGTTGTCCGCGTCCACGATCGCCATTCGCGATTGCATGGGCGCCAGGCCCGGTGAGCGCGTGCTCGTCATTACCGACGAGCCGCTTCGCGCGATCGGTTTCGCGCTCCAGCGCGCGGCGCGTGACCTCGGGCACGAGGTGCTGCTCGTGGACATGCTGCCGAGAACGAGCAACGGCGAGGAACCGCCTCCGGAGGTCGCCGACCTGATGAAGCGGGCGGACATCGTGCTGTGCCCGACGTCGAAGTCGCTCACGCACACCGACTCGCGCCGGGCGGCCAGCCTGGCCGGGGCGCGCGTCGCCACGCTGCCCGGCGTGACCGAGGCGATCATGGTCCGCTGCATGAACGCGAACTACGAGGAGATCGCGGCCCGTACCTACCGGCTGTGCGCCCTCCTCGAGGAGACGAACGTCGTCCGTGTCACCGCTCCGGCGGGCACCGACATCACGATGCCGATCACCGGTCGCGAGGCGCACGCCAGCTCCGGGCTCTTCCGGGAAAAGGGGCAGTCGGGCAACCTGCCGACCGGCGAAGCCTACCTGGCTCCGCTCGAAGGCCAGTCGACCGGTGTTGTCGTGGTCGATGGCTCCATGGCTGGCGTCGGCATGGTGAGCCAGCCGCTGCGGATCGTCGTGGAGCAGGGCTACGCGACCCAGATCTCGGGGGGGCCAGAGGCGCAGACACTCATCGCCTTGCTCGATCCGCACGGGAAGGATGCCCGCACGGTGGCCGAGTTCGGGATTGGGACGAACGACAAGGCGATCCTCACGGGCGTCATCCTCGAGGACGAGAAGGTGATGGGCACCATCCACATCGCCTTCGGCGACAACAAGTCGATGGGGGGGAACGTTCGCGTCGCGAGCCACCTCGACGGCCTGATCACGCGCCCGACCGTCTGGTTCGACGGGACGAAGGTGATGGAGGACGGCCGGTTGCTGGTTGGGTGACGAACACTGATGAGCCGTCTCGTGATGCACAATCTCCTCAAGCCCCTCCTGGTCTTGCTGGTCATCCCGGTGCTCGCCACCGCCCTGGGCATGTTCGGCCGGAGCGAGTGGGACTCGCGCTGGAACGCCACGCTGATGCGGCAGCTGGCCGCCCAGCGGATGCGGCCGGATGCGCGCCTGCTCGCGCGCTACTCGCTGGCGACCTTGTGCTCCGATCGTCGAACGGGCGCGCGCCTGCCTCCCTGCCGGACCTACAACCTGTTTTCCACGGTGATCGGCGCCTCCGCCGTCGTGGGCGGCGCGGGCTTCGTGTTTCTCGGGGCGCTCCTGCTGACAGGTCACCTGTGTCGAGGCAGCAGGCGCCGGCTCGTCTGGCTGTTCCGGCCGTCGCTGGCGTTTGCCGCGGCCGGCACGGCGGCGCTGGCCGTCGCCCACGCGGTGCTGGCCATTGCCGTCGTGATCGCCGGCACGACCTACCTGTTCGGCGAGCCGGTCGAACGTGTCTCGACCTCGCTCGTCCTGGTCGTCGGTACCGCTGCCGTCGTGTGGGCGATCGCGATGGTGGCCGTCGCGTTTAGTGTCACCCGCAGGCCCACCATCACCGTGGTCGGGCGCGCGCTCGACCTGTCTTCCCAGCGTCCGCTGATGGAGGAGGTGGCACGGGTGGCCGACGCGGTCGGCGCACAGCCGCCGCGGAACATCGTCGCGTGCCTGGCGCCTGCCGTGTTCGTGACCGAGGTGAAGGTCGCGTGCCTCGATGGCGTCGTGGCCGGGCGCACATTGTGCCTCTCGCTGCCGCTCGGTCGAATCATCTCGATCGACGAGTTCCGTGCGCTGCTCGCCCACGAACTCGCGCACTTCTCACGAGAGGATGAAGGGTTCGCACGGCGGGTGGCGCCGTTCCATGCCGGGGCCTCGCGGGCGCTGGGTTCGCTGGCGCGACGCTCACGCGGCATCCGAGCGGCGGCGGTGTTCCCACCGCTGGTCCTGCTGCGCTTCTACATGGAGGCGGTGCAGGGGACGGAGGAACTTGGCGCGGAGCGGGAGACGACGGCCGATCGACTGGCCGCGACCGTCGCGGGCCGGGAGTCGCTGGGTTCGGCACTGGTGAAGACGCAGGCGTTCGGGCCCGCGTGGTACGCGGCGTACGGCGTCATGCAGGAGGCCGTGGCCGGACGCATGCAGTATCTCAATTCCAGCGCGTTGTTCCAGGAGATCGTCGCGTCGAACACCGGCTCCGAGCGGTTGATCGGCATCGGGCAGCAGCGCGTGGACCACCCGACCGATCGTCACCCGACGCTCGCCGAGCGGTTGACGGCCCTGGACCTCAACCTGTTGCAGGTGGCTGCGGCAGCGCTCGAGACCGCCCCGGTCTTGCCGGCGATTTCGCTGGTGCAGGGATACGAGGCGCTGGAGCAGGGATTGTCGGCCGCGGAACACCATCTGATGGCGGCGACCGGCGGGGAACTGATGGAGCGGCTCGGCGAGTAGCGCCGCTAGGTGGACTCGAAGATCCCGCGCGTCCAGGCAATCGCTTTGGGGTAGTACATCGAGAGATCCCGCTCGGTCAACCCAGCGTGCCCGGCGAATTCCGACGCCTCGTCCCATTGTCCCCGCTCGCGGATTTCGCCAACATCTCGCAGAGGCGCGCGCGCAGCATCGAGGCGACGATCAGCTCCGCCGGCAGGTCCTTGCCCAGTTCGGCGAGGCTCCAGATCGTCGCACAGACGCGAACCTCCCGCTCCCCGAGCAGCACGAGCGCGTGGCGCAGGGAGGAAGTGGCCATCCGGAACCCGTAGGCGGCCGAATTGACGCGGCGCAGCAGGCGGAGCGTCATCGACGTGGGGCGTCTGCAACTCCGGGTTCGGCCCGGGGATGAAGAAGTTGTCGGTGCCCGACCGGAACAGCCGCTCGTAGGCGAAGACCCGCTGGCGGTCATCGAGAATCGGTTGCCGGGCGACGAAGATGTCGGTGAATTGCGGCATGGCGACGCTGACGGGAAGTCGTGGAGTCCCTCTCTGGAGATAATCGGTAGACGGTGGGCCCGGTTGAGACGGTTTCTCACCTCCTTCCGGGATCTTGCGTCCCCGGCCCTGCGCATCCAGGCCAATGCGGCACGCTGGCAGCAGCCGCAATTGACGCGGATGATGGCGTGGAGAACAATGATCCGCGCCGGACGCGCCGTTGTCGCCCTGGGCCGTTTTCTGGAGGAGGATCCGATGTTTCGAGTGATCGGGCGGGTGTGTGCCCCGCTGGTCTTGACCCTGCTCGTCGCGGCGGCCTGGATGGTCCCGGCAGGCGCTCGCGGGACGCCGCCGGCCACGCCAGCGCT
This sequence comes from Acidobacteriota bacterium, assembly GCA_017883185.1. Classification (GTDB taxonomy): domain Bacteria; phylum Acidobacteriota; class Vicinamibacteria; order Vicinamibacterales; family Fen-181; genus FEN-299. The sequence continues at coordinate 14,546 of JADGOB010000018.1, forward strand.
GCCCTCATTCGCCGACCCCGGCATCTCGCCGGACGGCGCCGAAATCGCCTTCGTGTCCGGCGGCGACATCTGGACGGTGCCCGCCTCCGGCGGCGTGGCGCGGCTGCTCGTGTCGCACCCGGCCACCGAGTCGCGCCCTGTCTATTCGCCTGCGGGAGACCGGCTCGCATTCGTGTCCACCCGCACTGGCAATGGCGACGTCTATCTCCTGACGTTCGCCACCGGCGAGCTGCGCCGGCTGACGTTCGACGATGGCGCGGACGTGCTGGACGCTTGGTCGCGAGATGGCCGCTGGATCTATTTCTCGTCGACCAGCCGCGACATCGCCGGCATGAATGACATCTTTCGCGTGCCCGTGGACGGGGGCACGCCGATGGCGGTGAGCGCCGATCGTTACGTGAACGAGTATTTCTCGGCCCCGTCGCCCGATGGCAAGCATCTCGCCTTCACCGCGCGTGGCCTGGCCTCCAGCCAGTGGTGGCGCAAGGGACACAGCCACATCGACGAGTCGGAGATCTGGTTGCTGACCGACGGCGCGGCCCCCGCCTACGAGAGGGTGACCGAGGGTGGCGCGAAGGAGATGTGGCCGATGTGGGACGGCAACCGCCCATCGTTGTTCTACGTGTCGGACCGCAGCGGCGCGCAAAACATCTGGAGGCGGGAGATCGGCAAACCCGCGACGCAGGTCACGCGGTTCACCGACGGCCGTGTGCTCTGGCCCTCGATCTCGTCCGATGGCCGACGCCTGGTCTTCGAGCGCGAGTTCGGGATCTGGATGCTGGACACGACCACCGGCCGGGCCGCGGCCGTCGCTATCGCCCGCCGGGGCGCACCTGACGGGCTCGCGGTGGAACACCTGACGCTCACGAACCAGATCCAGGAACTGGCCCTGTCTCCCGACGGGAAGAAAATCGCCTTTGTCGTCCACGGGGAGGTCTTTGCTGCTGCCTCGAAGGACGGTGGAGATGCGGCCCGCGTGACGAGCACCCCGGCCAACGAGTCGCAGGTGGCGTGGGCGCCTGACGGCCGCCGCCTGGTCTATGCGTCGGACCGCGACGGCGCGACGCACCTGTTCCTCTACGACTTCCGGACGACGACCGAGACGCAGTTGACCCGCGACGTCCTCGACGATGCCCTGCCCGTGTTCTCGCCTGACGGGAAGCTGCTGGCCTTCGAGCGGGGGCAGCGCGAGTTGCGGCTGCTCGATATCGACACCAGGCAGGAGCGGGTGGTCGCACAAGGATACCTGTCGGACAAGCTGTCCGGCGGTCATCCCGTCGCCTGGTCTCCAGACGGGAAGTGGGTGGCGTATCTCGGCCTCGGTCCGAAGGGGTTCACGAATGTCCACGTCGCCGCGGTGGCTGGAGGCGCCCCCCGGCAGGCCAGCTTCGTGGCCAACGCGTTCGCGGGCAGCGTGTCGTGGAGCCCCGACGGGACGTTCCTCCTGTTCAATACCTCCCAGCGAACCGAGGTCGGTCAGCTTGCTCGCGTCGATCTCACTTTGCGTGTGCCGAAGTTCCGGGAGGATCAATTCCGGGAACTCTTCCAGGAGGAGATGCCCAGGCCGTCGGCGCCTCCAGCGCAACCGCCCGTCCCTGAGACCACCAGGCCGTCACCGGCGCCGGATGTGATGCCGGCCCAGGACGCGAAAGAGACGAAGGACCCGAAGGACGTAAAGAAGCCGGTCAAGCCCGTCGAGATCGCGTTCGAGCAGCTTCGACGACGCCTGGCGATCGTGCCCGCCGGGGTGGACGTGTCCGACCAGGCGATCAGCCCGGACGGGAAGTGGGCCCTGCTGACCGTGTCGGCTGCCGGCCAGACGAACCTGTACACGTACTCGCTCGACGAGCTGTCGCGGGAACGCCCGGTCGCGCGCCAGCTGACATCGACGTCCGGGGCCAAGTCGGACGCGCAGTTCTCGCCGGATTCGAAGGAGGCGTACTACCTCGAGGATGGGCGCGTCCAGGTCATCACGCTCGAGCGCCGGGAGACGCGGAGCATCCAGGTCACGGCCGAGATGGACGTGGACTTCCGGACCGAGAGGCTCGAGGTGTTCGACCAGGCGTGGACCTATCAGCGCGACAGCTTCTTCGATCCGAAGTTCAACGGCGTGGACTGGGACGGCGTCCGCGCCCGCTATCGCCCACTGGCGGCGGGCGCCGCGACCGGCGACGAGCTTCGCCGCGTCATCTCACTGATGGTCGGCGAGCTGAACGCGTCGCACCTCGGGATTTCCGCGCCCTCGTCCGGGGGCGTCACGGGGGCGACCGGGCGTCTCGGCCTCCGGTTCGACCGGGGCGTGTACGAACGGGATGGGAAGTTCCGCATCTCGGAAGTGGTGCCGCTCGGCCCGGCCGCCGTGACGCGGGCGATCAAGGTCGGGGACGCTCTGGTGGCGGTGGACGGGACCGCGCTTGGCGCCCGGACGAACCTCGACGAGGTGCTCGACCACAAGGTCGGACGCCGCGTGGTCCTGACGATCGCCACGGGGCCGGACGGCAAGGACAAGCGGGAAGTGGCCGTACGTCCTGCGACGCAGGCCACCGAGAAGGGCTTGATCTATCGGGAGTGGGTCGAGGGCAACCGGGCCTACGTCGAGAAGGTCAGCGGGGGGCGTCTCGGGTACGTGCACATGATCGACATGGGTGCCGCGTCGCTGGCACAGTTGCACGTCGATCTCGACACCGAGAACCACGGCCGGGATGGTGTCGTCGTCGACATCAGGAACAACAACGGCGGCTTCGTCAACGTCTATGCCATTGACGTCCTGGCGCGGCGCGGATACCTGACGATGACGCCACGCGGGCTGCCGTCCACGCCGGCCCGCCCGGCGCTGGGTCAGCGGGCGCTGGAGTCGCCCACGATCCTGGTGACCAACCAGCACTCGCTGTCAGACGCGGAGGACTTCACCGAGGGCTACCGGGCGCTGGGCCTGGGCAAGGTTGTCGGCGAACCGACCGCGGGGTGGATTGTCTTCACGTGGAGTGTGCGGCTGATCGACGGATCGAGCTTCCGACTGCCCCGGGCCCGGATCACGACGGCCGATGGCTCGCCGATGGAGATGCATCCCCGGCCGGTGGACATCGCGGTCACGCGACCGATCGGAGAAGGGCTGTCCGGGAAGGACAGCCAACTCGATGCCGCCGTGGCCGAACTGCTGAAATCAGCGCTCCGGCGCCGGTGAAAGACAGGGCAGGGCGGTGTGCGATCGCCGCCCTGCCACGCGTCCTGTGTCTCGCCGCCCGGGCCCGGCTGGTATACTGGGCGGATGCCCATGCTCCGAAAGGCCTCGTCTTTGATCGCCAACCCGCTCCGTCGGAACGTCGCCATCATCGCCCACGTCGATCACGGCAAGACCACCCTCGTGGACGGGTTGCTCCATCAGAGCGGGGTGTTTCGCGCCAACGAACGAGTGGCCGAGCGCGTGATGGACAACACTGACCTCGAGCGTGAGCGCGGCATCACGATCATGGCGAAGAACACCGCGGTTCACTACCAGGATTTCCTCATCAACATCGTGGACACGCCCGGCCACGCCGATTTCGGCGGCGAAGTGGAACGGACGCTGTCGATGGTTGACGGCGTGCTGCTGCTGGTCGATGCCTCCGAGGGGCCGTTGCCGCAAACGCGGTTCGTCCTCAGGAAGGCGCTCGAGCGGCGACTCCCGCCGATCGTCGTGATCAACAAGATCGACCGGCACGACGCGCGGGCGCAGGAGGTGCTGAACGAGGTCTACGACCTGTTCATCGATCTCGATGCCACCGAGGACCTGCTCGAGTTCCCCGTGCTCTACACCAACGCCCGGGCCGGTACGTCGAGCACCAACGCGATGACGCAGGAGCCCGACCTCCGTCCGCTCTTCGATGCCATCATCCGCTACGTGCCGCCGCCCCGCGGCGACAACGACGCGGGTCTCCAGATCCTGGTCGCCAACCTGGACTCGAGCGACTACCTCGGGCGCATCGCCATCGGCCGCGTGTTCAACGGTCGGGTGCGCATCGGCGACCCGGTGGCCGTCTGCAAGCTGGACGGCTCCGTCCAGGAGACGCGGGTCACCAAGCTGTTCGCCTTCGACGGCCTCAAGCGTATCGATATCGACCAGGCGGGCGCGGGCGACATCATCTGCCTGGCCGGCATCGCCGACATCACCATCGGCGAGACGATTGCCGATGTCGTGGGGCGGCGCGCCATTCCGCCGATCGCGGTGGACGAGCCCACCGTGTCGATGATCTTCGCCGTCAACACCTCGCCCATGGCCGGGCGTGACGGGCAGTACGTGACATCGCGCAACCTGCGCGAACGGCTCGCGAAGGAGTTGCTGGGGAACGTGTCCATCCGCGTGGAAGACACCGATTTCCCGGAACAGGTGAAGGTGATCGGACGGGGCGAGCTGCAGCTGTCGATCCTGATCGAGATAATGCGGCGCGAGGGCTTCGAGCTGCAGGTGTCTCGTCCCGAGATCATCACGCGCGAGGTGGACGGCGTGAAGATGGAGCCGATCGAAGACCTCGTGATCGACGTGCCGGACGAGTTCCAGGGCGTGGTCATCGCCCAGGTGGGCACGCGCCGCGGCACGATGACGAAGATGGTGAACCACGGCAGCGGCCGGATCCGGCTCGAGTTCAGGATCCCCACCCGTGGCATGATCGGCTTGCGCTCGCAGTTCCTCACCGACACCAAGGGCACAGGCATCATGAACCACCTGTTCGCCGGCTGGGAGAGGTGGCACGGGCCGATCCCGGCGCGCGACACGGGAGCGCTGGTCGCCGACCGCTCGGGCTCCGCCACCGCGTACGCGATCTACAACCTGCAGGAACGGGGCGAGATCTTCATCTCGCCCGGCACGACCGTCTACGAAGGGATGATCATCGGGGAGAACGCCCGCAGCGCCGACATGGAGGTCAACGTCACCAAGGAAAAGAAGCAAACGAACATGCGGGCGTCCACGGCCGACGAAGCGATCCGCCTGGTGCCGCCGCGCGTGCTCGGCCTCGAGCAGGCGATCGAGTTCATCAAAGACGACGAGCTCGTCGAGGTCACGCCGAAGAGCTTCAGGATGCGGAAGCGGATCCTGCAGGCGAACCAGCGCCCCAAGCACTGGCAGGGCGAGTAGGACAGGCCCCGGCCGAACCTCCTTGGTTCCGGCTCGACTGGGTTATGACGTCAGCGGGCGACGATGACCGTGTCTGGCGATTCGGACGGGACCCACGGCACGTCGCCCACCGTCCCGAAGACCTCGCGCCCGTGGAACCCGCCAGCGTCCAGCGCCTCTTCCAGTTCCTGGCGTCGCCACCCCTTGAGCTGCACGTTGCGTGTCGCGAGGACCTCGAGGGGCGGATTGCCGTCCGGACGATAGCGCAGCGTGGACGGCGTGAACACGACCGTGCCGTCGGGGCGCGGCGTCATCAGGCGCAGGAACACCACCTCACCTTCGCCCTCGTCCTGCCGGATGTTCAGCGGCAGATACCGCTGCCCGCTCTGTAGCACCTTGTCGTAGTTCAGCACCTGCAGCAGCAGCGCGGCGCCCGGGCGCAGCCGAGCGCGAAGGCCGCCGACCAGCCGCAGCAGCGTGGCCCGGTCCTGGAGGTGAGGAAGCGTGTTCCCCAGGCAGATGGCGCCGTCGAACGTGCCCGGGGCCAGGCGTTCGACATCGGCGATGTCGCCTTCGACGAACCGCAGGTTGGGCGGGAGCGGCGTGTCGGTGGCCTTGGCCAGCATCGACGGCGACGAGTCGATGCCGACCACCTCGAACCCTTTCGAGGCGAGGAACCGGCTGTGCTCGCCCGTGCCGGAGCCGAGGTCGAGGACGCGGCCGCCCTGGCCGAGAACGCGCAATAGAAACGGCCACTCTCGCTCGATTCGCTGCGGCCAGGCGACCAGCCGCCGGTAATCCACTCGGGAATAGGGATCGTCGGATTTCACCGTCTCAACCTTTCTGGCATGCCTGCCGCCACCTAGCCCATCACCGCCGCCGCCGCGACCGAATCCCGCAACGCCTCGAACCACTCCGGGTCTGTAGCGTGAACGCCCACGACGAGGGCGCCATCCGCACACGTGAACCTCCGGAGCGGGAACAGCGAGCGCGCGAACGCCGGGAGTGGCGTCATGAGAACCGCTGTCGCAACACTCTATCTTGTGGGTCGAGCACCGGGCAAGACAGACAGATTTGGAGTTGCGCTACAAGACCGTAATCGGGGTTGGCAAGCTCGAGGTGGATTCTCTCGCATTCGGCCGGTGTCTCGTTTCGAGGCCGCCGGCACAGTAGTTGCCTTCTCACGAGACAGGTGGCGCGTGTCCATGGCCACGCTCGATGGAGACCGAACGTGCTCAGAACCATCATCCGCACTGCGTCGCTGTTTCTTCTGTGTGCGCTTTCGTCGCTGACGGCGGCGGGCCAGACCACCGTGGTGAACCCGAAGGTGGTCGAGTTCGATCCGTCGGCCGATCACGCGGCGCTGACGGCCGAGGGCCACGCCCTGGTGACTCGCTACGACCTGCAGATCTTCCTGCCGGGAGCGACGCAGCCGATTTCTACCGCCAGCCTGGGCAAGCCCGCGGCAGACGCCGACGGGAAGATCCGGGTGGATTTCTCGACGGTGCTCGTGGGATGGCCCCTGGCGAACGGGACATACGAGGCGCGCGTGGCAGCGGTCGGGCCCACCGGGAGCGGCCAGAGCGATCCGTCGAATCCCTTCGATTTCCAGGCCGTCGTCACGCCACCGCCCTGCACGTTCACGCTCTCGGTCGCGGCGGTCAGCGTGGCGGCCACCGGCAGCACCTCGACCGTCTCGGTGACGGCGAGCGTCGGGACCTGCGGGTGGACGGCGGCGAGCAACGCCAGTTGGGCGACGGTGACTCCGGCGAGCGGCACGGGCACCGGGACGGTGAGCGTGACGGTCGCGGCCAACACGGGGGACGCGCGGACGGCGACGGTGACGATTGGCGGTCTCACGTACACGGTGACCCAGGCGGCCGTGCCGCCGTCCTGCACGTTTACGCTCTCGGCCACGGCCGTCAGCGTGGCGGCTACCGGCAGCACCTCGACCGTCTCGGTGACGGCGAGCGCCGGAACGTGCGCCTGGACGGCAAGTACAATGGCCAGCTGGTTGCCGCTGGCGACGGCCAGCGGCGTCGGGAGCGCGTCGGAGGGCTATAGCGTGTCGCGCAATGGCACCGGTCAGACCCGGACGGCCACGGTGTCGGTCGGCGGCAAGGTCCTGACGGTGACGCAGGCGAGCGTCGCGCGGCCGGCGCCGCCGAAAGGCCTGAAGCTCAGCTCGGTGATCGCGGTGAAATAGATAGCAGGTGCGCTCGTGGCCGTCGATTATTTTCGCCAGAGCTGATAAGCTTCTGTTTTGCTCGCAATTCACGCTCTGGCTGTGAATCACCCATAGGCATCATGAGCGATCGTGACCGTCGTGGCGCGAAAAGGATTGGCTACTTCGCGGAAGTTGAAATCGAGGGCATCGATGTCAGCCACCGCCTGCAGGTGCGGCTTGCGGACCTGAGTACCGGGGGGGCGTTCATCGATGTGTGAACGGTCCTGCCAACCGGTACGACCGCCCGGTTGCGATTCACGGTGCTCGGGAGGGATATCAGCGTGCTCGCGGAAGTCCGCTACAGCATGCCGTCGTTCGGAATGGGAGTGAGGTTCCTGGATCTTCGCCCCGAAGATCAGGCGTTCATCGAGCAGTTCATCAGCCAGCAGGCGTAGCCGAGCTGCGGCGGGATGGTCAACTTCCGCGTGCCGCCGACGTGCATTCCCGCCACGCCCTCGTCCCACCCCTTGATGACGCGGCCCCCGCCCAGCGGGTCCTTCTACTCCGGTCGCGTGGCCCACTCGAGGAGGTAGATGTGTGAGCGGTAGACGTGCCCGGTGGCGCGCGTGAGGCCGATCTCGCACGTGCGGCTGCTTGAGTAGTAACCATCCGCGCACAGCGACCTGACCTCCGCGGCTTCGCGTCGTGTCGCGCTCGCGGTCAACTCCGGGACGAGCCAGCCGCGGTCGCCCGCGAAGGCGCAGCAGCCGGCATCGGCCGGGATCACCACGTCGTCGGCGCACGCTCGCGCCACCTGCTCGAGGTCGGCGGAGAGGTTCATCTTCACGATGGCGCACACGGGGTGCAGGACGACGCGTCCCTGGCGGCGCGTCACCCGGAGCGCGGGCAGCAGCGTCCGCGCGGCGAATTCGACGCTGTCGAGGAGCGTCAGCGAGTCGAATCGCGTGCGGTTCTCCTTGTTGAGTGCGTCGCGGCACGCGCGCAGACCGTAGGTGCAGGGGCTGGTATCCACCACAACCGGAAGGCGGCCACCGTCCGACCAACGCCACAGGCTTTCGATGGTGCGGTTCGCCATTAGCCGGTGGGCCTCCACGTACCCCTTCGACGAGAACGGAACGCCGCAGCAATGCCCCTCGACGTCGTCCGGGATCCACACCGGTTGCCCCGCCCTCGCCGCCAGCCGGACGAGCGCGTCGGACAACGAGAGATCGCGCGGCTCGCCGGGTAGTTGCCCCATCGTGCGTGAGACGCACGACGGGAAGTAGACGGCGACCGCTCCCTCCCGCGCGGTGTCGGGACGCGCATGTTCGGCAGGACCCGGCATGGGCGCCACCCACAGCGGGGTGCGCCTGCGGAGCACCGCCCCCGGGATGCGGGTCAGGGCCGTAAGCGTCCTCTGACCCACCAGGTGTTCCATGATCCGACCGACGCGAAGGCCCAGCCGAACCACCGGCTCGACGAGGGCGAAGTGACGGGCCATCCAGCCGGCGATGCGATGACCAAGCGTCAGGTGTCGCCCGGCGCGCAGGTGCTTGGTCAGCGTCCCCGTGTCGATCCCCACCGGGCACGCGGTGGCGCACAATCCGTCCGCCGCGCAGGTGTCGAGCCCGTCGTAGGAGAAATCGGCTTCCAGCGCCGCGATGTCCGCCGCTCGGTCCTTGCGTCCCCGGAGCCGTTCGATCTCCCGTCGAACGACGATGCGCTGGCGCGGAGTGAGCGTCAGGTCACGGCTCGGGCACGTGGGCTCGCAGTAGCCGCACTCGATGCAGCTGTCCACATCGTCTTCGACGGTCGGCAGGCTCTTGAGATTCGCCAGGTGGGCCCGGGGATCGGTCGTCAGGATCACGCCGGGGTTCAGGATCCCGTCCGGGTCCACGAGCGCCTTGAGACGCTGCATGATCACGTAGGCTTCCGGCCCCCACTCCGACTCGACGAACGGAGCGATGTTGCGGCCGGTGCCGTGCTCCGCCTTCAGCGCACCGTCGTATCGGTGCACCACGAGGTCCACCACGTCGTCCATCAGCCGGGCGTACTGCGCGACCGCCGCCTGGTCGTTGAACGACTGGCTCAGGACGAAGTGCAGGTTGCCGTCCTTGGCGTGGCCGAACACGATCGCGTCGTCGTAGCCATGGCGGGCGAACAAGGTCCGCAGGTCGGCCACCGCGTCCGCGAGCCGGTCCACCGGGAAGGCCACGTCTTCGATCAGCACCGCCGTTCCGCGCTTTCGCGCCGCGCCCACCGAGGGGAACATGCCCTGGCGGACCTTCCACAGCGCGGCCTGTTCGGCGGAGGCGTGGGTGAACCGGGCGGGCTCGACCAGCCGCAACCCGCCGACGCCAGCCGCGGCGGCAGTCTCAAGCGAACCGCGTGAGGCCTCGTCGGCCACCTGGAACTCGACGAGCAGTCCTGCCGCTTCGGCCGGCAGGCGCGCGATCGATGCCGGGACCCCGGCCTGGCGTTCGACCGAGCGGAGCGCCGCCCGATCCATGACCTCGATGGCCACCGCCCCCGCGTCACGGAGCGGGACGATGGCCGCGCAGGCGTCGCGGATTGTGGGGAAGAGCAGCAGCCCGGTGTACTTGACCGGCAGATCCGGGACGGTTCGCAGCGTCGCGCTGGCGATGAAGGCGAGCGTGCCTTCCGATCCCACGAGGAGGTGGGCGAGGATGTCCACGGGCCGATCGAAGTCGAGGAACGCGTTGAGGGAATAGCCCGTCGTGTTCTTCGTGAGGTACTTGCGTCGGATCTTCGCCTGGACGCCGGGGTTCGTCGCGATCTCGCGTTGCAGGTCCAGCAGGCCCTCCGCCAGTGCCGGCTCCGCGGCCCTGAAGGCAGCGTCCGCCTCGGGCTGGGCGGTGTCGATGACCGTGCCCGACGGCAGGACGAAGACCAGCGAGTCGAGCGTGTGATACGCGTTCTGCGCGGTGCCGCAGCACATCCCGCTCGAGTTGTTGGCGAGAATCCCGCCCATCATGCACGCCTGGAGTGACGCGGGGTCGGGGCCGATCTTGGCGCGCGATGCCTTGAGGTGTCCATTCACGGCGGCGCCGACGACGCCTGGCTCGACGCGTACGCGGCGGCCGCCGTCGAGGATCTCGACGCCACGCCAGTGCCGGGAAAGGTCGGCGAGCACGCCGTCGGTCACCGCCTGCCCGGACAGGCTCGTGCCGGCGGCCCGGAACGTGAGCGGCACTTGGTGGAGCCGGCAGATCGAGAACAACTGCCGGACGTGATCGATCGACTGCGGCCTGACGACGGCCTGCGGCACCAGGTGATACACGCTGGCGTCGGACGCGTAGGCCGCCAGGTCGATCGGCCGAGTCAGCACGTGATCGTCGCCGACGATCCCCCGGAGCGCTTGGTGAACCGCGAAGGACATCATGAGGTTTCAGTTGATGATATGATGCGGCGTCTCACGGCTCAACCAAAAGAGGAGATCCTGATGCGGAAGGTTGTCATTGCGCTCGGGTGCGTGTGTGCGTTGTCCGTGCCGCTGCTCGCGGCCACTCTCGCCGATGTGACCCTGCCCGACACGATGACCGTCGGCAACCAGACCCTGGTGCTGAATGGCATGGGCCTTCGGACGAAGATGTTCATGAAGATCTACGTGGGCGGGCTCTACGTGGAGAAGAAGACGAGCGACGCGAACGCCGTCATCCAGGCGGACGCCACCAAGCGCGTCGTGCTGCAGTTCATCTACGGCGAGGTAACCCGCGATCAGATGGTGGAGTCGTTCAGCGAAGGATTCAAGGGCAACGCCCCGGGCGCGATCAAGTCCCAGGTCGATCAGCTCCTGAACGCGCTCGAGACGATGAAGAAGGGGGAGCAGTTGGTGGCGACGTACGTGCCCGGCACCGGCACGACCCTCACGATCCGCAGCAAGGACAAGCTGACAATTGCCGGGCTGCCATTCGCCCAGGCGCTGTTCTCGGTGTGGCTCGGACCGAAGCCGCCGACCTCCGACCTCAAGAACGGGATGTTGGGGAAGAAGTAGGATCGTTGGGTTCCAGGACGTGACGCAGGGCTTCCACGAGATCGGCACGATCGAACGGTTTCGCCAGCGTCGCGTCCGCCCCCAGGGTAGCCGCCACCGCCAGGTACGGCACGGGCGATTGCCTTCCGCCGCCTGACATCGCGATGATCTTCACCCCTGGCCATCGCTTCCTGATGACCGCGATGGTCTCGATCCCCTCGCTCTCCGGCATGATCAGATCGGTGATCACGAGGTCAACCGGGTTCTCCTCCAGCCGCTGGACCGCCTCCTTGCCGTTGCCGGCCAGGATCGTCTGATGGTTCATCGTGCGGAGCATCCGGTCCAGGATAACAAGGATGTCCGGTTCGTCGTCCACGATCAGAATGCGCGCCATAGGCTTGTCATCCAAACTCGAGCACACACCTGCCCGGGACTGGCCGGCCGCGGCCGTTCTCCTGCCCGGTAATCGGCTAAGAGCCTCCGAGCATGAGCACAAGGACAACCACTCCGGGAGTGATTTCGGCGGCGAAATTACTCCCGGAGTGGTACTTGGCCGCGGCGATCAGGCGTTGCCCGGCCACGGAGTCGTGCCTGGCTGAGGTTGACGGCCGTTCATCACCAGGCCGCCACCGCCGAGCGCCAGGAAGATCAGGGCCTGCACGCCGGTCCGGTACTGCGGGGGCGACGTCGAGAACGCCAGGTAGAGGAAAAACGCCCCCAGCAGGAAGATCAGGCCGTAGGCGCCATACATCAGCATCCGTGCGCCACGCCGCGCCTCGGGTGTGTCCTTGCCGAATCGTCGCGAGAAAAAGATCAGGCCTACCGCGGCGACGACGTCGAGGGCTACGAAGAGCAGCCAGAAGAGCCGCGCTCGTTCCGACGCCATCGGGGTATCGATGACCGGCACCATGATCTTTGCGTACAGATAGGAGCCGATGTTGCTCCCGAGCAGCGAGCCGAGCACGCCGTACAGGAACGCGTAGCCCATGTAGACCGCCTTGCGGTCCTCGGGCGCCAGGAGTCCCACGTAGCTGTAGTACTTCGGGTGGGCCGTCATCTCGCCGATCGAGAACACCGCGATGCCGAGCACGAATGCCCAGGGATTCCGCGACGCCGCGAGGCACAGGAACCCGAGTGCGCCGATCGACATGCCGATGACCATGGTGGGCAGCGCCGGCCGGTTCTTCACGATGCGGCTGACGAGCACCTGGAGCAGGATGATGGTGCCGGCGTTGATCGAGGTGACGTGTTCGGCGTCGAACGCGAAGGTCCATGGCAGGCCCACCGCCTGGAAGGCCGAGGTCAGGGCCGCGCTGACCGGCGCGCGGTCCACGAAGTCGCGAAGGTAGTAGAGGACCGTCCCGAAATTCTGGAAGTAGAGGACCCAGAAGCCGGAGTAGACGACGATCATCAGCATGAAGCGCGAATCGCCGAGTACCTCGGCGGCGCCCATCAGCGTGTCCTTGAGCTTCTTGGTGCTCCCGGTTCCCGGGGGATCGCGGAACACGAAGATCGTGGGCAGCAGCATGAGGCCGGTGTAGATGGCCGACGCGGCAAACACATACCGCCAAGACCAGCCGCGGAGCACGCTGACGACCAGCGGCGCCAGGAAGGCGCCGAGGTTAATCATCCAGTAGTAGATGCCGAAGCCGAACGCGGAGTTCGTTTCGTCCGTCGTGCGCGCGATCGTTCCCGAGATGATCGGCTTGAAGAGGCCTGAGCCGGTGGCCATGATGAGCAGGGCCAGGAACACCAGCGCGTAGCTCGACATGTACCCGGCGGCAAAGTAGCCGCACGTGAGGAATGAGAATGCCACCATCAGCATCCGGCGATAGCCGTAGCGGTCGGCGAGGGCGCCGCCGAGGATCGGCAGCACGTAGGTGGCCGCGTAGATGATGCCCTGCAGGAAGCCCACCGCCTCGACGCTCTCGCCCAGCCCACCGCTGGCCACGCTGCTGGTCAGGTAGATGGCCAGCACGGAGTTCATCCCGTAGTAGGCGGCGCGCTCGAACAGCTCCATGACGTTCGCGGTCCAGAACGTCGCGGGGAATCCGCTGCGGGGCCGGGACGAGGCGGTATCGACAGCAGACATGTCACTCCCGTGGGGCAAGGCGTCAGCCCTGCCCGTTCCTACCGTTCGCTGATCACGATGCGTCGACCGTCATACGCCGGGCGAATCGTGCCCTTCTCGCGGATGTACGTGATGAGCGTCTCCAGGCGCGGCTTGCCCGTATCCTGGACTGCCAGCCCCTTCAGCGCGTAGCCGGCGAAGTACGAGTTGGTGACACCGTTGTACGTCCGGCTGTCGTCGAGCGGTTGGCCGCCGATGGTGACCTCCACCAGTTCCTTGTTCTGCAGGCGGTAGCGGATGCCCGACACGGCCGGGGAGTAGCGCTGGAGGATCTGGCGGATTTCCTTGCCGGTCGCCTTGAACGTGATCACGGTGTTGTTGAACGGGTCGAGCGTCACCAGGTCCCCGCGCGTGATCGCGCCCCGGAGGAGCGGCGCGCGGATGCCGCCGAGGTTCTCAACCGCGAAGTCGGCGTTGAACGACTCGCGCAGCGCGTCCGACATCAGGTGGTATTCCGCCATGTCGTCGCCGCGGCTGCTGAATTCGCCGGCGGCCTGCCCGATCACCTCGCCGTAACGGAGAGCAATCGGCTTCCAGAACTGGCCGACGACCGCGGCTATGCCCGGGTCTTCGGGGATGTCCGGGCTGACGGGAATCAGTTGCGCGCGGTACCGATCCACGTGCCACGCACCCGTCTCGTCCTTGGCGAAGAGCAGGTCCAACCGGCCCAGTTCTCCGGCCCACTGGTGCGCCTGGACGATGACTGTGCCGTTCACGGACGCCGCCTTGAGTTCCTGCGAGTGCCAGACCAGTTCGCCGGACGGGATGCGGCTGTGCGAATGACCGCCCACGATCACGTCGATCTCGGGGACCTCGACGGCGATCCGCTGGTCCATGTCCTCGCCGGCGTGCGAGAGCAGGACGATGATGTCGACCTGCGTCCGCAGCGTGGCCACCGTCTGCCTGGCGGCCGGGATTTCGTCCGTGACGTCGAACGTCTCTTTTCCGGCAGGGTAGGTGGCCGCTTCCTTCGTCATCAGGCCGAACACGCCCACCCGAACTCCGCCGACCTTGCGGATGACGTAGGGCAACACCATCGGCTTCGACGTGGTGCGATCGGTGACGTTCGCGCAGACCAGCTCGTACTTGGTCATCGCGATCAGTTTCCGCACCTGCGCCGCCGTGTTGTTGAACTCGTGGTTGCCAAGCGTGCCCATGTCGTAGCCCACGGCGTTCATGGCTGCCACGTCGGCTTCGCCGTGGTACTCGATCGAGAACGGCGTGCCGTCCGAGTAGTCCCCGATATCGACCAGCCACGTGGGCACGGCCCGCTTGTCGAGTTCCTGCCGGATGTGCTTGATGAGCGTGGCCCGGCGGGCGATCCCCCCGATGTCCTTGTAGACGCGAAGCCCCTGCAGTTCCCGGCCCGATGCGGCGGAATCGGGATAGCTGAACGGGAGCATGTGACCGTGCGTGTCGTTCGTGTGGAGAATGGTCAGCGACGCGGTCTGTGCGGCTGCGAACGGAGCCGCCGCCAGCAGCGAAACGGCGATGGCCATGAACAGACAGTTGAGCTTTCTCACGCAGGTGTCCTTCGGTGCAGCCGTCCACGGACGGCGGTGATTGGGGCGCGACCACAGAATCCTAGCGCAGGAGCCGGGGAATGGAAAATAAAGAAATGACTCCCGATCCCGGTTCCACTGGTTTACGCTAGCCCGGACCTGGGCCGCATCCCTGGCCCATACGTTCATCCTACACCGGGGAGGCTGCGGTGAACCGGCACTTCATCGACAACGCATTTGTCACCGGCCAGCCGGCCGGCGAGATCGTAGTCCAGAACCCCGCGACCGAGGAGACGCTGGACTGCGTCCCGCTCGGCAGCGCCGCGGACGTCGGCCGGGCCGTGGCTGCCGCACAGGCCGCATTTCCAGCCTGGAAGCGGATGCCGGCCGTAGAACGCGCGAACCTGCTCCACGATGTCGCGCGCGCCATCAAGGCCGACGGGGAACACCTCACCCGGCTGCTCACGCTCGAAGAGGGGAAGCCGCTCACCGAAAACGAGGAGGAGATCACCTGGACGTGGTCCACCTTCGACTACTACGCCGAACTCGGGCGGAACGGCCGCGGCCGCGTCCTGCCG
Organism: Acidobacteriota bacterium; assembly: GCA_017883185.1. Lineage (GTDB taxonomy): Bacteria > Acidobacteriota > Vicinamibacteria > Vicinamibacterales > Fen-181 > FEN-299. The sequence goes on from JADGOB010000018.1 coordinate 30,010, forward strand.
TCGCCCGAAGATGGCCAGCTCTCGCTCGTCCTCAAGGAACCCTACGGCGTAGTCGGCTGCATCGTCCCGTGGAACTACCCGCTGCTCCTGCTGGCATGGAAGGTGGCCCCAGCGTTGGCGGCCGGCAATACCGTGGTCATCAAGCCAAGCGAGATGACGCCGCTGGCCACGCTGCGGCTGTGCAAGACGGCCTTTTCCTGCCTGCCGCCCGGCGTGGTCAACGTTGTGACGGGGGACGGGACGACCGGCGCGGCGTTGGTTTCCCATCCCGGCGTGCCGATGGTGGCCTTCACCGGGTCGCTGGCGACGGGGCAGGCAATTGCCGCGGCGGCCGGTCCGATGATGAAGCGGACGCACCTGGAGCTCGGCGGCAAGGACGCGTTCGTGATTGCGGAGGATGCGGATCCCGAGATCGCGGCGAGAGCGATTGCCTACGCGGCGCTCATCAACGCCGGACAGGTGTGCACCAGCACCGAGCGGGTCTACCTCCCGCGCGCTCGCGCGCCACAGTTCACCGACGCGATCGTCGATCTCGTCCGCTCGCTTCGCCTTGGCAACGGCCTCGACGCGGGCACCGACATCGGGCCGATGATCGGGCCGCGCTATCGCGCGAAGGTCATCGACCACATCCAGGACGCCGTGCAGCGCGGTGCCCGGGTCCTGACAGGGGGGCGTGTGCCCTCCGGCCCGGGGTTCTTCCATGAACCGACTGTCCTGGTCGGCGTCGATCACTCGATGAAGATCATGACCGAGGAGACGTTCGGCCCGGCCATCCCGATCATGGCCTACGACACGTTCGACGAAGCCGTGGCGCTCGCCAACGACAGCATGTTCGGCCTCGGCGCGTGCCTGTGGACGAGCGACCCGCGCAAGGCCCGCCTGTTCTTCGAAGAGGTGAAGGCGGGCACGATCTGGATCAACGATCCGCTCACCGACAACTACGCCGGCCCGTTCGGCGGGATGAAATACTCGGGCGGTGGCCGCGAGCTTGGCGAAGAAGGCCTGGAGGCCTTCCGCGAGACCAAGCACGTCCACTGGGACATCGAAGCGCGGCCGAAAGGGTGGTGGCTGCCGTACTCGCCTTGTTCCATCAGTCGTGAGGTAAAATAATGGGCTTGCCGTCGCCATCATCCTGATACAACCCGTGAGGTCATGATGTCCGCAGACTTCCAGCGCGTAGCCATCGTCAACCGCGGCGAGCCGGCGATGCGCGTGGTCCATGCCATTCGCGAATTCAACCTGGAACGCTCCACAGGGATCAGCACCATCGCGCTCTTCACCGAACCGGATCGTCGGTCGCGCTTCGTGCGCGAGGCTGACGAATCGTACAGCCTCGGTCCGGCGACCTTCGTGGATGATGCGGACGGGCAACGGAAGCCGACCTACTTGAATTACGACCGGCTGGAGCAGGCGCTGGTGGCGGTCCAGGCCGATGCGGTCTGGGTCGGGTGGGGGTTCGTGGCCGAACGCGCCGACTTCATCGAGCTGTGCGACCGGATCGGGGTCACCTTCATTGGCCCGACCAGCCACGCGATTCGACGGCTGGGGGACAAGATCTCCGCGAAGCGGCTGGCCGAACAGGCGGGCCTCCGCGTGACGCCGTGGGGAGGCGAGGCCGCGGCCACGCTGGACGTCGCGTGGGTGCACGCCCAGCGTCTGGGCTACCCGGTCGTGGTGAAGGCGTCCGCGGGGGCGGGTGGCCGGGGCATCCGGCGCGCGTGGAGCGAATCGGAACTGGCGGCGGCCTTCGACAGCGCCCGGCGCGAGGCGGGGCGGACGTTCGGTGACGCCACCGTGTACGTGGAACGCTGGCTCGAAGGCGTCCGCCACGTCGAAGTCCAGATCCAGGGCGATCACCACGGCGCGATGTGGGCGCTCGGCGTCCGCGATTGCACGATCCAGCGACGATTTCAGAAACTGCTGGCCGAAGCGCCGTCGCCCGCCCTGCTGGCCGGCGAAGAGCAGGCGCTGAAAGAGGCGGCCATTCGCCTGTGCCGGGCGGCCGACTACCAGGACGCGGCCACCGTCGAGTTCCTGTTCGACCCTTCCACGCGCCAGTTCTCCCTGATGGAGGTCAACCCGCGCCTCCAGGTCGAGCACCCGGTCACCGAGCTCACCACCGGCGTTGACCTGGTGAAGCTGTCGCTGCACGTGGCGCGCGGCGGGCGGCTCGAGGGCGAGCCGCCAGTGACGACGGGCCATGCCATCGAGGTGCGGTTGAACGCGGAGAACGTGGACGCCGGGTTCTCCGCGGCTCCGGGCGAGATCGAGCTGTTGCGCCTGCCGACTGGGCCGGGCCTCCGCGTGGACTCGGGCGTCGCCGAGGGCGACCTCATCCCACCCGAATTCGGCTCGATGTTCGCGAAGCTGTCGGCCCTGGGACACACGCGCGAGGAGGCGCTGGGCCGCCTGAAGCGGGCCCTGGCCGAAAGCGCCATCGTGGTGAAAGGCGGGACGACGAATCGGACGTTCCTGTTGCAACTGCTCGACCGCGACGAAGTGCGGGCCGGGCGGGTGGACGTCGGCTGGCTCGATCGATCGAGCCAGCGGCCGGTGATCGGCCCCGGCGACCACGCGGGGATCGCGCTCCTCCAGGCGGCCATCGAAGTGTACGGCGCGGAATCGGAAGCGGAACTCGAGGAGTTCTTCTCGTCGTCCGCCCGCATGAAGCCGACGTGCCGGCCCGACGTGGGGCGCCAGGTGGAGATCGGCTACCTGGGCCACCGTTACCAGTTCAAGGTGTATCGCCAGGGACTGCAGGAATACCGGATCGACGTGGCCGGCACGCGCATCGACCTGAGCGTGGAGCGGCTCGGGCCGTGCGAGCGGTGGACGACTCACGGCGAGCATCGTTACCGCGTGCTGTCGCTCGTTCAGGGCTACACGCACCTGATCGAGGTTGACGGCGTCCAGCATCGCATCTCCCGGGCCGACGCCGGCATCGTCCGCGCGCCAGGCCCGGCGATGGTCGTTGGCGTCAACGTGAAGGCGGGCGACCACGTCTCGGCGGGGGACCGCCTCGCCGTCCTCGAGTCGATGAAGATGGAACTGGCCGTCACCGCGCCGTTCTCGGGCACGATCCGCCAGGTCATGGTGATGGCGAACGCCCAGGTGGGTGCTGGCACGCCATTGCTGCACGTCGACGCCGCGCGCGACGAGAGCGGCGACGAGGAAGGCGTTCGCGTCGCGTTCGAGGGGATCTCGCTGTTGAAGCAGCGCCCCGAGCGCCGCGTGTCCCGGACCCGCGCGATCCTCGAGGGCGTGAAGGCCGGCTTCGGCGAGCTGAAGCGGGGTCCCGGGCACCGCGCGCCGGTGCTGCTCCTCACCCTCCGACGCCTGATGCTCGGGTTCGATGTCGATCCCGTGGAGTCGAAGCGTCTCGTCAGCGAGTACGTGCGCGCGTCCCAGGCGCTCGAGGAGGGGGACCCGGAACGGCGACGCGCAGAAGACGACCTGCTGCGCATCTTCGCGGACGTCTCGGCGGTGTTTGGGCGCCACGCGGCGCCGGAGGGCAGCGACGCGGACGGGACGCTCAGCGCGGAAGAATACCTCTTCACGTACCTCCGGACGCTGGAGGCCAGGGGCGGCGATCTGCCGCGCGCATTCCTCGACAAGCTGCAGCGCGCCCTGGCTCACTACGGCGTGGACACGCTCGAGCCGACCTCAGCCCTGCGCGAAAGCCTGCTGTGGATGTTCAAGTCCCACCGCCGGGTGGACCAGCAGGTGGACGCCGTCGCGGCGGTGCTCGAGCAGCGCCTGGTCCGCGACGACACGGCGGACGTCCCCGGCTTTCTCGCCCTGCTCGACCGGCTGATTGCCGTGTCACGACATCGTTACCCTGGCGTCTGCGACGTGGCGCGCGACGTGCGCTATCGGGCGTTCGACCGTCCCGCCTTCGAGCAGTTGCGACGGTCCGTCTACGCGACGATGGAGGCGCACCTGGCGACGCTCGCTCGCGACCCGTACGGTGCGGACCGCCGGGCGCGGATCGCGGCGCTCGTGGAGTGCCCGCAGCCGCTGAAGGAGCTGTTCGCACCCCGCTTCGACCAGGCCACGCCGGTCGTGCGCGAGGTCATGCTCGAAGTGCTGACTCGTCGCTTCTACCGAATCCGCGACCTCGGCTCGTTCATGGGGCTCGAGTCGGGTGATCGGACCCTGGGACTCACCGACTACGCGCTGGACGGACGTCGAATCCACATCATTGCCGCCCACACCAACGCACCGGACTCGAGGCGGGCGCTCGAGACGATCCAGCAGGTGTCGCAGTCGATCCCGGCCGGGCACGAGATCGTCGTGGACCTCTACGTGTGGGCGCGCAGCGTCCTGAACGACCCGGATGCCGCCTCCGACGAACTCCGCCTGCTGCTCGACCAGGCGGGCTTCGAGCGCCCGGTCAGCCGCGTGGTGATCATGGTGTCGGGGCCAGGCGTCGCCGCGACCACCGGGCAGACGCAGTGCCTGACGTTTCGTTCGGGTCCGGCCGGGTTCCGCGAGCAGAAGCTGTATCGCGGCATGCACCCGATGATGGCCAAGCGGCTCGAGTTGTGGCGGCTGTGCAACTTCTACGTGAACCGGCTGCCGTCGGTCGAGGACGTCTACCTGTTCCACGGCGTGGCGCGAGACAACCCGAAGGACGAGCGGCTGTTCGCGTTGGCGGAAGTGCGCGACGTCACGGCGATCCGGGACGGCAGCGGCGGCCTCGTGCAGGTGCCACACCTCGAGCGGATGCTGATGGAGGCGCTCACGGCCATTCGCCAGGAACAGCTGCGCCGCCCGCCAGGAAGCCGGTTGCAGTGGAACCGCGTGCTGCTGTACGTCCGTCCGACGCTGGCCCTCACGAAGGAAGAGCTCGAAGGGATCGCGCGGCGGATGGGCACCGAGGCCGAGGGACTTGGGCTGCAGAAGGTGGTGGTGCGGGCGAGCATCCCGGACGAGAACGGCGTGCCGCGTGACACGGTGCTCCGCGTGGCGGTCGCGGCTGGCCAGGCGTTGGCGCTCCAGTTCAGCCCGGCGTCGGCCGAGCCGATCCGCCCGCTGACCGAGTACGCGCAGAAGGTCGTGCGCATGCGCCAGCGCGGGCTGACGTATCCGTACGAGCTCATTCGCATGCTGACGCCCGCCCGCGAGGCGATGCAGGCCGACCTGCCGCCTGGCGAGTTCGTCGAGCACGATCTCGGCCCCGACGGTCAACTCGTTCCGGTCGATCGCCCCTACGGTCATAACACGGCAAACGTCGTGGTCGGGCTGATCAAGAACGTCACCGACAAGTACCCGGAAGGGATGACCCGCGTGATCATCCTGGGCGACCCGAGCAAGGAAGTGGGCTCGCTGGCCGAGCCCGAGTGCGCGCGGATCCTGGCGGCGCTCGACCTGGCCGAGCGGATGCGCGTCCCGCTCGAGTGGTTCGCGCTCTCCGCCGGCGCGAAGATCTCGATGGAGAGCGGCACCGAGAACATGGACTGGATTGCGCAGGTGCTGCGCCGGCTCATCGAGTTCACCCAGGCAGGCCACGAGATCAACATTATCGTCATCGGCATCAACGTCGGCGGCCAGCCGTACTGGAACGCCGAGGCGACGATGCTGATGCACACCCGCGGGATCCTGATCATGACCCCCGAGGGCGCGATGGTGCTGACGGGGAAGACCGCGCTCGACTATTCCGGGTCGGTCTCGGCCGAAGACAACCAGGGCATTGGCGGCTACGAGCACATCATGGGGCCGAATGGCGAAGCCCAATACTGGGCGCGCGACCTCGGCGAGGCCTGCCAGACCCTGCTGCGGCACTACGATCACACGTATGTCGTGCCGGGTGAGCGGTTCCCGCGGCGCGCGGTCACGCGCGATCCGATCGCCCGCGACGTCCGGGTCTTCCCGCACGGCGACGTGCAGGGGACCGGGTTCGAGCTGGTCGGCGACGTCTTCTCGGACGAGAAGAACCCCGGACGCAAGAAGCCGTTCGACATCCGCAAGGTGATGCGCGCGGTCAGCGATCAGGACCACGAGCCGCTCGAACGGTGGTCGCACATGCGAGACGCCGAGAATGCGGTGACCTGGGACGCCCACGTCGGCGGCTACCCGGTCGCGATGCTCGGATTCGAGTCGCGCGCCGTGCCGCGCGTCGGCATGGTGCCGCCTGACGGCCCTGAGCAATTCACGTCGGGGACGTTGTTCCCGATGGCGTCGAAGAAGGTGGCTCGCTTCATCAACGCCGCCAGCGCAGTGCGCCCGCTCGTCATCCTCGCCAACCTGTCCGGGTTCGACGGATCGCCCGAGTCGATGCGCCGGCGCCAGCTCGAGTGGGGCGCCGAGATCGGCCGCGCGGTCGTCAACTTCAAGGGGCCGATCGTGTTCGTCGTGATCTCGCGGTATCACGGCGGCGCGTTCGTCGTGTTCTCGAAGGCGTTGAACGAGAATATGGAGGTGGTGGCGCTCGAGGGGACGTTCGCGTCGGTCATCGGCGGCGCCCCCGCCGCCGCGGTCGTCTTTGCGCGGGAAGTGGATGCCCGGACCCGGAAAGACCCGCGGGTGCAGAGCATCCAGAAGGAACTGGACCAGGCGTCGGACGCGGGCAAGGCGGCTCTGCGAGCGAAGCTCTTGGAGGTGACGCGGAGCGTCCGTTCAGAGAAGTTGGGCCAGGTGGCTGACGAATTCGACCGGATTCACAGCGTGCACCGGGCGCTTCAGGTCGGGTCGCTCGATCGGATCATTCGGGCGTCCGACCTTCGCCCCTACGTGGTGGACGCCCTCGAGCGCCTGATGGCCAGAGATATCCAGCGGGCCGCCGGCGCGCTGGGCGTGTAGACAGCTTTCAGGGTTGAGTTCGTCACGGGTGAGTGCCGCATCTGCGCCTCCACGCGGCCTAGCCGCGCGGTCGTGTCCGAGCGACCGTTTCGTCCAGGAGCCGCGTCGCGGCCTCGTCCACCGACACGGTACCTGACAGCACCTCGGAGGCCATCCCGCCGCTTGCCCGCTGGCTCTGCAGCGTGTCTCTCAGGCGACGCGTGGCTTCCTCGATGACCGCCTCCCGCACTTCCTGCTCGATCGAGTCCAAGCGCTGCGCCTGCCACCGCGGGCTGAACTCCGACCCGAGCGCCTCGAGGTCGTCCACCAATTCCTTCACGCCCTGCCCCTGCCCGCCGCTGACCAGGAAGGTCCGCGGTTCGATGAGCGTGCCCGGCCGCCGGGACAGCCACGGCGCGAGGTCACCGGCCGTCTCGTCCTCGACGACGGGGGCGTGGTGGCCGCTCAGGTCCTCGCGCGCCACGCGCAACATCGCGAGCAGCTCGCCGTGCAGCCTGGCCGCGTCAGGCCGGTCGGCCTTGTTGACGACGAACAGGTCGCCGATTTCCATCAGCCCCGCCTTCAGGAGCTGGATGCTGTCGCCGAGGCCGGGAGCGAGCACGATCATCACGAGGTCGGCCACTCCTGCCACCTCCACCTCGCTCTGGCCAACGCCGACGGTCTCGACAAAGACGACGTCGCACCCGATGAGGCCCATGATCCGGATGACGCCCTTGACCCCGAGCGCGAGCCCCCCGAGGTGCCCGCGGGACGCCATCGACCGGACGAACACCATCGGATCGGTGGCGTGGCGCATCATGCGCACGCGGTCGCCCAGGACCGCGCCGCCCGTGAAGGGGGAGGAGGGGTCCACGGCGACGACGCCAAGTCGCCGGTCCGGATGGCGGCGGCGGTAGTCCCGGATGAGGGCGTCGGTCAGCGTGCTCTTGCCTGAGCCCGGTGCGCCGGTGATGCCGATCAGGAGCCGCGGCAGCGTGAGGCGGCGTGAATCGCCGGCCTCGAGACCGGCTGCGGCCTGGAACACTTCGGGCAGCCGGTGGGGCTCGTCGGAGAGGATCGACATCAGCCGGGCGGCGGGGCGGATGGCGCCGGGACCCTCAGCCGCGGCGGCGCGAACGAGAGTGGAAATGGTGGTAGACATCAGCCACCGAGAAGTCTACAAGAATCGCCGGAGCGGGGCGAGCGGGAAGGACAATCGGGGAGTAACGGGGTCGGGCCGGGCGGTCTGTTCCAGACCGCCCCACCAGATGCTCGTCGCAGGCGTGCCAGTCGGCCAGCGAAGCTCCGCATCACGCCGCTGAGATCGCCGAGGCGCTCGTCGCGGGTTTTCGCTGCCGGAGCGCGGCCGGCCAACCGGCCGCGCCTGAGCCAGATTCCAGGGACCCCTCAGAAACCTGCTTCAACCGTCAGAATCTCAGCCCTGGAAGATGTCTAGACGATAACCGCGGGAGTTTCCGCGGCCGGGGCCTTAGCGACCGGCTCGGAGGCCACCGGGGCGACCGGGGTTTCGACGACGACCGGCCGCGGGGCCGGCTTCGGGGCGGCCTTGCGGGCGGCCTTCGTCTTCGGGGCGGCTTTCTTGGCGATTGGCTTGGCGGCCTTCTTCACGATCTTCTTGGCCGCGGCCTTTTTTGGCGCCGCCTTCTTCACCGCCTTCTTCACGACCCTCTTCGGGGCGACTTTCTTCTTCGGGGCGGCCTTCTTCACCGCCTTCTTGACTGTTTTCTGTCTGCGGGATCCGGATGACTTCACTGTCCGATTCTTCGCCATCTGTGCCTCCTTCAACGCCGCGGATATATTCGGCCGCGTGGCCGGCGCGATTATAACGCAACTCCCGCGCGGCGCATCGCGTTTCGACAAGGAAAACGACAGCCTGTGCTATGCTCCAGCGTGGGATGGGATCCCATTTCCTCCTTCTTAGCCTGGCGATCCTCGCGACTTGGCAGGCCTTCCGCCACGAACATTCTACAGGCAGGCGGCTGCGCGCGCGGTGGTGACGGGGCCCGACCCCGTTTCAGGCGGCGACTCCATTTCTGGCGAGGACTGACGTGGCAGGCGAGCTGACGAAGGCCGTGATTCTAGCGAGGGGACTGGGCACGCGGATGCGGCGCGCGGTCGCCGGCGCCGCGATAGACGAGGATCAGGCGCGCGCGGCCGACTCCGGCGTCAAGGGCATGATCCCGATCGGCCGGCCGTTTCTCGATTTTGTCATCAGCGCGCTGGCCGACGCGGGATACCGTGATGTCTGCCTCGTGATCGGCCCGGAGCATCAGGCGATCCGCGACTACTACTCGCGGGATGTGAACCTGACTCGCGTCCGCGTGGAGTTTGCGGTTCAGGCGCAGCCGCTCGGCACGGCGGACGCCGTGGCCGCCGCTGAGGCGTTCGCCGCGGGGGACGAGTTCCTCGCCATCAACTCGGACAACTACTACCCGGTCCCCGTCTTCGAGGCCGTCCGGCGCCTGCCGGGGTCAGGGCTGGCCGGGTTCGAGCGGGAGACGCTCTCGAAAGAGGGCAACATCGACGACGAGCGGGTGAGCAGGTACGCCGTGCTCCAGGTCAGCGCGGGCGGGTTGCTCGAGGACATCGTCGAAAAGCCGGACGCGGAGACCTGGGCGCGCACCGGCGCGGGCGCGCTCATCAGCATGAACTGCTGGCGTTTCGGGCCGTCGATCTTCGACGCGGCGCGCCGGATCGAACCTTCGTCGCGCGGCGAATACGAGCTGGCCGACGCGGTCAGGGAAGCGATGCGGCGGGGCGAGCGTTTTCACGTCGTGCCTGTGCGGGCCGGCGTACTGGATCTGTCTCAGCGAGGCGACATCCCGTCGGTCGCGCTCAGGCTTGCGGGCGTGGAGGTGCGGTTGTGAGCCTGGAACTACTGTCGTCGCTGCGCGCGGCGCTCGGGCCGGGCTCAAAGACCCGCGAGTCGTCTGCCTTCTGGGTGCCAGGGCGAATCGAAGTGCTCGGAAAGCACACTGACTACGCCGGGGGCCGCAGCCTCGTGTGCGCGGTGGAACAGGGGTTCGTCGCGGTGGCCGTTCCCCGCGCCGACACGACGGTGCGCGTGGTGAACGTGGCCGCGGGCAGCGAGGTGACGCTGGCGCTCGACCCAGCGCTGGCCCAGCCGCCGGAGCCGTGGATGCGTTACCCGGCCACCGTGCTGCGCCGCGTGGCCAGGAACTTCCCGGCGGCCCGACGGGGCGCGGACCTCGCGTTTCTGAGCGACCTGCCACTGGCATCCGGGATGAGCAGTTCGAGCGCCTTCATGGTCGCGGTCTTTCTCGCGATCGCCGACATCAATCGGCTGTCGGAGGACGAGGCGTATCGCCGGACGATTGGCAGCCCGGAGGATCTGGCGGGCTACCTGGCCACGATCGAGAACGGCCAAAGCTTTGGTTCGCTCACCGGTGACCGCGGCGTCGGCACGTTTGGCGGCAGCGAGGATCACACGGCGATGCTCTGTTGTCGGGACGGCGAGTTGAGCCAGTATTCGTTCTGCCCGGTGCGCCACGAGCGCCAAGTGCGGTGCCCGGGCGATCACCGCTTCGTCGTCGCCGTCAGCGGCGTGAACGCTGAGAAGACCGGCGCCGCGAAGGATGCCTACAATCGCGCCTCTCTGGCGGTGCGCGCGATCCACGATGCATGGCGCGCGGCCTCCGGGCGGCTCGATGCCTCGTTGGCGGAATCGGTCGATCGTGGTGGCGCGAGTTCGGTGCGCGAGGTCATCGAACGGACGCCGATCGACGGCTTCGCTACGCAGGTGCTGCTCAACCGGTTCGACCAGTTCGTCGAGGAGAGCGCCCATATTATCCCGGCGGCGGCCGAGGCGCTGGAGCGACGGGAACTCGCGAGATTCGGCACGCTGGTCGATCGGTCGCAGGACCTGGCCGAACGCCAGTTGTGCAACCAGGTGGCTGAGACGGTCAGCCTCGCGCGGTCGGCGCGGGATCTGGGCGCGGTTGCCGCGTCGGCGTTTGGCGCGGGGTTCGGCGGCAGCGTGTGGGCGCTGGTGGCGGACGACGATGTACCCGCATTCGCGGCAAGATGGGAGGCGTCGTACCGTGCCGCCTTCCCGGCCGCGTCGCCCGCGTTCCTCGTCACTCGGCCCGGACCCGCGGCGGCGAAGATCCCAGGGTCTCGAATCTGAGAACAGAGAGTTGATGAAGCCACTCAAGATCGGCGTCAGCGGCGTGCGCGGCGTGGTCGGCGAGACGTTGACGCCGGACCTCATCGTCGGATTCGCGCAGGCCTTCGGCACCTACCTCGGGCCAGGTCGCATCCTGGTGTGCCGCGACACCCGCCCCTCCGGGCCGATGGTCGCCGCGGCCGTGATGGCCGGGTTGCTGAACACCGGGTGCGACGTCGTGGATCTCGGCATCTGTCCAACGCCCAGCCTCCAGCTGGCGGTCCGGTGGCTCGGGGCCGATGGCGGGATCTCGATCACGGCGGGCCACAATCCCGCCCACTGGAACGCGCTGAAGTTCGTCCGCCAGGACGGGCTGTATCTGACGCCGGGCCAGGCCGAGGAGCTCCTCGACATCTACCACCAGGGACGGTTCGAGAAGGCGACGTGGGACCGCATGCGCACGCGGGTGGAGCAGGGAGAGGCCATCCAGCACCACCTCGACGTCCTGTCCGCCAGCTTCGACCTTGCCGCGCCGAGACGCCGCCGCCTGAAGGTGGCCGTCGATTGCTGTAACGGCTCGTGCTCCTTGCTCGCCCCTCGCTGGCTGGCGACCCTGGGATGCGAGGTGTTGGCCATCAACGACGATCCGTCGAGCCCGTTTCCGCATACGCCCGAACCGAAGCCGGAGACGGCGGGGCAGGTGCGGGCGCTCGTCAAGGCGGGGCGCGCCGACATCGGCCTCGTCCACGACGCCGACGGCGAGCGGCTGGGCCTGGTGGACGAGACCGGTCTGGCCCTGTCCGAGGAGTTCACCCTGGCCCTGGCGACCGATATCGCCCTCCGCCACCGCGTCGGCCCCGTGGTCACCAACGTCTCCACGACGATGGCGATCGATCGGATTGCGGCGCGCTACGGCGCGACCGTGGTCCGAACGCCGGTGGGGCAGGCGCACATCTCGGAGGCGATCCTCGAGCACGGCGCCGTGATTGGGGGCGAGGGCAACGGCTCGGTCGCCGTGCCACGCGTCCAGGCGTCGCACGACAGCGCCGCCACCACGGGGTTGCTGCTGTGCCATCTCGCGGAGACCGGCGCGCCGTTGTCCGCGCTCGTCGCAGCGCTGCCGCAGTTGACGATGCTGAAGGAGCACGTGGCGATCGAGCCGAGCGTCATCTACTCGGCCCTGCAGGAGTTCCGCGACGCGGTGCAGGACGAGGCGGGAACGAGCGTGGACCTGTCGGACGGGGTGAAAGTGGCCTTTGCCGACGGCTGGGTGCACGTGCGTGCGTCGAACACCGAGTCGATGATCCGGCTGATCGTCGAAGCCGATACGTCGGCGCGTGCAACCGAACTGATGGATTGGGGAAGGGACAGGCTGCGACGGTAGTCAACGCTATGCGTGCAATCCCGACACTCAAGATCAGCATTTCCGGCGTCAGGGGCGTGGTGGGCGATTCGCTGACGCCCGACCTCCTGACGCGATTTTCGCAGGCGTTCGGCACTTACATGGGCTCGGGCCGCGTGGTGGTCGGTCGCGACACGCGGACGTCGGGCGAGATGGTCCGGCAGGCCGTGGTTTCGGGCCTCTTGTCGGCTGGGTGCCGCATCGTGGATGCGGGTGTCTGCCCGACGCCGACCGTCCAGTTGCTCGTGCGCAAGCTGCGCGCCCACGGCGGAATCGCCATCACCGCGAGCCACAATCCGCCGGAGTGGAACGCCCTGAAGTTCGTCGGCCCCGACGCGCTGTTCCTCAGCGGGGCGCGCGGACACGAGCTCCTCGACATCTACCACCAGGGTGAGTACACCAAGGCGCGGGGGACCCGGATTCGCGTCGTCGAGTCGATGCCCGGCGCGCTCGACCAGCACATTGCGGCCGTCCTCGAGGCGCTCGGCCCGCTGCCGGCCGACCGACGTCGGCCGCGGGTGGTGCTCGACGCGTGCAACGGCGCCGGATCGATCGTGGGACCGCGGCTGCTGGAGGCGCTGGGCGCAGAGGTCATCGGGATCAACACGACACCGGACGGGCGGTTCCCGCGGCCGGCCGAGCCGACGCCCGAGAACCTGAAGGCGTTGTGCGCGGCGGTTCGCGAGCACCGCGCGGACATCGGGTTTGCGCAGGACATGGACGCGGATCGGCTGGCGATCGTCTCCGAGCTCGGTGAGCCGATCGGCGAGGAGCGGACGCTCGTGCTCGCCGTCGAGCACGTGCTCGGACGAACGCCAGGGCCGGTGGTCGCCAACCTGTCCACCACCCACGCGCTCGAACCGGTCGCGCAGCGATTCGGGTGCGCCGTTTTTCGCACGCCGGTTGGCGAGGCGAACGTGACGGAAGGGATGCAACGGCACCGCGCCGTCATCGGCGGGGAAGGCAACGGGGGCGTGATCTATCCCCGGATCAACTTCGCGAGGGACAGCCTGGTCGGGATGGGGCTCTTGCTTCACCGGCTCGCCGACTCGGGACGAACGGTGTCCGAGTTGGTGTCGGCGCTGCCCGCCCTCGAGATCGTGAAGATTCAGTTCCCATTCCCGTCACAGCGGCTGGGCGAGGTGCTCCGGAAGGCGCGGAGGGAGTACGCCGACTTCCCAATAGACCTGCGCGACGGCGTGAAGGTGATGCTGCCGGACGCCTGGTTCCTGCTGCGAGGATCCAACACGGAGCCGGTCCTGCGGGTGGTGGCCGAAGCAGCCAGCGAAGACGCGGCCCGCGGTGTTGCCGAGAAAGTTCGAGACCAGGTGAACGAGTGGCTCGCCTAGTCCCATAGCTCAATTGCGTGGACGAACTGGCCGGAGGGTTCGCCGTCCACATCGTCCGCTCAGGTGAGTACCGGGTTTAAGACCTTGTGCCAGGAGGACTCATTCGATGCGTATGCGACAACGGCTGGTGATCTGGGTGGCGCTGTTCGCGTGGTTGTGCCCGGTCGCGCCGCTGCTGGCGCAGGCCGCGGGTTCCCCTCACTAGCACATTGCATGCCGAGCGTGGTCAGCGAGATCGCCGTGCGTCGGTCGCCCACCTACTGCACCTCACTGGTTTCCGGCCCGGTGATCGACTCGGGCAGGTCGGGGGCAAACGCGGCGTCCGACCCCGAGAACTTCATGATCTCCATCACCTGCGTCAGCACTCGCCCTCCACTGGAAGTTCACGATTGAGAATCTCTTCACGCATGCGGGCGAGTGTACCACCGGCCCATGACAGGGAAGGTCACAGCAAGCGATGCGAGCGTCCCTACCTTTCGGCAGATTCCCACCATTTTTCGAGGCGGTAGGGACGCCTTCCGTCCGCCCTTAATTTTTGGTCCGGGGGTGGGGGTGTCGCGGAGGCGCAACTGCCCCTGATTCCTGGCGATCCTCTCCGTGTCAGCCTCGCCCGTAGCGGGAACGCCTGTAGCCGGTGACGATCAGCGGCTAATTGTCGTCATGTCGGCTGTCGCGTCAATTGACGCTTACGGGAACGCTCACGACGACAATCACACGGAAACCCTGCGCCTCCCTCCGGCGAAATCTCGGCTGAATCTAGC
>JADGOB010000070.1 GCA_017883185.1 Acidobacteriota bacterium
GCACTTGTAGCAACTGCCGCTCCGCACCATGATCGACCCGCACGTGGAGCACGGCGGCGCGTCTTCCTGGTTCTGGATGGTCGCGAACGGCGAGGTCTTCTTTTCCGCCTCGATGCCGAGCGGCGGCAGCGTCAACTGCTCGGCGGTGTCGGTGCGATCGGCCGGCGATCCGTTTTCTCGCCCGTTCACCCCCGCCCAGTACTGCGCCTCGGGCGACAGGAACTTCGTGGCCAGCCACCGGAACACGTAGTCCACGATCGACTTCGCGATCCGCACCTGCGGGTTCTTGGTCATGCCGGACGGCTCGAACCGGACATGGCTGAACTTGTCCACCAGCACCTGCAGCGGCACGCCGTACTGCATCGCGTAGGAGACCGCCTGCGCGAACGCGTCGGCGAAGCCGGAAATCGTCGAGCCTTCCTTCGCCATGACCAGGAAGATCTCGCCGGGCATCCCGTCCTCGTAGATGCCGACGGTGATGTATCCCTCGTGGCCCGCGATCTCGAACTTGTGCGTGAGCGCCTGCCGCTCGTCCGGCAGCTTGCGCCGGATCGGCTGCGTCACCACCCGCGTCGCGGCCTTCGCCTCGGCCGTCTTGTCGCGCGAGGTATTGAGCGGCTGCGTTCGCTTGCTGCCGTCGCGGTAGATCGCGATGGCCTTCACGCCCAGGCGCCACGACTCGGTGTACGCCTGCATGATCTCGTCAACGGTCGCTTCCTTCGGCACGTTGACCGTCTTCGAGATGGCGCCCGAGATGAAGGGCTGCGCGGCGCCCATCATCCGGATATGCCCCATGTGGTGGATCGAACGCGAGCCGCGGGCCGGCTTGAACGCGCAGTCGAACACCGGCAGATCCTTGTCCTTGAGGTGCGGCGCCCCCTCGATGGTCTCCATCTCGTCGAGATAGTCGACGATGGCCTTCACCTGGCTCCCGGGGTAGCCGAGGCGCGCCAGCGCGCTCGGGACCGTCTGGTTGACGATCTTCATCACCCCGCCGTCCACCAGCTTCTTGTACTTCACCAGCGCGATGTCGGGCTCGATGCCGGTGGTGTCGCAGTCCATCATGAACCCGATGGTCCCGGTGGGCGCGAGCACCGTGGTCTGGGCGTTCCGATACCCGAACTCCTCGCCGAGCTCCACCGCGTCGTCCCACGACTCGGCGGCGGCGCCGAAGAGGTGCTCGGGCACCACGCCCACGTTGACGTCCTTCATCGCATCGCGGTGCTTCCGCATCACGCGGAGGAACGGTTCCCGGTTGCGGTCGTAGCCGGAGAACGGGCCGCCGTGGTCACGGGAGATCCGCGCGGAGGTCGCGTAGGCCTCCCCCGTCATCAGCGCGGTAATCGCCGCAGCGTAGTGCCGGCCGCCGTCGCTGTCGTACGGCAGACCGCGCGACATCAGCAGGGCGCCGAGGTTGGCGTAGCCGAGGCCGAGCGGGCGGTAATCGTGGCTGTTCTTTTCGATCGACTTGGTCGGGTAGCTGGCGTTGTCAACCAGGATCTCCTGGGCGATGATGAGCGTGTTCACCGCCGCGCGGAAGCCCGTCACGTCGAACTCGCCGCTGGTGTCCACGAACTTCATCAGGTTGATCGACGCGAGGTTGCAGGCCGAGTCGTTCAGGAACATGTACTCGGAACACGGGTTGGACGCGTTGATCCGGTCCGTGTTCGGGCAGGTGTGCCACTCGTTGATCGTCGTGTCGAACTGCATCCCCGGGTCGCCGCACACGTGCGTCGCCTCGGCGATCATCCGCATCAGGTCGCGGGCCTTGTAGGTGTCCATCGGGCGGCCGTCGGTGACCGCCCGCGTCTGCCACGACCCGTTGTCGAGCACCGCGCGCATGAAGTCGTCCGGCACGCGCACGCTGTTGTTCGAGTTCTGGAAGAACACCGACGAGTACGCCTCGCCGTTGAACGACCCGTCGTAGCCCGAGTCGATCAGCGCCCAGGCCTTCTTCTCCTCGTTCACCTTGCAGCTGATGAAGTCCACGAGGTCGGGGTGCTCGGCATTCAGGATGACCATCTTCGCCGCGCGGCGCGTCTTGCCGCCCGACTTGATGACGCCGGCGAACGCGTCGTAGCCCTTCATGAACGAGACCGGGCCCGACGCCGTGCCGCCGCCCGCGAGCGACTCGCGCGACGAGCGGAGCGACGACAGGTTGGTCCCGGTGCCCGACCCGAACTTGAACAGCATCCCCTCGGTCTTCGCCAGTGTCAGGATCGACTCGAGCGTGTCATCGACCGAGTTGATAAAACAGGCGGAGCACTGGGGATGCTTCTCGACGCCGCAGTTGAACCAGACCGGGCTGTTGAACGCCGCCTTCTGGTACACGAGCAGGTGCTTGAGGTCGTCGCGGAACGCCAGCAGATCCGTTTCGCCCGCAAAATAGCCGTCCGCCCTGGCCCACTCGGTGATGGTGTCCACCACCCGGCCGATGAGCTGCCGCACGCTCGACTCGCGGAACTCGCCCGCCTTCGGCTTCAGCGGCCCGCGAAAGTACTTCGAGACGACGATGTTGGTCGCCTGCTGCGACCAGCACGAAGGCACCTCGACATCGCGCTGCTCGAAGACCACCTCGCCCTTGTCGGTGGCGATCAGCGCGGTGCGCGCGTCCCACGTGACTTCGTCAAAGGGGTCGCGTCCCAAGAGAGTGAAGAACCGCGAAAACGTCAGCCCAGGTGCCGTGACCTGCCCGGACCGACCCGCGGTGCGGGCAACCTCCGGCGTTCGGCTCTCGATGCCCTTCTGCGAGGCTGGGGCCACATCATGGGTCACGCCTCTCTGCATACCACCCTCCGCCACGGCGTGTCCGCGCCCCTCAGACACATCCCGTTTATGTCAATCAAGCGACACCACAGGCCATGGAGGCCAGCGCGATATCGCGCACGTCTGAATCGACCCCTGCGTGCTCCACTCCGGGTGCCACCCGGCGCCAACCGGCAGCCGTGGGGTCCAGAATAACTAGTTCGTGAACATGACGGGCAGCTGGGAACTACCCGCTGAGTGCATCCACGACAGAGCGTCAATATGGACGACGGTCAAGCGTTTGTCAAGCGGTGATCTACTAGATATTGTGCCTTCGTTTTAGGGCAGTCGCAAGACCTTGTGTAAAATCGAGTGATTCAAGACTTTTCTGTCGTTTGCCCAAAAGCAATCGGCCATTTTCGGTCGGAAATCGCCCACGAAGCAACCTGCCAGGGAGACCGGGGAGCGGCGTCAGCGGCCAACGAGGCTCGCCGCAAGTCCCGCGGCCTTTTCGGCTACTTTTGCCGCAAACACGAGGTTCTTCTCCTTCAGGGCCTGTTCCGCCTGCTCGATGAACCGCTTCGCCGTGTCGTACTGCGACCTGGCGTCGGCGTTCAGACCGAGATAGTCGACGCGTCGCAGAGCCCCGGTGGCCAGGGCAAGCTGGTCACGCACCTGGCGTTCCACCTCGGTTGGTGCGCCTGGCAGCGCCTGCTGCAACGTGGCCGTAGGCGGCGTCACGGGGCGCGCCGTTTCGACCACGGGCGGCGGCACCTCCACCTTCTTTTCCATTCGCGCGGGACCAGCCTTCCCGTCTGGGCGCGGCTGGCTCGAACGGCGGGCCGGCTTCTGTTGCGGCGGCTCGGGCTCGGAAACCGGTTGCTGGGCTGGTTCAGGGTCGAGGTCGAGCGGGACAATGACGCGAGGCGGCGGCGCGGGAACCTCGAGTGACAACGGCTCCGGCTTCACGTTGGCTCGCGCCTTGGCGCACCCGGCGGCGGCCAGCATCACAAGAGCTCCGGCGAGCAGCACGCGGCGAAGGGTGTTCATGATGACTCGATGTCCCATTATGACAGGTTCGAGCCGGCCGGATCATCCGGATCGGGCACTGTCTGGTGCCCGGCTCCGCGTGCTATGGCGCCTGCGGCAGGGAGATCCGGAACGTGGTTCCGTGCCCCTCTGTCGACTGCACTTCGATCTCGCCGTCGTGCAGCTGCACCGTCCGGTAGACCATCGACAGCCCGATCCCGCTTCCCTTCTTGCGCGTCGTGAAGTAGAGGTCGAAGATCCGCCCGAGATGCTCCGGCTTGATCCCGACGCCCGAATCCTCGACGCGGATCTCGACACGCCGTCCCCGCGCGGACGCCGCGGAGACCCGGAGGGTCCCTCCGGTCGGCATGGCCTGGACCGCGTTCAGCGCCAGGTTCAGGAACGCCTGCCGCAGCATCGTCGGGTCGCCGCTGATGTCGGGGACGCGGTCGAGCCCATCGGTTATCACCTCGACCTTTGCGCTCGTGCACTCCGGGCCAATCACGCGGACCACGTCGTCGATCAGCGACGACAGTGAGATAGCCTGGAGCTTCAGGTCCTCCGACCGGGTGAACTTCAGGAACCCCTGCATCACCTGGTCGAGACGCTGGATCTCGCCGACGATGATCCTCACGTGCTCGAGCGCCGGCCCGAGGTCCGGGCGCGGCGCCTCAGGCTCGACCGGGGCGGGCAGCGGCCCCGCCGCCCGCGGGGCGCCTGCGGTTGCGATGCCCACGCCCCCATCCTCGGCCACCGGCCGACGGCGGCCCGCGCCGCTCGCGCTCAGGAGCTTCTGCTTGAGCAGCTCGAGGTGGATGGTCATCGCGTTGAGCGGGTTCTTCACCTCGTGCGCAACGCCGGCGGACAGCCGCCCGAGCGCAACCAGCTTGCGCGAGTAGTTCAGCATCGACTGCACGCGCCCGAGCGCCTGGACGTCGCGCGCGACCAGCATCACGCCCAGCATCTGCTGGTCGCGGTCCTTGATTGCGTGCGCCATGACGAGGCGTTCTGCGCCCTCCGCGGGACCCGCGCCGCCGCCCGGCGTCGCGCGCGGAATCGCGGACGACACGGGCCCGCGCGACTGTTTCTCGCGGATCGTCGCGTGCACCAGGTCGCGATAGGGATGCCCGTCGGTCAGCAGGTCGTCCACCGGCCGGCCAAGCGGCTCCGGCGGCAGCGTGGTGAGCATCGCCGGGTTGGCGAACAGCAGCTCGCCAGCCGGGTTGAAGATCGCCACTTCGTCCTCCATGTGCTCGACCGCCGATTGCAGGTTCGCCTTCTGGCCGGCCAGCTGCGAGCGGTCGGCGGAGAGCTTCGCGCTGGCGGCGTTGAAGAAGCTCCCCAGCTCCCCGAATTCATCCTGCTGCGGCAGGTCCAACCGCACGCCGAACTCGCCGCGGCCGAGGCGCGTCAGCCCGCCGCGGATCACGTGGATGGGCCGGAGGATCAGCTGCGCGAACGACGCGGACACGACGATGGCAATCAACAGCGCGACCAGGCCCGTCGCGCCGACCAGCCACAGCTCCCCGGAGAACTCCTCGCGGACGAGCAGCGTCGAGACACCGATCCGAATCGTCCCAAACTTCGCGCCGCCCAGCAGCAGCGGCTGTCGAACCTCCAGCGTCTCGCCGCCCGACGAGTAGATGCTGAGGAGCTGCTGAAGGCCGCGCATCGCGATCAACGAGTCGAGCTCGCCCGCGGGCGCCAGCCGATTCCCCTCCCGGCTCGGGTCCCACGCGGCCACCGCCACGCCATCCACGTTGCAGATGGCCGCGTAGGTGACGTTGCGGGCAAACGCGCTCGACTCGAGGATCGCCCGCAGCCCGCCGTCGGCCCTGAGCGCCGCGTAGGGCTCGGCCTGTCCCGGCACGACGTCCTTCGCGCGCTGGAAGATGGTGTTCGCCAGCAACTCGCCGCGCGCACGGCTCTCCTCGAGGAGCACGCGCGCGACGAACGTGACGTGAAGGAGGCTCAGCATCACGACGGCGAGGCCAACGATGAGAGACACGCCGCCGACCTGCTTGGCCTTGATGCCAAGGTGCACGTCGCCCCTACTTCCGCAACTTCAGCTTGTTCAACTTGTTGTGCAGCGTCTTCAGGCTGATGCCCAGGATATCTGCTGCGCGCGTCTTGTTGTCTTTCGTATGCTCCAGCGTCATCTGGATCAGCCGCCGCTCGGCTTCTTCGACCGTGGTGCCCGGCGAGAGCGACAGGGCCCGCTGCGCCGTTTCCCCGACCTGCACCAGGACGTTCGGCAGGTGACGCGGCTCGATGAACTGGCCGTCGGCGAGAATCGTCGCCCGCTCGATGACGTTTCGCAGCTCACGCACGTTGCCCGGCCAGTTGTGCGACTCGAGGATCCGCATCGCCTCGTGGTTGAGGGCGACGATCGACTTGCCGTTGCGCGCGTTGAACTCGCCGAGGAACGACTGGATCAACAGCGACAGGTCCTCCTTCCGCTCACGGAGCGTCGGGAGCGTCATCGCGAACACGTTCAGGCGGTAGTAGAGATCCTCGCGCAGTTTCCCGTTCTTCACGGCTTCGGCCGGGTCCTGGTTGGTGGCCGCGATGACACGCACGTCCACCTTCTGCTCCTGCCGTCCGCCCAGCCTGCGAAACGCGCGCTCCTGCAGCACGCGCAGCAGCTTCACCTGCGTCGCGGGCGTCATCTCGGCAATCTCGTCGAGGAACAGCGTCCCGTGATCCGCCAACTCGAAGCAACCCTGGCGCCGTTCGGAGGCCCCGGTGAACGCACCTTTCTCGTGGCCGAAAATCTCGCTCTCGAGCAGCGTCTCCGGGATCGCGGCGCAGTTGATCGCCACAAACGGCGCGGCCGACCGGGGACTGAGCTGGTGAATCGTCTGGGCCACCAGCTCCTTCCCGGTGCCCGACTCGCCAATGATCAGGACGGACGCGGAGGTCGGCGCCGCCTGCTCGATGATCCGGTACACCTTCCGCATCCCGGGACTGCTGCCGGTCATCCGCCCGAACGATCCCTGGTCGCGCAGCTGGCGCCTCAGCGCCTTCACCTCGCGCATCGTCTCCTGCCGCTCCACAACCTTCTGCAGGAGGATCTGGAGCCGCTGCGGATCCACGGGCTTGGTCAGGTAGTCGTACGCGCCATCCTTGATCGCCTCGACGGCCGATTCCACCGACCCTTGCGCCGTGAGGATGACGACGCTGATGTCCACGTCGTGCTCGTGCAGCGCCCTGAGCAGCGCGTGGCCGTCCATGCGCGGCATCACGAGGTCCGTGACGACAATCGCGGGACGAAAGGCGGTGACCTTCCGAAGCGCCTCTTCGCCGTCCTCGGCGCTGTCGGCCAGGAAGCCCCAGGTTCGGACGAGCTCGGTGAGCCCCATCCGGGTCGCCGGATCGTCCTCGACGATGAGCACGCGCTCGACGACAGTCGGCGCGTCGGTGACGTCGGTGACGTCGAGCGAGTCATTCGTGTGAGAGGCAAGGAGCACGGAAGTCCCTCGCGGATGTTCGGCTCGTCTTCGGGAAGACCCGAACAGGAGTGTACTAGGTAATTCTTACACGGTCCAGCCGGACAGTCCGCCTGCGCCCGGAGCCTGGTCCCCGTCGCCGTCGAAGCCGACAATCGGCCGCAATCGCGTGAAGTCTGCCCTGTTTTCCGGCCACTTGGCCGCGCCGGGAACTCTGCTTCGATGTCGTCGATGGATGACACTATGCGAAAACTGATCCTCATGCCGATCGGGGAGACACCGGTCCACATCAGCGCCTGGCCGACCTCAGGCAGCAGGCAGACGACTGCGACGGGCCGGCTGCCCGCCGTGATACAGTCGGGGCGTGGCCCGACGCCGCCTGATCGCGCTGATCGAAATCCTGACCTGCTCGGGTTTTCCGACCCAACTGGCCATCGCGGGCGTTCTTTCGGCGGTCGGGATCGCGCCGTTCGACCCACACGGTCAACTGTCGGCGCGCTACGTCTTCGCGGTGTCGCTCGTCGACGCGGCGGTGTTGATCGGCCTGATCGCGTGGTTCCTGCATGTCCACGGCGAGCGCTTTTCGGACGTTATGCTCGGCACGCGCCCGGTCGTCGCGGAAGCACTTCGAGGCGTCCTCCACGTGCCCATCGTGTTCCTGGTCGTTGTCGTTGTGATGCTAACGATCGGGCACTTCCTGCCGTGGCTGAGGAATCTCCCGAAGAACCCCTTCGAAGGACTCATCCGGACCCCCACGGATGCGCTGATGTTCGGTGTCGTGGCGGTCGTCGGCGGAGGCCTTCGCGAAGAGGTGCAGAGAGCCTTCATCCTGCACCGTTTCGACCAGCACCTCGGCGGCGGATGGGTCGGCCTGGCCATCTCCAGCGTGGCCTTCGGGCTCGGCCACGTGATTCAGGGGCGTGATGTCGCAGTCACCACCGCGGTGCTCGGCGCGTTCTGGGGGTTCGTCTATCTCAGGCGGCGCAGCGTCGCGGCAACCGTCGTGAGCCATTCGGGCTTCAACGCGGCGGAGATTTTCCGCTACACTTTCTACGGCGCGTGACCGCCGCCCCGCGATGGGGCGGACGTCCGGCGTCTCCCGGGAACAGACTTGCCATTCCAGTTCCTCCGCACCGATCGCCGGGCGTGGCTCGCCCTCGTCCTGCTGTTCCTCGTGTCGCTGCCCGCCGTCACGACGCGCATCTACGCGTCGGACGAGGCCGAGTACTTCTCGTATCTCCGATCGCTCTGGTTCGACCACGACGTCTCGTTCGAGAACGAGTATCGCTATTTCTACGAGCGCGGCCTGTCGCAGGCCTCGGGGTTCCACGAAACGTTCCTGGAGCGGCAGACACCCACCGGGCTCCGCGAGAACTGGGGAACGATTGGTTGCGCCATTCTCTGGTCGCCGTTCTACGCGGCCGGCGACCTGACCGCACGGGTGCTGCGCGCGGCCGGGCGACCGGTGCAGGCGGACGGGTTCTCGTCTCCCTACGTGGCCGCCGTGTGCTACGGATCGGCAATCTACGGCTTTCTGGCGCTGATCCTGTCGGCGGCCGTGGCTCGTCGCGTGCTGGGCGAGGCGGGGCGGACGCGGGGTGAAGAGGCGGCAGTCGTGCTGGCCGTGTGGTTGGGCACGCCGTTGCTCTTCTACATGTACGTGTCGCCTCCATTTTCGCACGCCTGTTCTGCGTTCGCGGTCGCGGCGTTCGTGCTGGCCTGGTTGCTGGTGCGGGAGAACTGGTCCGCCCGCGGCTGCGTCACCCTGGGCGCGCTGGCGGCGTTGATGGCCATGGTGCGCGAGCAAGATGCGTTGTTCGCCGTCGGCCCCGGCCTCGACTTCCTCTGGACTCTCGCGGCAGGGCCCGCGTCCCGCGCATCGGAGGCGTCCCGCCCGCCCGGCCCGTCCCGGCGGCCGACGGCATCCCTGCTCGTCAACGCGGCCCTTGGCGTGGCAGCGTTCGTCGTCGCCTATCTGCCGCAGGCCTTTGCCTACCTGGCGCTGAACGGCCGCGTCGGGCCGTCGCAGATGGTCTCCCGGAAGATGTACTGGTGGGCGCCGCATGCGCTCCAGGTGATCCTCTCTCCCGAGCACGGCCTGTTCTTCTGGACGCCGCTCGCGCTGCTGGCGCTGGCCGGGTTGGTCGTCGTGTTCCGGCAGTCGGGCGATCGGCAACGCCTCGCGCTCGCGTTCCTGGCGATGTTCGCGTTGCAGGTCTACGTGTCGGGCAGCGTGGCTTCGTGGAGCGCGGCCGGGGCCTTCGGCCACCGACGGTTCGTTGGCACAACGGTGGTACTGCTGACGGGACTTGCGGCGCTGGCGCGCGCAGCATCGTCGCGACCCGCACGGCTCGGCCTTGCCGCGGCCGTCGTGCTGTGTGCCTGGTGGAACCTCTCGCTGATGATACAGTTTGGCACTGGTTTGATGAACCGGCAGCAACTCGAACTGTGCCGGAATGCCCGGATGGCCTTCATCGAGGTGCCGTTGCGCGTCCCCGAACTGGCCTGGCGGTACGTGTTCGATCGAGCCAGTTTCTACGCGCCCCCGGGCGGACGCGGGCAATGAAGCCGCGCATCCTCTGCTTTGCCGACGTCCGGTTTCCGCTGGAGCGCGCCAACGGCATCCAGACGATCGAAACCTGCGCGGCGCTGGCGCGGCGAGGGCACGACGTCAGGCTGATCGTGAGGCCGGACACGACGACGCCGCCCCGCGATCCGTTCGACTACTACGGGCTGCCGACCGACCCCCGGCTGTTGATCGAGCGAGTGGCCGTGGCGGGGTCGCAGGCCGTGCGTCGCGTGGGATACCTCGTGCGGGCGCTGCTACGCGCGCGGACGACGAACCGGGACGATCTGGTCCTGACCCGCGACCTCGGCTTTGCCAGCCTGTACCTCCGGGCGCGGAGGCCGACCTCGGCCGCTCTTGTGTACGAGTCGCACGGGTTCGCTCCCGCCGTGAGCGCGGCGAGGCCGACGATGCTGACGGGGGCGGCCGCGTCGTCGTCGCTGAAGCAGGGGCGCCTGTGGCGGCGCGAACAGTTCGTCTGGCACGGTGCCGAAGGGTACGCGACGATCACCAGCGGACTGGCTGGCGAACTGGTGGAACGGTTTGGCACGCGGCCCGCGCTGGCCGTGGTGCCGGACGGCGCTCGTGTGGGCCTGACCCGGGAGTGGGCGCCGCGACGGCGCGCAGCGCCAGCGGTCGTTGGTTACTCGGGGCACCTGTACCCGTGGAAAGGCGTGGACCTGCTGCTCGACGCGCTGGCCACCATGCCCGGGGTGCGGGCGGTGATTGTCGGCGGTCACCCGAAGGAGCGCGATCTGGCGAGGTTGCAGGACCATGCGACGCGGCTCGGCCTCGGCCCCCGCGTGACGTTCACCGGGATGGTACCCCCGCACGAGGTACCCGCGAGGCTCGAGGGTGCCGACGTGCTGGTGCTGCCCAACCCGGAGACCACGGTGTCGGCGCGCTACGCCTCGCCGCTGAAGTTGTTCGAGTACCTGGCGATGGGGAGGCCCATCGTGGCCTCGGACCTGCCCGCGTTTCGCGAAGTGCTGCGCGACCGCGACAACGCGCTGCTGTTCGAGGCGGGCAACCCCGCGGCGCTGGCCGCGGCCATTCGGGTCGCCGTCGAGGACCTGGCACTGGCCGATGCGATCGCGAGGCGAGCGTTCGAGACGGCGCGGGAGTACTCATGGGACCGGCGGGCGGAGCGGCTCGACGCGCTCTTCGCCGAGTCGATGGCACGGCGGCCCAAGACAAGACCGGAAACGAGGATGACCGCGTTGTGATCTCCAAACGACTCCTGACAATCGCGCGATGCCCGGATTGCGGCGGTGCCCTGGGCGCGAACCGTTTGACTGCGGCGGCCTGCGGGGCCTGCGGCCGGTCCTTCGACGGGACGGCCGGCTACCTCGACCTGCGGCCGAAGGCGGTCTTCGACGAGCAGACGCGCTACCTGGACGAGTCGCTGCACGCCGATGCCCGGCACGAGCGGGTCTCTCCGCCGCTGCTCGCCTCGGGCGTTCGCAACGACATGCTGCGCGAGTTCCTTCGCCTTGGGGCGGCAGACCTGGTCATCGATCTCGGCTGCGGCAGCGGCCGCTCGCTCGTCTGGAACCGGGACCGCGGTGCCTACCAGGTTGGCGTGGATGTCAGCCCGTTTTTCGCGCACGAGGCCCTGGCCGGCGCCGATCTCGCGCTCGGCGATCTCCGGAAACTGCCGTTCGCCGATGGCGTGTTCACGAAGGGATACGCGCTCGACGTGTTCGAGCACCTGTCCCGCGAAGGCCTGGCGGGCGTGCTGCGCGAGGCGTCACGCGTGCTCCAGCCTGGCGGGCAGCTGTTCGTCTACAGTCACGTGCGGAAGAACTCGCGCCTCGCGCTCGGGCTCCGGTTCATCAACTGGATCGCGGGCCTCATGCACCGAGTTGGCGCGGTCGACCTCACGCAGGAACACCTGCGGAAGTCGGACCATCTCAACCCGCTCGTGGACCTCCCGGACCTCGAGCGGACAGTCGGCGAAGCGGGCTTCCGCATTGCGCGCATCCGCTACTACACGCCGCTCGTTGGCGGCGTCGTCGAGAACATCATGGTGCGCTCGGCCGAGCAGTGGCTCGCGCGAAGGGCCGCCAGGCGAGCGGCGCGCCTGGCGAACACGGGCGGTCCGCCGAAGGGCGACGCCGGTGTGACCGCGGCTGGGTCGCGGGCCGAGTATGCGCGGGCGGCGCGGAGCGAGGCGAAAGACCGCATCGCGCACGGCGGCCCGGTGCTGCTGGGCCTCCAAGCACTGACGATGCTGATGAAGATCGACGTGGTGCTCTTCGGGCGGGTGAAGTCGGGGCCGTTCTTCGCGCTGCTGGAGAAGCGCGCGGAATGAGCAACCACGGAGCTCACGAAGCACACGGAGAGACGACGAGGGTCGCGCGACCCGGTGATTCTGCCCGATGAGGATTCTCTACTGCGCCATCGATCAGACCGTGCCCGGGACCAGGGGCGGGTCGGTGCACGTGCAGGCGGTCGCCGAGGGGTTGGCCGCCCTGGGGCACGAGGTGCACGTGCTCGTGCGGCGCGGCGCAGATGGGTTCCCCCTGGGCGCGGTCCACTGGCACGAGATGTCTCCCCCGCTCGGCAGCCCGCGCCTGCGGCTGGCGAGGGCCGGGCGGGTGGCGGCCATCGCCCGCATGCTTCGCCCCGACGTCGTGATGGAGCGGTACTTCAATTTCGGCGGCGAAGGGATGCGGACCGCGGCTCGCTCGGGAGCGCTCGCGGTCCTCGAAGTGAATGCGCCAGTCATCGACTACCCGGGCTCGCCCAAGCACCTGCTGGACCTCGCGCTCCTCGTGGAACCGATGCGGCGGTGGCGCGACTGGCAGTGCCGCACGGCCGACCTGATCGTGTCGCCAAGCCGAGCCATCCTGCCCGCCTGGCTCCAGGCCGACCGGGTCGTAGAACTCGAGTGGGGTGCCGACACGGAGCGATTCCGTCCGGGCGCTGACGGGCCGGTGCCGTTCTCGCGCCACCCCGGAGAACTCGTCGTGGTCTTCGCCGGCGCGTTTCGGGCGTGGCATGGCGCCATTCACCTGGTCGAAGCAATCCGGCACCTGCGGGCGAAAGGGATCACGAGCGTGACCGCCGTCCTGGCGGGTGACGGCCCGGAACTGCCGCGCGTCAGGGAGGCGGCCGAGGGACTGGGAGGCGTGACATTCACCGGGCCCGTCGCGCACGACGGGATGCCGGCGCTGCTCGCCGCCGCCGACATCGGCGCGGCGCCGTTCGACGCGGCGGCGCATCCCCCGCTGTCGCTCGCGTTCTACTGGTCGCCGCTCAAGGTCTTCGAGTACATGGCCTCGGGCCTCGCCGTCGTGGCTCCCGCCATCGACGGCATCCGCCGCATCGTCGCCGATGAGCGCGAAGGCCTGTTGTACGACCCGCGCGATCCCCTTGCGCTCGCCCTGGCGATCGAACGGTTGCAGGATGTCGAGACGCGCAGGCGACTCGGCGAGGCCGCGCGGGCCCGCGCGGTCAACGAGTTCAGCTGGGCGGGACACTGTGCCCGTCTGCAGGGGGCCATCGAGCGGGCGCTGACGAGGCGCGGTCACGCGCGGGACACGACATCATGAAGGTGCTCATCGCCACCGATTCGTTTCCACCCGGCTGCGGGGGCAGCGGCTGGAGCACGTATGAACTGGCGCGCGGGCTTCGGGCGCGCGGGCACCAACTGACGATCGTCCAGCCCCGGCCGGGGCGGCCCGACGGGCAGCGCGAGTACGACGGCTTGGTCGTGCGCGAGATTGGCGTCTTCGCACCCCCGATCCCGTTTGCGCGAAACTACCTGAAGAACGAGCGGCTCACGGCGCGGCTGGCCGATGTCCTTCGCAGCGTGATCGCGGAGTCCGGCGCGCAGGTCGTCCACGGCCAGCACGTCATGACGATCCCGGCGGCCGTCAACGCCGCGGCTGCGGCCGGCATTCCCTCGGTCGCCACCGTGCGCGACTACTGGCCGGTCTGCTACTGGTCGGATCTCATTCACGATCCGGGCGCGGACGCCTTGTGCCCTGCCTGCTCGACGTCCGGCATGCTGCGCTGCATCCGGCCGAGGGCCGGCGCCGCGTGGCCTCTGGCGGTGCCACTCGTGCCCTACATGCGGGCGAACCTCGCACGCAAGCAGCAGGCGCTCTCCCGGGCCAGCCGCGTGATCGCGGTGAGCTCGACGATCGCGCGGGATCTCTCGGAGCGTGTCGCCGGCCTTCTGCCCGGGCGGACCGTCACCATTCCGAATCCCGTGGACATCGAATCGATCCGCGCAGCCGCCCGAACCCATCGACCGGCCGCTCGGAATCCGTTCGCCCTCTACATGGGCAAGCTTGCGCCCAACAAGGGCACGCGCAAGCTGCTGATCGCGGTCGATCGCGCGGACCTTCGGTGGCCGCTCGTCGTCATCGGGGACGGCCCCGATCGCCCGCTGGTCGAACGCTGGGCGCGCGAGTCGCCGCGGGAGATCAGGCTCACCGGGTGGCTGCCAAGGGAAGAAGCGCTCGGCTGGCTGGGCGCGGCGTCGCTGCTGGTCTTTCCGTCACAGGGCCCAGAATCGCTCAGCCGCGTGCTCCTCGAGGCCAGCGCGCTCGGGATCCCGATTGCCGCGATGGACACGGGCGGCACCCGCGACATCGTCATCCCCGGTCGTACGGGGCTGCTGTCGTCGAGCGCCGAAGCGCTGGCGGACGATGTGGCGCGGCTGGTCGGCGATCCTGCGCTATCCGCTCGGCTCGGCGCGGCGGCACGGGAGCACGTCGAGGCCAACTTCTCTGCGGACCGCGTGGTGGAGCG
Organism: Acidobacteriota bacterium; assembly: GCA_017883185.1. GTDB lineage: Bacteria > Acidobacteriota > Vicinamibacteria > Vicinamibacterales > Fen-181 > FEN-299. Next base: position 14,554 of record JADGOB010000070.1, read on the forward strand.
TATCGAGGGCGTGTATCTCGAGGTGACATCGGGCCATGCGTGAACAGCTGCGCGTCGCGATCGTGTCGCGCGCCGTCTACCCGTTGCACGGATACGGCGGGCTCGAGCGTCACGTGGCGGATCTCGCGCGTCACCTGGCGAAACGCGGGATCGGGGTCAACCTGATCACGCGAACCCCGGACACCGCCATCACCCCGGAGGACGCGGCCGCCACCATCGGCAGCGGTGCGCCGCTGACGGTCCGCTTCGTCCCGTACACGACCTTCCCGTTCGCGGGCCGACGCGGCACGACCGTTCTCGATCGCAGCACCGCCTATCCGCTGTTCGGCATGCGCGCCGGGCGCCTGGCCGGCCGCCTGGTCGAGTCGGGCGACGTGGACATTGTCCACGGCCTCGGCGCCAGCGTGCTGGGCTATGCGCTGGCCCGGCCGGCTCTTCGTGCGCGGGCCCCGCTGGTGCTGAACCCGCAGGGCCTCGAGGAATTCGGAGGCACCGGGAGCCGGTTCGCGGGCGGGCACCTCAAGAGCCTCGGATACGCCCCGCTTCGCTGGGCGGTTCGAGCGTGCGCGAACAGGGCGGAGTGCGTGATTGCCACCGACCGGTCGATCGAGCCGTCCGTGCAGCGCTACCTGAACGTCGGGGCCGATCGCATGGCGACGATTCCCAACGCGATTGACCTCGACACGTGCGAATCTCTCGCCCGGCCGGCCGATGGCCATCACATGCGCCGGTTCGTCCCGGCGGACGCTGAGTGCATCCTGGTCAGCGTGGGCCGCCTCGAGCAGAACAAGGGCTTCCACGTGCTCGCGCAGGCGCTTGCCGCGCTTCGTGGCCGCTCGTGGTACTGGGTGCTGATTGGCGACGGCCCATTCCGGGCGACGATCCAGCGCCAGCTTGCGGCCCTCGGGCTCACCGACCGCGTCCGGCTGATGGGTCGGACGAGTTCAGCGGACCTCCACGCGTGGTACGAGGCGGCTGACATCTTCGTTCACCCGACGCTCTACGAGGGCAGCTCGCTGGTCACGCTGGAGGCGATGGCCCACCGCCGCGCCGTCGTGGCGACGACGGCGGGAGGGTTGCCGGACAAGGTCCGCCCCGGAGAGACCGGCTGGCTGGTTCCGCCTGGAGATCCTGACGCACTCGCCGCCGCCCTGCTCGACGCGATGGCCCGGCGTGGTCGCCTCGCGGCGCTCGGTGATGCCGGCCGCGCACTCGTGGAACGCGAGTTTTCGTGGGACGTGGTGGCTGAGAGAACAATGACGTTGTACCAGCGACTGCTGGGCTAGAATGAGGCGCTGGGAATTGGGCGGGGCGCCAGGCCCGCCGATCGACGTGAGGAACGCGGTGATAGAGCGCGAGCGGCACACAGCTACCGATATGCGGAAATCTGTGCTCGTTATCGGCCTCATCATGGCCGTCGCGGCCGTGCTGCGTTTCTGGGGGATCGGAGGCGGCCTGCCCTCGTCGCTGGGCGTCGACGAACCGCAGATCATGATCCGGTCGCTCACGATGGTGAAAACCGGTGACTTCAATCCGCACTTTTTCGACTACCCGGGTCTCTACCTGTACCTGCAGGCGGCGGTCATCGTCGTCCGGTTCCTGGCCGGGGCGTCGGCGGGCGCGTGGTCGTCGCTCGCGCAGGTCAGCGACTACGACTTCTATCTCTGGGGACGCGCGCTCACGGCCGCGTTCGGCACGGCTACCGTCTACCTCGTCTACCTCGCGGGAACCCGCTGGGGCACGCGTCATGCGCTGCTTGCGGCGGCCGTGTTCGCCGTCGTGCCGATCCACGTCCGTGAATCGCACTACGTGCTGACCGACGTGCCGATGACGTTTTTCGTGACTCTGGCGCTCGTCCTGTCGCTGCGCGCGCACGAGCAGGGCTCCGGGTCGGCCTTTGCGTGGGCGGGCGCCGCGGCAGGGCTGGCGGCCGGCACCAAGTACACGGCCTGGGTGTCGATCCTGCTGCCGCTCGTCGCTGCCATCATGCTGACGGTGCCGCTGCAGGCCCGGTTGCGCCACGTCCTGGTCACGCTCGCCGCGTTCTTCGCGGCGTTCCTCCTCGTTGCGCCTTACACTGTCCTTGATCTCCCCGCATTTCTCGACGGTTTCGGCGGCCTCGCCGCCGCCGTTCCGAAACGCGCCACTTCGGCTGAACCCGGCTGGCAGATCTATCTGAAGCACCTGCGTAACGCCATGGGGTGGCCAAGCCTCCTGCTCGCCGGTGCCGGGCTGGTGCTCTTCGCCGTTCGCGTCGTCCGCGGGCCCGGGCGCGCGAGGTTTGCGATGGTCCTCGTGTTCCTCCCGATCTTCTGGTTGATGATCATCGACCGGACCCTGATCTTCGCGCGCTACCTGATGCCGGCGATCCCGTTCGTCTGCCTGCTGGTGGCCGTGGCGGTCGTGTCGGGCGTGGGCTGGTTCCGGCGTTTTGCGGTGCCGCGCGCGGTCAGGACGGCCGCGATTGTGGCGCTGACCGCCGCCACGTTGGTACAACCCGCGATCACATCGGTCTCGTTCGATCGCGGGATAGCTCGTCGGTGGACCTACGCGCTGGCGTTCGACTGGATCGCGCAGAACGTGAAGCCCGGGGCCCGCGTGATCCACGAGGCCGCCGCGCTGCAATTTCCGACAGGGCGCTACCAGGTGGAGTACGTGCGGTCGGTGACGGACAAGGGACTCGACTTCTATCTTGGCGGGAATGTCGACTACGTCGTGGCGACGTCAGCGGTCTACGAGCGGTTCTTTGCAGTCCCGAATCAGTTCCAACCCCAGTACCTGGCCTACCAGGACCTCTTCAAGCGACTGACGCTGGTTTTCTCCGTGCAGCCATCGCCGGACCACCCCGGGCCGGAAGTCAGGATCTTCGCCGTCCCGCGATAGGCGGCTCGGGCCGCCGAAATACTAGCGCCCCGGCGTCAGCAGTGTCGTCACAGACGCCCGCCGTCGGAGCCGGTCCAGCCAGTCGGTGATCAGCGCGCGCCGCCGTTCGGCGGCCAGGCGTTCCTGTGCCTGGACCTGCACGTCGTCGAACGGCGCCAGGCGGCCATCCTGCGTGAAGACTGCCGGGTGCTCCAGGTAATAGCGCTGCACTTCCTCGGAAGTCGGCTGGGCTGCCGCGCCGAACCGCTGGTCCACGTAGGTCTCGATCCTCACGTTGTCGGCGATCACGTTCCGCAGCCGTCCCTCGGTCATCGCCGTCCCGGCGAGCGCCTGCTCGTACTGCGCGGCCCCCGGGAACGTCGATCGAATCTGCGCCATCCGCCGGTCGAGAAGGGCCGAGGCCGGGGCCGGGGCCGAGTAGCGATCGACCTCGCTGAGCATCAACTGGCGGTTCACCAGGTAGGCCAGCACGTCGTTCGTCGTCTCGGCTGGCGTCGTCGCCGGCACAAGGCTGAACGTCTGCGCTGCCCGGACGTCGGACAGCGTCACGACCTGCGAGTTGACGACGGCCAGCACGCGGTCGATCACCTCCGCGCCGGCGAGGTGCCCGAGGCCCACGGCGACGACGGCGAGCAGTACCGGTGACGTATTCCGCATCCTGCCTTCTGTCTTTCGAATTCCGTCTTCCAAAATTCCGGATTCTGAATTCTCCCTAGAACGCCTGTCCGATCGTCACGTACCAGGCGAACGGGTTCTCGCGGGTGCCGTTCGCAAACGTGATGGGATGTATTTTCCACGCCAGGTCCACCCGAAGCGGTCCCACCGGCGACTTCCACCGTATGCCGAATCCCACGCCGCTTCGCAATTCCCCGAGGCTGATGTCGCCCACCTTTGCGAACACATTGCCCGTATCGATGAAGACCGCCCCGCCCAGCGACTTCTGATGCCAGAGCGGAAAGCGCAACTCGGCGTTGAAAATCACCAGGCCGTTGCCGCCGTTCGACACGCCGTTCTGGTCCAGCGTGCTCTTCGCCCCGAGCCGGTCGAGCGCGAACCCTCGCACGGACGTGTCGCCGCCGGCAAAGAAGCGTTCGCTGGCCGGCAATTCCTGATCGAGGATGACGGTCTGGCCGTCCGGGTTCACGACGATTTGCTCGAACCCGAATGCCAGTCCCAGGCGGGCACCCGCGGCCAGCACGGCCCCGCGGAGCACCGGCATCCGCTTGTAGACAAATCCCTGCCAGGAACCCTTGATGAAGCCGACCTCGGAGCCAATCGCTCGCGGCGCCAGCGTGCCGTCGAACGACGCCAGCGTTCCCTGCGTCGGCTCGAACGCGTCGTCGCGGGTGCTGCGAACGACCGACGCCGAGAACGCCGACAGCCGAACTCGTGGAAACACCCTGTCCACGGGCAACTGGCTCGCCGGGTCGATGCGCTCGTTGAAGAGCCGCGTGTGACCGAAGGAGTACCGGCCCGCCAGGCTGAGGCTCTTGCCGAATCGATGGCTTCCCTCCAGGAGAACCTGTCTCCGGTTGAAGTCGAAGGTCGAGC
>JADGOB010000071.1 GCA_017883185.1 Acidobacteriota bacterium
ATCGATCTCTCGATTCGCGAGTTGGCGGAAAAGGTTGGGAACGCGGTCCATCTCAAGTTTGACAAACAACTTCATAATTACGGATAATCCGCAATATGATTGCGCGCTTGCAGGCCGAGGCCATCAAGGCAGCCTTGGCGCAGTTTCCGGTTGTCGTGTTGACGGGAGCCAGACAGGTCGGCAAGACCACTTTGGCCCGCTGGTTGTGGCCCGAGGCGACATACGTGACGCTGGACGATCCAGCCGACGCGGCGCAAGCCAGACTGGCCCCAGACAACTTCCTCCGCGCTCATCCCACGCCCCTCATCATCGACGAGATCCAGTACGTGCCGGAATTGCTCCGACACATCAAGATGGCTGTTGACCGCGACAGACGGCCGGGCCGCTTCCTCGTCACCGGCTCTCAGGCCTTTGGTCTCATGGCAGGCGTGAGCGAGTCGCTGGCTGGCCGCGCCGCGATCTTCTCGTTGCCTCCTCTCGGGGTGAGCGAGGTCGCCGCTGACGGATCGACGGAGACGTCAGACGCACTGTTGTGGCGGAGCGGCTTCCCCGAACTCTGGCAGCGGAAAGACCTCGACCGCGACCTGTGGCTCGGGAGCTACGTGGCGACCTACCTCGAACGCGATGTCAGGCAAGTCGTCAACGTGGGGGACCTCCGCGATTTCGACCGACTGGTTCGATCGACCGCACTTCGAGCCGGCCAACTGCTCTCGTATGCCGATCTTGCGCGCGACGTGGGCATCGCGCCGAACACGGCCAAACGCTGGCTGTCCGTCCTCGAGGCCAGCCAACAGATCTTTCTCCTCGAGCCGTACCATCGCCAGCATCGGAAGCGCTTGATCAAAGCGCCGAAGTTATACTTCGCCGACACAGGCCTGTTGTGTTTCCTGCTGGGCTTCCGCCACCCAGCCGATCTGCCCACGCATGCCCTGTGGGGTGCGGTGTGGGAGAATTTCGTCGTGTCGGAAACGCGGAAGCATCTGCTGGCGGCCAGCCAGAGGCCGTCGATGTGGTTCTGGCGCACGGCGCATGGGGCCGAGGTTGATCTCCTGGTCGAGGTGGCGCCAAGTGCCTTCGTCGTGGTTGAAGCGAAGACCGCGGAGCGCGTCGATGCCCGCGCCGTCAGGGGTGTCGGCGAACTGGTCGAGGAATATGGTGCGAGCGCGGTTCGCCGCGCGTTCGTCGCGTGCCGTACCGCTCGCGCATACCCGATTGAGGCGTCGTTTCCGGCGATGGCTGTCCCTGTCGCGGGGCCCCACGGACTGCTGAGCGAACTGTAAGGAGGGCGTGAGGCGCCCACCCCCGTCTACACGTGCTTCTTGAACGCGTGATGGGCCAGGCAGCCGATGGGCACGATGATCAACGTCAGCATCATCAACAGCACGAAGTACAAGCCGACCGTCCTCACCGTCAGTGACCGCTGCGTCTGCAGGGAGAAGGGCCCGCTCACGGAAAAGAGCGTGGTAGACGGATTCAGGTTCAGCGCCGAGAGTTCACGGTAGATCGCGCCCGTTTGCTCCACACCCTTGGCGATCTCGTTGAAGGCCTCCAACGAACGCGTCTTGATGAGCGTCACGACTTCCGGCGAACCGACCGACCGCGTAGTCGTACCTCGAAGTTCTTTCACCAGATCGTCGTAATACGCGGCCTCACGGCTCCGCGCCGCCATCTTCACGCTTTCCTCGATGAGGCGGTCGGTGAGCTTGCGTCTGTATTCCGCATCGGCCTGCGCGGTGGAGAGCGTCATGATCCGATCGAGGAACGACTGATCCAATTGGGGCATCATGGCCTGGCCGCCGCTCGTACCGCCCCCAGAACCTGACGCGCCGGCCTTGGAGTCGCCCGAAGACGGCCCGCTCTGGGCCATATACTCGCGCAGGGAGGCCTGCAGCGCCTGAACGACATCAGCTGATTCCTGCTTCTCCAGGTTGAGCTGGAACAACTGGTTGCTGGCGTACAACGCCAGGCCGCGGGTGTTCTTGGTGACACCTTCGGAACGGATCAGCCCCAGCAGCGGCTCGAGCCTGAAACGAACCACCTCCTCGAGGCTCGTCCGCACATCCGCCAGCGTGACGCGCTCCTGTCCCACGCGGATGGTTCGGGCGCCTGGCAACTTGGCGATCTCGGTGAGGGTGTCGAGCACGCGGTTGGTCTTCGATCGCAGGATGTCGATCGCCACCAGGTAGTCTTCACGCTCGAGCACGTCCTTCTGCAGGATGTTTGCGGAAAGGACGGCGACGTTGTATTTCGAGGCACCCTTCCGCTCGTCGGCTTGTTTCGCCCACGTATTGAGAGTGTCCATCAGAACTTTGTCCATCAGATCGCGCGGCAGCGTCTTCAGGCGCTCGTGGCGGCGCATGCTGATGGAGTAGGACGGATCGACCATCGCTTCGCGCTTCTTCTTGAACTCATCCTGGATGCGGGCCCGATCGATCGGACTCAGCTTGGTATCCGCGAGCAGGGCCTGGTATTCGAACGCGAGCAGATCCAAGTCTGGATTCGATTGCTGGACGAACATCGAGTCCTTGAAATTCTCGTACTTTCCGAACCGCTGCAGGTCGTTGACCTTGTAGACCTCGGTCAGCACCGGCGCGGCCACGATCTCTGAAACGCTGAACGGCGTGTGATTGGGGTATTGACCCTGGGCAGCGCCGTCGAAGAGCAAACGGAACTGAACGGACCCGACCCGTTCGACGGGTGCGATCAGGAACACCAGCAGGACGCCCACCACAAACAGGGCGCCCACGCCGATGACGGCTGCGCCAATCACGCGCCGGTAACCCCCCAGGGCCTCGAAGTACGGCTTCAGTGAGATTTCGTCGTCGATCTCGTCGTCACGGCGGCTGGTTATGTGGGTTCGTCCTTCCTCGCTGTCGCTCATCGTTCAGGCCTCCACTCCAAGAGTGAAATTCTACACCACTACGCCTGCCCCCGATAACGATACACGCCGATCGCGATCAACTCCCGCAGCGCGAAAATCGCGTCGTTCAATCCCCATCGGAGCCGGTTCAAGGGATCGCCGTAGTCCTTCCCGTTGGGCGCGAACGAGGGGACCTCGGAGCGCTTCTGGCTCCTGGCCAGCGGAGATCTGCGCGCCTCATAGGAGGTGACGAGCCGCACGTTGGTGAATCCCGACTTGCGGAAGCACAGCGCCGCTCGCTTCGAATGCAGCGGGGAGGTGACCACGAGCAGCGGGGTGTCGTGACGGATCGCAACCGTGCCCAGTCTCAGCAGGTTGCGAGGATGCTCGGCGGTGTTGCCCGAGACCGGGTCGAGCACGACCGCGTCCGGCGGGCAGCCCAGCCAGCGCGCCGCTTCCGCGTAGACCTCGGCTTCGCTCACCTGGCCGGCGCCGCCACCGCTGAAGACAATAGTCGGGGCCAGGCCGTCGGCCAGCAGTTGGACGGCGGCGTAGATGCGATCCCAGCCTTCCGCCGTTGGGAGGGCATGACCGGCGAGCCCGCCCGTGAGGCACACGATGGCGCGCGAGGGCCGAGGGACGTCGGACTCGGTCACGAACCGCTCGAGGCCCGAAGACCCACCAACCATGAGCCAGCCGCTGAAGAGGATGACGGCCGTTCCAACGACAGCCAGGGCACTGCCCGCCACGCGCGCGAGCGTCCGGAATCGGAATAGGTTTGACACCGCCGCATTATCGCTCAAAGCGCGCCCGGCCTGACACATCCTTCCTTCTTCCCGACACCCGGTGTTAAGCTCTTCGTCCGGAGATGAGCGCAGACCTACGATACCAAGCGGTGCTCAGGCGTCTTCCTGCCGAGCGCGCCGAACGGACGCGGCGACGGTCGCTTCGACCAGCGGAGGGATCCTGACGCCCCGTTGGTGGCCGCTTCGTGTCGCGTGGTTGCGGGATGAGCGCGAGGGCGCCGACGGCGAGGTGTCCCGTCGCACCAGTGTCCGTACCATCGCCGCCGGCATCGTTCTCGGCTCAGTCGCGCTCTGGCTCGCCTTCCGCGGTCTGGACCTGGAAGAGCTGTGGCGTGCCTTGGCCCGCGTCGATCCCGCCTGGACATTGGCCGCGTTCGTCAGCAATGCAGTGTCGTTGGTGGCGGTCACATGGCGCTGGCAACTGCTCTTCTATCCCGATCATCGAACGCGCCGGTTCTGGCCCCTCTTTCGCGCCGTCGTCATCGGCCAGATGGTCAACATCGTCGTTCCCCTCCGCCTCGGCGAGGTGGCCCGGATGTACCTCGTCGCGGAGGAGGAACGCCTGAGCAAGGCGAGGGTGCTGGCCACGCTCGCCGTGGAGAAGGCGCTCGACCTTGGCGTGTTCGCACTGGCCGTCGTGCTCGTGCTCGCCCTCTTCGCCTTTCCAGGTGGGGTGGGGATCAAGCAGGGGACCCTCTGGGGCGTGGGCGTGGGCGGGTCTCTGGCCCTCTGGCTGCTCTCACGCTTCAGCGATCGCCTCACGCCCTGGGTCCACAGCCTGTCCCGCTACGTACCTGGTCGCTTCGGCGGGCGTGCCACCGGCATCGCGGAGCGTTTTCTCGAGGGCCTATCGGCTCTGAAGAGCCCCGGCGTCAGTCTGGCCGCCGTCGCGTGGTCGGTCGCGATCATGGCGCTCGCCGCCTTGACGAACTACCTGATGTTCCTCGCGTGCGGCTTCAATCTGTCGTTCCTCGTCGCGGTGTTCCTGCTGGTCTTGATTCAGGTCGGAAGCGTGCCGCCGTCGCTGCCGGGCAAGATCGGCATCTTCCATTTCCTGGTGGTCGTCGGCCTCGGCATGTTCGGCATCGATCGCGGCGCGGCGCTCGGCTACGCAATCGTGCTGTACGCGGTCGCCCTGCTGTCGAAGGTCGTCCTGGGGGCGGCATTCGCCGCTACGGGACGGCGAGGGCGCCTGACGCCGCGGCCGTCGAGCACCGGGGATTGACCGGTGGCGCTGCGACCGAAGTCCGCGGGAATCAGATGGTAGAATGACCAGCGCCCACTGGCCGCCGGGTGAGGCGGCCTCTCGTGCCTGGCGCGCGGCTGGCCGGATTTCCGGTGGCGAGGGAGTCTACATGCCGTCTTCTGTCCCAATGCCCCAGCACCACAGCGTCTCCGTGATCGTTCCCTGCCGGAACGAGCACGCGTCGGTCCTCGAGCTGCTCGACGACCTGACACGACAGGACTACCCGCTCGCCGAAGTGATCGTCGTTGACAACGCGTCGAGCGATGGGACCCGGGAGGCGCTCGAGCGCTATCGGCGCGAGCATCCGGCCTACCCGATCCAGGTGCTGAGGTGCGAACGGATCGGCCAGCCGGCAGCTCTCAACACGGGCATCCGTATGGCCACCGGCGAGGTGATCGTCCGGATGGACGCTCACTCGAGACCCGATGCGTCATATGTTGGTCTAGGGGTGCACACGGTCTGCGATGCGGGAGCCGGTGTGGCGGGCGGTGTATGGGAAATCGTGCCAGGCCGTCCGACCATTGTGGCCCAGGCGATCGCTCGCGGCGTCTCGCACCCGATGGGCGCCGGCGATGCGGCCTACCGCACGGGACGCTCGATGCACGAACCGATGCCAGTTGACACCGTTCCGTTCGGCTGTTTTCTCAAGTCCACCTGGGAGCGGCTCGGCGGCTTCAACGAACGGGTCCTGACCAACGAGGACTACGAGTTCAACTACCGGGTCCGGCAGTCCGGACGACAAGTGATTCTGGATCCGCGCATTCGTTCGACCTACTACGCGCGACCGACGCTAGCCGCCCTTGCTGTTCAGTACTTCCGATATGGCTGGTGGAAAGCCCAGATGCTGAAGGCGCACCCGAAATCGCTGCGGTGGCGACAGGCGGTGCCGGCTGCGTTTGTCGCGACCGTCGTCGCTCTTGCGGCGCTCACCGCGGCCCTGGGATTCGCCGGGTATCAGGTATTGTTCCTCGTCTCGGCCTTGGCGCTGATCGGGCTGCTGGCGCTCTACGGTGGCGCACTCGGTTACGCCGCCTGGAGGATCAGTGGTGGACGTCGCACGTGGGCGATTCTCCCGGTGCTACCGCTCGTGTTCGCGACGATTCACTTCTGCTGGGGCGGGGGCGTGTTGGTGAATCTCCTGTCGTTCGGCCGATGGCCGCGACGATTCGGCACGCTCGCGTCGGGCCGGCCGCCTTCATGACCGACCGAACACCACAACGCACCGACGCGGCGTGGGGGCGCGGACTGCAGCAGTCTGAGCATCGGGCGCTGCTGACGGTCGGCGACCTCTCGATCGCCGTCGCCGCGGTGGTCCTGGCCATCGGCTTCTGGACGATCACCGCCGGTGTTGGATTTGCCGAGGCCCTGACTTCGCGGGCCTGGTGGTTCCTCGCCGCCCCCGCCTGGGCGTTCGGTCTCACGCCTTCGCGCCGCCCTCGCGTCGCCCTCTCGCCGGCAGCCACGTTTCAGTCGATTGCCCGCCTCGCCGCCGCACTGCTCGTTGCCTACCTCGCGATCTACTTCTACGCGCCCCGCCAGGCGTTGCCGCGCCTGTTGGCGCTCTATTTCGCCTGGGAAGCGTGTCTGCTGACGGCCGCCTGGAGACTCATTTATGTGTGGGTGTTCACCGAAACGCGATTTCGCCGTCGCCTGCTGATAGCGGGCGCGGATGCCGCCGGCCGGGCGATCGTCGCGGCGCTTCATGACGCGCATGTGCGCGACGCGACCATCGTCGGGTTCGTGGATGCCGACGCCTCGCGCAAAGGAACCTGGATCGACGGTCTTGAAGTGGTCGGCGGATTCGACGTGCTGCCGGCCGAGGCGAAGCGCGCAGGCGTCTCGCAGATCATCCTTGCCACCGAATGTGAACAAGGCGAGGTCATGAGCCGCCTGCTGGCCTGCCAGGAGGCCGGCATCGACGTCGTGCCCATGGCAGCGGTCTATGAACAGACGCTGAAGCGAGTGCCGGTGGCACACGTTGAGCCGAACTGGCTGTTCTCCTCGTACGCGGAAGCGGTGAGCGCACGGGACGCATCGCGCCTGGCCAAGCGGCTGTTCGATATCGTCGGCGGATTCGCGGGAACGCTCCTTCTTACAATCCTCGCCCCGATCATCGCTCTAGCCATCGTCGCGGATTCCGGACGGAGGGTGTTCTACCGGCAGCGTCGAACAGGGCGGGGTGGGCGTCCCTTCTCACTCGCGAAGTTCAGGACGATGGTCCGAAACGCGGAGGCCGGAGGACGGCCGCAATGGGCAGGCCCACTCGACCCCAGAATCACCCGGGTTGGTAAATGGCTGCGCCGCACTCGCCTCGATGAACTGCCGAACTTTCTGTCGGTTTTGCGCGGAGACATGAGTCTGGTGGGGCCGCGCCCGGAGCGGCCCGAGTTCGTTGCAGACCTCGAACGGCAAATTCCGCTCTACCGCGCGCGCCTGTTTGTCCGCCCCGGACTCACGGGGTGGGCGCAGATCAACTATCCTTACGGAGACTCGGTGGCCGATGCGGCCACCAAGCTCGAGTTCGACCTGTACTACCTCAAGCACCGCTCGTTCCTCTTCGACGCCTGGATTCTTCTGCGCACCGTCGGAACGGTCATGAGCCTCAGGGGGCGTTAGGCAAGATGGGAGTTCGCGGATTCACCGTGCCCCAGCTGGCGGCCGCAGTCGCGCTCATCCTCATCGCGGCGCTTGTCGTGCCAGCGCTGGCGGCCACCGTTGTGCACACACGCCGTGTGGGACGCGCCGTCGCGGACGTGACGCGCATCGCGATAGCGATCCGCGAGATCACGCCCGAGAACGGCAACGAGTCGTGGTGGTCAACTGGCATGACGACGGCCGGTTCCCCAATCGCGACGCTCGCCGGCCCCGGCGAAATGCCGAAGTCTCCCACGTTCCCGGAGTGGCTGACGGGGCGGAGCGGCGATCTGGTCAATCAGTTCGCGGCGAGCGGGCCGCCTGGCTCGGCAAATTCCGTCGTTGGTGCCTCGCATCGGCCGCGCCTTGCTCCGGAGATCGGTCTCGATCCATGGGGCAACCGCTACCTGGTCAACATCGGCGCAGCGCGAGGCTTCGACGCTCCTCGTTCCGGACCGCGGCCGGACCGAGCGATCTGGGTGCTGTCGGCCGGCTCAAATGGCATCATCGAAACGCCTTACGATCAGCCTGCTGCGACGGCGATCGTCGGCGGCGACGACGTGGCCGTGCGGGTGTGGCGGTGAGAACCGAGCGTCTATCCTGGAGCGCCTCGCATGATTGACTGGTACCTGGTCGCCACCAGCGCTCTGTGGATTCTCGGGGCCTCGATCCTGCTGGCGGCTTTCAGCTACCACCAGTGGCTCGCTGGCGAACGCGGCCGGCGGCTGCGCGATCAGTGGCGTGAACGTTCCTGGCAACGAGCATCGGCGGCCGGGATGCTGCTGTTCTGCCTCGGCTTTGGCCTGTCGGAAGGCAGCCGTTGGTGGGAGCGCGTCGCCTGGCTCGTCCTGGCGACGGTGTTCGCGGTCCAGGGCTTCCACGCCCTGCGACAGCGTGACGAAGTGTCGACTGCTGAACGGTCTCGTCGTTGATAACCCGGCCGAGCCGGAACCAAAGAGGCTCAGCCGGGTTATTAGCACTGAGCGTTGGTGTCTCATCTCCCGCTTCTCGGACTCACCGCGCAGGCTTCGAAACCAGCAGTGGCTTGCCCATCTGGATTCCTTCCACGACGCGATCGGGGCCGTCTGCTGTTGGCGGCGCCGACGCGTGCCAATCGCCGACATCGATCTCGACCCTGTAGAAGGGGCCGCGCGCGTGTTCCGGCAAGACCATCGCGACGGTGTTCCAGGTTCCGACGGCGAGATGTACGCGATTGGCCAGCCGACCATCGAGGTAAATCGAGATCTCGGCGGCCGGTGTGCGGTCCGCCGCGACCAACCGAAGCGGCAGTCGCACGCCGGACGCATTCGCAGGCACGAAGAACTGCGCCCTCGGCGCCACGATCCACCGGCTACGCCTCCCCGTCTCGTCGGGCCCCCACTGCGAGAATCCGATGGAGGCCTGGACCAGGTCCGCACCAGCGACCGCCTGGCGCGCTCGGGCGGGCATCGTCAGGACAATGAAGACCACGAGTGCCACGGACAGGAGCGAGAGCCACCGCCGCGGCGCCCGATCGGTCGTCGAGGATACGTTCTGAGCCGCTCGCGCCAGGCCAACGCACGTGCCCAGCACGATCCAGAACGCAGACGAGACCTCGACAATCAGCAGAGGATGCCCAGACACCCAGGTGACAAGGAACGCGACCACACCTCCGGCGACGCCAAGTAGCGGCCAGTCGACCGTTTTGCCCGTCACGCCGGGCCAGATGCGTTTTCCGACGCCGCCGAGGATCCAGAGGAACGGCACGAAGCCAACAACCCCTAGCTCCGCCAGGATCTGCAGAAAATTGTTGTGCGCATTCTCACGCGGAAAGAGACGCCGCAACCCCGGCGTGAAAAACTCGCCGGACAACGCCCTGAAGCCGCCGATACCAACGCCAAAGACGGGATGCTGGGCTGCCATCGCTGATGCGGCTCGGGCAAGATCCCACCGGTCTTGCATGGACTGCTTCATGCTCAACCGGACTGGGTCCCTGACCGCGAACGGTATCGCGGCGCCGACTCCAATCAACGCCAGCGCGACGAACGCGACGATGACCAGGCGCTTTCCTCGAAGCCCGTCGCGCGCACGGAACACCATCACGAGCAGCGCAGCGCCGGTGATCGGCACGGCGAACAGTGCGACTCTCGAACCCGTCAGCCACAACGCCATCATCAACAGGCAGAGGATGCCGGTCCATATCCACCGAATCCGGCTCGCCGCGATTCCGAATCCAATTGCGACGATCGCACTCATCGCGAAATAAGAGCCTGCGGCGTTCACATCCGAAAAGACCGCGCTAATTCGGATCGTGGCCAAGTGGTGCTCGAGGGCGCGCCACGTGTCCCCGCTGCGGAGCACCACCGTCACCAGACGGTTCAGGCACAGCGCGGCAACCCCCGCCGCACCTGCCACCGTCATGCGCGCCACTGCCCGTGCCAAATCAGCCGAGCCCTCGGTGAGAATCGCGGCGGCGGCAAAGAGCCCCAGCCCTTCGAGGAAAGTCAGCCCGGACGTGAGCGGTTCAAAGAGAGTACGGTTATCAAAGTAGTCGGACCAGAAGAACGTGAGCACGTCGTGGAGAAACTGCTGAGGATACGCGACAAACGGCTGAAGGGCGATCAGCCCGACGGCGATTGAAGCCCCAACCACGGTCGCCAGCAGGACGACTGGGACCAAGAGCCCCTGCGTTGTGGCAGAGAGCAACGTCCTCCGTCGGAACGCTTCGCGGGACAACCAGCCGGCGAGAAAGGCCAGCACCAACGGCTCCGTCAGGCTGTAAGGCATGCCACACAGCAGATTGACAATGCCTCCGAGAGGTGCGAGCCCGGCCAGGAAGAGCAGCGCGATCCCTGGCCGCGCCAGAGCGACAGCGGCCAGGCCAGCCACCACGACGCGACCCGCCGCCGGAACGTCGGAAACCAGCAGGCCGAGGATCGGCACCCATGCGACGGCCGCCAACGAGGCCAGGAGACCGGCGCGAGCGACCACGACGAGGACCTGCTTCCGATGAGCCAACCATGGCCACATGCTGAACGCCCTGCCATTCTGCTGAGCTTTCGTAACGACAGCCAGTAATAGCAGAAGGCACGAAATCGCGCAATGATCGCCTGTGTCCCCGAGCCGACCCGTTCGCCTGCCGCCACGACCGCGCTGAAGGTATAGTGAAAGCGAACTGACGCCGACGAGGAGAGCCGATGCCGACTGACGTGTACAGCGAGTTCGAGTGGCGGGGGATGGTTTACGAGGGCACCGAGGGCGTGCGCGACGTCCTCGCGCGCGAGAAGGTGACCTGCTATATCGGCTTCGACCCGACCGCGTCGAGCCTGCACGTCGGGTCGCTGCTGCCGCTGATGGCGCTCGCGCGCCTGCAGCGCTTCGGCCACAGCCCGATTGCCATCGCCGGCGGCGGCACGGGCATGATCGGCGACCCGAGCGGCAAGACGCAGGAACGCCAGCTCCTGAGCCTCGAGCAGATCGACGACAACCTGAAGGGCATTCGCGTCCAGCTCGAACGCTTCCTCGACTTCAACGCCTCCCCCAACCCCGCG
Organism: Acidobacteriota bacterium; assembly: GCA_017883185.1. Taxonomy (GTDB): domain Bacteria; phylum Acidobacteriota; class Vicinamibacteria; order Vicinamibacterales; family Fen-181; genus FEN-299. The sequence goes on from JADGOB010000071.1 coordinate 11,077, forward strand.
CGCATCGTCAACAACGCCGACTGGCTGGCGAAGCTGAGCCTGATGGAGTTCCTGCGCGACACGGGCAAGCACTTCACCGTGAACTACATGCTCGCGAAGGAGTCGGTGAAGCGCCGCATCGAGCAGGAGGACGGGATCTCGTATACCGAGTTCACGTATCTCATGCTTCAGGCCTTCGACTTCCTGACGTTGTTCGATCGCTACCGGTGCACGCTGCAGCTCGGTGGCAGCGACCAGTGGGGCAATATCACCGCCGGATGCGATCTCATTCGCAAGCTTCGCGGCGGAAAGGCGCACGGCCTCGTGATGCCGCTCGTGACGACGGCCGCCGGCGTGAAGTTCGGGAAGACGGAAGCTGGCGCCGTCTGGCTCGACCCGGCCCGCACGTCGGACTTCCAGTTCTTCCAGTTCTGGCTCAATACCGACGACCGCGACGCGGTGAAATACCTGAAGTACTTCACGTTTCTGACCGAGGAGCCGGTGACCGCGCTCGAGCGCGAGCTGGCCGCGGCGCCCGAGAAGCGCGTGGCGCAGCGCGAGCTGGCGCGCGAGGTGACGAGGCTCGTGCGCGGGGACGAAGCGGTGGCGCGAGCGGAACGGGCGAGCGCGATCCTGTTCGGCGGCAGCATGGTGGATGCGAAGGCCGACGACGTGCTCGAGGTGTTCGCGGACGTGCCGTCAACCGAGATCGAGGCGGCCCGGTTCGCCGCGCCAGGCCTGGCGATCACGGAAGTGATGAGCCTGACGGGTCTCGCCGCGTCCAAGGGAGAGGCCGCGCGCCTGATCAAGGGCGGCGGGGTCTATCTCAACGACGAGCGCGTAACGGACGAACGCGGGCGCCTGACGCTCGAGCAGGCGATCGACGGACAACTGTTCGTGTTGCGCAAGGGACAGAGGAGCCGGCACGTGGTCCGGGTCCGCCAGTAACGAGTCTGCGGTCGGGCGGTCGCGCGCTCCTTTCGAACGTGCGGGGCTCAAGTGCGCGGCGTCAACTACTTTTGCCGGTCGAGCGGCAGATCTATGTCACCAACCGGTCCCGAGACAGGGCCTCCCGACGTCGGTGCGGGTCCACCGGACACCGCGGCCGCCGCGCCGCGCCGGCGCAGGCGACTGCTGTGGCTTGTGGGCGCGATGGCGGCGCTGATCGCCCTGGCGGCGCTGATCGCCCTGGCCCAGGCGCCGTTCGTCCGCGACTTCTTACGCCGTGCGGCGGTGGATGCCGCCCGCGACCGTTTCGATACCGTCCTCGCGATCGGACGCCTCGACTACAACCTGCTGACGCTCAGCGTCACGGCGAGCGACGTCAGCGCCGCCTCCACCCGCACGTCCGGTTCGCCGTTCTTCCGCGCCGACAGTCTGACCGTCCGGCTCCCTCCTGCTTCACTGCTCGGCCGCCTGGACTTCTCCTCGATCGACGTGGTCCGGCCCCGGCTGACAATCACCAAGGGCGCCGACGGAAGATACAACTTCCCGGATAGCCGGACCGGGGGCGGACCGACACCCAATATCAGAATCGGGCGGCTCTCGATCGTGGGCCTCGACCTTCAGATCCAGGGGACGCCGCCGATGGTCATCGAGGCGCGAGACGTCTCGATCGACCTGCGCCCGCAGGATGGACACATCCAGGGCAAGCTGGTCGCCGTCAACGGCACGACGTTCCGCATACCGGGTGGCGACGTCCTGAGCGTTGCGGTTGACGGGGTGCTGGGACTCGACCCTGATGCGATCCGGATCGGGCCCGTCACGCTGTCGATGCCCGACAACAGGGTCGACGTCGACGGCCGACTGCAGTTTGCGCCGGGTCCCGCGCGCCTCGACCTCGCGGTTCGTGCGTCGGTAGGCCTCGCGACGGCGGTCCGCGTGTGGCCTGCCATCGGATCGGGGCGCGGCCAGGTGGTCGCCACCGGGCGCATCTCCGGTCCCCTGTCGCAATTGGCGCTCACGTTCGACGCCTCGAGCCACGAACCGGTGGTACGCGGCATTGCCGTGAAGAAAGCGGCGGCGCAAGGCCGGGTCGAGGGAGGTGCCGTGACACTGTCGTCGGCCGCGATCGAACTCGCCGGCGGACGCGTGACAGGCGCGGCCACGTTCGGGCTGGGTGCCGAGAGCACGTCGTCCGCGACACTCCGATGGGACCGTGTCGCCCTCGCGGGTGTGCTCCAGGCGCTCGCCATTCCTTCGGCCGTTCCCATGGGCGCGCGGCTGGATGGCGACGCCTCGATGACCTGGAACCATCGTGGGCTTCCGTCGCTCGCGCTTGCGGCAACCACCCGCGCACTCCCTGATGCCACGCCGGCCGTGACCGCTGTCGGCGGGCGTTCGTCGCTCGCGATCAGCGGTTCGCGCTGGACGCTCGACCTGCGGCACGAGCTTGGCGCCGGCACAACGGTCGCTGGTCGGCTGTTCGGCACGGTGAACGGAACGGCGCTGTCGGCGACGACGGTGGGTGGCCGGCTCGCGGTGAAGGTGAATACCGACGATCTTTCGGAGGCGATCGGCAGGGCCGCAGGCACGTCCACCGCCGTCCGGTCGGCCGCTTCGCGGGTGCACGGCGACGTGCAGGCGGGACTCGATGTATCCGGCACTCTCGCGGACCCGGTCTTCAGCGGATCGCTCGGAGGCGACCTGCTTCGCGTGGACGGTGCCGGCGACGGCCGCCTGCAGGGCGTCGTGCGCGTCGATCGGCGGGCGGCCACATTCGACTCGCTGTCCGCATCGCTCGGCGGCACGACGATTCATGCCAGCGGGAGCGTGCCGTTCGACCGGCGTCCGATGGATGTCACGACCTCGGGCACCATGGACGACATCGCGGTTGTGATGGGTGGTGTGCCGGCGCGCTGGCGCCCGTCCGGAAGCGTCGCGGTTGCCGCGCGGGTCTCCGGGCCGATCGCGGCACCGCGCGTGGACGGGAAGGTGACCAGCACCCGCGTCGAGTGGGACTTCTGGAGGCCGGGACCGATCGACGCCGACGTCCACATGACAGACGGGCGGATCCAGTTCGTGGCACGCGTGCCGTCGGTCAACGGGACGATTCAGGGCTCCGCCGTCCTCTCCACGCCCTACGCGTTCGATATCAACGCCAGCCTCGAGCAGGCGGAACTCCAGCGCCTCGGCGCGATCGCGTCGGGGCTTGGCGCACCGGCACTCGACTGGACCGGGACCACCCGGCTATCAGCCCGCATCACCGGGGCCATCAACGATGAGCGTCCCCTGGACGTGGACCTGCAGGTGGCCTCGGTCGAAGGCACTGTCGATGGACATCCTGTCCGCCTGGCCGAGCCCGCGCGTATCGCGCTGTCTACCGACCACGTCTCCGTTGACGTGCTTCGGCTTCAGGTCGGCAACAGCCGCCTGGTGGCCTCCGGCACCCTGGCGCAGGTCACGAGCGGCCAGGCGCTGCGCCTCGAGATCGACGGCGAGATCGGCGAGTGGTGGCCCCAGGGCAAGGGTCGCGTGCAGGCTGTCTTCAGCGCCTCCGGGCCGCCTCCCCATCCGACGCTGTCAGGCGAGGTGACAGTGGCTTCCGCCACCGTCACGTTCCCCGGTTACGCGCCGGTGACGGACATCGTCGCGCGGGCGCGCCTGGCGAACGAGACGCTCGAGTTGGTCGAGGCTCGCGCCGCGTGGTCGGGGGCTGGCATGACGGCGGGGGGGCGGATCCCTCTGGCGCTGCTCGCTCCGTGGCTGCCGGAGGCGCTGGTGCCCCAGCGGCCGGCAACGGGCGGGCTGCAGGTGCGGGCCGACGTGACATCGCTCACCGAGCGCGCGCTGGAGCCGTGGCTCGGTGCGGACGCCGTCTCGCAGGTGACAGGGCAAGTGGCGGCCGCGATCGAACTCGAGGCGCCGCGCCTTGCATTCGACGCGCTGCGTGGCACCGCCGTGATCACGCAGTCGGAGACGATGATCGAGGGCCTGACGATCCGTCAACCGAAGCCGGCCCGCGTCCGGTTCGACGGCGGCCGTGTCCTCGTCGAGGAGGCATCGTGGGCGGTCGGCAACCGGACGCTGACGCTCGGTGGCGGCGTCGATTTTCGCGGCAGCCACCCGCGCCTTGACCTGGCCCTGACCGGCCCCTTCAACCTGGCGCTGGCCCGGGTCTTCCTGCCGGTCGCCCTGAGCGGGACGGCGACGATTGATGCCCGCATGAGTGGCGAGGCGCAGCATCCGTCATTCTCGGGCGATGTCACGCTGGCCAACGTCGCGCTCGGTGTTTCCGACCCGCGCATCGCGATCTCCGGCGTGTCCGGCCGGCTGACGCTCGACGACGACCGGCTCGTCGTCTCGGCGCAGGGCAGCATCAACGGCGGCAGCCTCGACATCTCCGGTTCGCTGCCGCTCCTGGGGCCCCGCGCTTCGGAGCACGCGAAGGAGGGACTTCGCCTGCGCGGCCAGGGCTTCCTGCTGGAATGGCCGGAAGGCTTGCGGAGCACGCTCGATGCCGATCTCGCCTACCGGGCTGATGCCCAGGGCGGCGTGATCGCTGGACGCGTCTCTGTGGAGCCGGGCGTGTACCGCCAGACCGCGCTGCCGCTGCCTGCGGGCGATCAGAGCGGTGCTGCCGATTCCAAGTCATCACGTTTCGGCGCCACCCGTCTCGACGTCTCAATCGCGACAGCGTCCCCAGGTCTGTTGGACAACAGCTTCGCGCGCCTCGAGGTCGAGGCCGACGTGCATGTCGGCGGCACCATCGCGAAACCGGCGATCGGCGGAAAATTGCGTGCCCGCGAAAATGGCGAAGTGTACCTCCGCGGGAACGTCTTCACGATCCATCGAGGCCTCCTCGAACTGGACCCGGTGGCACGGACCAAGCCGACGGTCGATCTCACCGCCGAGACGCGGCGCGCGGGATATAACATCTCGCTGAGGCTCTCGGGGCGCACCGACGATCTCATCGTCAATCTCTCGTCCGATCCGCCGCTCGCACAGCCCGACCTGATGTCGCTCATCACGACGGGAAGCACGTCGAACTCGATGAGCCCGGGGAGCAACAGCGGGTCAAAAGACAATCTCGTGGCGGCGATCTCCAGCGACATTCTCGGCTTGGCCGGCCGAAGCCTGGGCCTCGATAGCGTCCGCGTGGGTGAGCTGGACCTCGACCTCCTGGGCGACGACGTGGACCCGCAGACGAGGCTGACGATCGGGAAGGCGATCGGCAACTGGCTCGACCTGCTGCTGTCGCAGAACCTGCGCGCCTCCGGTTTCACCTGGGTGGTCATCGTCCACCCGTTCGGCAGCTACGAGATCCGGTTTGCCTCGCGCGACTCGCAGACCAATTCACTCGAGCTGCGGCACGAGGTGGTCTTCGGCGGACCAGGCGGCCGACCTAGGGCCAAAAAGCCCGTCCCAACGCCGCGGACGCTGCCGAGAGTGACGGGCGTGAGCGTGACGGGAGGCGACATGGCCGAGAAGGACGTGCTGGCCGTCACCCGGATGCGGACGGGCGATCGATTCGAGTTCTTCGAGTGGCAGCGCGACCGGGAGCGGGTCGAATCGCTGTTCCACTCCCGCGGTTATCTGGAGGTCCAGGTGTCGGCGACGCGCGACGTCGGGCCGGGCGGCGACGAGTCGGTGGCGCTCCGGTACCAGATCCGGCGCGGTCCGCAGACCAGGCTTCGCGTCACCGGGTTTGGGCTGCCGGAGCCCGTCATCGCCGGCATGAAGACCGCGTGGAGCCGATCCGTGGATGATCGGTTCCTGCAGGAGGAACTCCGGGAACGCGCGCGCGCGGCGATGATCGATCTCGGCTACCTCTGGGGGAGGATCGACAGCGAGCTGCACGTGACCGACCAGCCGCGCGAGAAGACCGTCGACGTGACGATCGTGTCCGGCGCGCGGGCCGAGGCACGGCTGGTAACGTTCAGCGGCAACCAGGCGGTGTCCGAGCGCGAGCTTCGACAGGAGATCGAGCGGGCCGGTTCGGCCGAGAAACTGTGGCGCGAGCCGGACGCCGTTGCGGGCGCCTTGAAGGCGTTCTATCGCCGCAAGGGATTCCTGGCCGCCCGCGTGTCGGCGGCACCCGCCGTGCTGGACGGCGCCTCCGCGCGCCTGCCAATCACCATTCACGAGGGGCCGCGCCACCTCGTCTCGCGCATCGACGTGCGCGGTGCCGGGGCGCTCGAACCTGGACGCGTCGAGCGATGGATGGGGATGCGGGTTGGCGAGCCGTTCAACCCGGAGGAGGCGCCGCTGGTGGCTAAGCGGATCGAGGCTGGGTACGTCGAGGCCGGCTATCGGAGCGCCCGGGCGGAGGTGACGGGCGCCGTCGAGGGAGAGACGGGGCGGGTGACGGTCGTCGCGCAGGTGCATCCCGGCATCCGCTCGGTGATCAGGGAGGTCACGGTCACCGGGCGCACCGAGACGCGAGCGTCCGTCGTCGCCAGCGCGCTGAAGCTCCCGGCCGGGACCGCCGCGAGCCCGGCCAGCGTCGATCGCGCGCAGCACCGCCTCTACGAGACCGAAGCGTTCCGCAGCGTGGACATCCAGCTGCAGCCGATCACCCCGGCCACCGAAGGAGCCGGCGAGCAACCGACCCGCGCGGTCGTGACGCTCGAGGAAGCTCCACTGTACAGGCTGCGTTACGGGGTGCAGTTGACCGACGACCTCAGTCCCGAAATCCAGTCGCGCAACATCCGGCCGGGCGTCGCGGCGGAGCTCCGCCGCCGCAACCTGTTCGGCTCGGCCTTCAGCGGCGCCGTCGGCGGACGCTACGAGTGGAATAGCTACAGCATCCGCGGCGCGCTGACTATCCCGACATCGGTGCTCTGGCCCGCCTTCTCCACGCTCTACGTGAAGCACTCGGTGGAGACACGCCAGGAGCCCACGTGGTTCCAGCGCGGAGAAACGTCGGTCACCTACCAGGACCGCTGGCGGCTTGGACGACAGACGGAGCTCTCGTACGGGTATGCGTTCATCCGGGAAGATCCGCCCTACTCGGCAGCCGCCGCACGCGCGGCGACGGAGACCGGCCGGACGACGCGCGCCAACCTCTATGTGGCGGTCGCCTGGGACTCGCGCGACAGCGTGTTCAACGCCACGCGCGGCTGGTTCCATTCCTCGAGCGTGGAGTACGGGTCGACAACGCTGGGGTCGGACTTCAACTACCTGCGCTACCTCCTCCAGCAGACCCACTACCGAAAGATGGGGCCCGTGGTGTTGGCAGGCGCAGCGCAGATCGGCGTCCTCGTGAACGTCACTGGCGACGAGTCACAGAGCTACTCGCTCCGGTTCCGGACGGGCGGTGACCGTACGATCCGCGGCTATGCCGAAGAGTCGATCTCGCCGCCTGGTGTCAAGGCTGGCGGCCGCGCACTCCTGGTCCTGAACGGGGAGGTCCGATTCCCGGTGTGGCGGTGGCTGAAGGCTGTCGCGTTTCTCGATGCCGGAAATGGCTTCATCGATCCCGCGCACATATCGCTGAGCGACCTGAAGGTCGGCACCGGCTTCGGCCTTCGCCTCGACACGCCGTACGCGCTGTTCCGTCTCGACGTCGGGTTCCCGATCCCCCAGAACTCGGACCGGTTGATTGGCCGCTGGTACTTCTCCATCGGCCAGACCTCCTGATGCGGGCACGATCGCGGGGGACCGCGATGGCTCTAGCCTGAGGTCTTCAAGCAGCCCCCCAGTGCGCGCTCCGGCCGTGGCGGCACACTGCGCCTCACGGTCGGGATTCTTTCGGGAAAAGAGGGGGTTGACAGGAAGCGCTCTCCCGCGTATATTACACTTCTGCCTCGGACGTGACCTATCGTAACGACGATGGATG
>JADGOB010000203.1 GCA_017883185.1 Acidobacteriota bacterium
GCCGTGTAGTCCAGGCGCAGTTCGTTCGCGTCGGTGAGGGTGTAGGTCACGGTCACGTCGAGATTGCCGGGATACCCTTCCTCGCCGTCCGGGCTGTGATAGCTGAACTTCACCGCCTGGCCGTCCTTCACCAGAACCACGTCCGCTTTCCACACCACTTTGTCGAACCCCTTGATGCCGCCGTGCAGGTGGTTCGGGCCGTTGTTCGTCGCAAGCGTGTACGTCTGGCCGTTCAGCGAAAACGCTCCCTTGGCGATGCGGTTGCCCACGCGGCCGACCGTTGCTCCGAAGTACGGGACACCGGCCAGGTACGGTTCGACCTTGTCGAAGCCGAGGACGATGTTGCCGGGCGTGCCGGTCTTGTCGGGCACGAGCAGCTCGGTGAGCGTGGCGCCGTAGGTCATCACCCTGGCCGTCATGCCGTTCTTGTTCGTCAGCGTGTAGATGTCCACCCCTGTGCCTTCCTTTGTCTTGCCGAACGAGGCCTTCTGAATGGCGGTCCTGGCCCCGGCGGCGGATGGGGCCTGGGCGTGTGCCGAGGCCGCAAGCATCGTCACGGCGAGAAACACCGATGTAGAGATGGCAATCGTCTGTTTCACAATGTCTCCTTTCCGGAATGGCTGTTTGTCTGCCTGGCTTTCGGGTCCATCTTGACGGCCAGCGTGCAATCGACCCACTCTCCCGGACCGTCGGGCACCGCCACTTCGATCGTCCTGACACGGCCGTCGCCGTCTTCGTCGGTCGAGACGCAGAAGTCGTACGCCTTCCGCATCGACGGCCAGAAGTCGTTGGCGAACGCGGTGTCGCCGCTCGCGCGCACGTAGTCGCGCACCGCGATGATGTAGAGCGGCGTGGTGTCTGCGTGGTAGTAGCCGTAGGGGTAGTCCTCGAACCAGCGGATGAAGCCGGCGCCCTGCGACACCTCGTGCATCATCTTGCCGTCGGCGCGCTGGCGCTTGCGAGGGAACTCGAGCGATTGCCGGACGGTGTCGAGGCCGCCGTAGGCGGAGATCGCCCACGCGTTGATGAACGTGTCGCCGCCGAAGTACCAGCCGAAGCCGGGGCGTTCGGTCGTGCCCGAGGGGCCGAGGCCTGCGATGAGTCCGCACCCGAGGTGTGGGTTGCAGACGAATCCCTTGTCGAGCGCCACCTTGCCCCACTCGAAGGCGAGGTCGAACCGCTTGTCGGGCGACTCGATGCTCGTCATCTCGTCGCGGAGCGTTTTGTAGTGCGCGGCCGACTCCCGGTAGAGCCGCTCGGGCGAGGCGAGGAGGGCCGCATAGGCCTGTTTCGCCGCGTCCAGTTTCTCCACGCTCGCGGTGATGACGATCGGCACCAGGCCCCTGGCGGCGATCTCCGGTGTGATGCGGATCGCGAACTGCGAGGGAGCGTTCACGTATGCCTTCAGCGTGTCGTCCCAGTAGCTGTACTGGCCGCCGAGGGCCGCCGGCCGCATCGGCTTGAGGTCCGGCCTGAACTTCACGTACACGGTGATCGGCTCAGTGGTGGAGACGTCGAGCAGCACCAGGCCGCCCGCCTGGTTCAGCGGCACCAGCCAGGTGGCGTCCACCGTGAACGACGCGTGCGCGTACCGCACCGTTGCCGCCTCAGGGCGGATGTCCACCGTCGAAGCGACGCTCGCGTCGGCAATCGGGTCGGCGTAGGCCGCGACGGCGAACGAGAGGTGGAAGTCGTGGAGGATCTTCAACGGGTAGGCCCAGGCCTCGAAGCTCCCGTCCTCGCGTCCGAGAAACGCGGCGCGACGGCCGGACGCCTCCACGTAGCGCGTGGGCCTGGCCGCGCCGGCGAGTGCGATCGGGTTCGCCTCGCGGGTGAACCGCGGCACCGTGCCGGTCGACGTGTCGGCAGCGGCGCAGGGAGTGGCAACCACCAGCGCGAGCAGCAGGGCGGCAGCGGCAGTTCTCAGCATGGCACGTGTAGTATATTCTCGGTGGGGCGGGTCGCCAGACGCCGACTTCGATAGACTACGCACGCCGGGCCCCGGTTGCCGCCGCCCTCCATTGCCCCTTGCGAGGTGTTCATGCCGAGATTCCGCCTCTCGACCATTCGTCCCGTCGCTGCGCTCGTCGTCGTTCTCCTCGTCGCCTTCGTCCCCCTCACGCCGGCCCGCGCACAGGGCCAGGCGGCGACCGCGAAGCGCCCCATGACGTTTCTCGACATGCAGAAGATGCGTCAGGCCGGCGCTCCGTCGCCGAGCGCGGACGGCCGCTGGCTGCTCTACACGATCAGCACACCCGACTGGAAGGAAGCGAAGAAGCAGACTGACATCTTCCTGGTGTCGATCGAGAAGGGGCTGGCCTCGACCCGGCAGATGACCTTCACGAAGGACAAGAACGAGGCCGACCCGCGCTGGGCGAAGGACGGCAGTTTCTTCGTGTTCGCCTCGAACCGTGAGGCCCCGTCCTCGGCCGCGACGCAGAACCAGCTCTACCTGATGCGGGTCGATGGCGGGGAAGCGCGAAAGATCACCGAGGCCAAGGAAGGCGTCTCGACCTTTGCCTTCAGCCACGACGGGAAGTGGCTGGCCTACAGGAGCGGAAAGGCGGGCGAGGAACAGCTGTATCGGCTGCCCGTCGAAGGCATCGACGGCGCGACGCCGGAGACTCTCACCAAGCAGGCCGCCGGCGTGGGGCGCTGGGAATGGGCGCCCGACGATCGCCGCATCTACTTCGTCGGCGCCGAAGCCTCGGACGGGGACGAGAAGGCGCGGCGGGAGAAGAAGTTCACCGTCGAGATCAAGAATGCCGAAACCCCGCTCGCGAGCCTGTGGGCGATCGACCTCGGCCCGCGCACGGTCACGCAGTTGACGAAGGACCCGACGATCACCGTCGCCGACTTCTCCGTCTCGCGTGACGGGAAGTGGCTGGGTTTCCGCGGGATCTCCGCCGACCGCTACAAGCGCAATGTCACCGAGCAGAGCATCAACAGCGATCCGTTCCTCCTCGAGGTGGCGACGGGGCAGATCGAGCGGCTCGTGAAGAACAGCGAGGTGGGGGAAAGCGTGCTCAGCTTCTCGCCCGACAGTCGCTTTGTCGCGTTCTCGGCGCCCGACGACCTCGAGAAGTTCAGCATGAAGAACGATCGGCTCTACCTGCGGGCGACCGCGGACAAGGGAGGGAAGTGGCGCAAGCTCGGCGCCAGCTACGACGGTGACGTCTCGGTCGGCTTTTGGTCGAAGGACGGCACGACGATCTACTTCAACGACGGGGTGCGCGCCACCACGCAGTGCCTGGCGCTCGACGTGCAGAAGGACGTCGTTCGGCAGATCACCAACGAAAAGGCGGCGCTCTCGGTGAGCCGCGACCAGGACTCCGGTGTCATCCTGATCACCTACTCGGACAACACCACGCCGCCGACGCTGTTCACGGTGCCCAACGTCGAGGCGCTGGCGACGCGCGCGAGTTGGAAGGCGCTGACCGATGCGAACCCGCAGGTTCGCCAGTTCGCGCTGGGCGAACAGGAGGAGATCAGCTGGAAGTCGAAGGACGGGAAGACAGTGGGCGGCGTGCTGCTGAAGCCGGCCGGGTACCAGGCCGGTCAACGCTACCCGCTCATCGTCGCGATTCACGGCGGGCCGGCGGCAGCCGACACGCTCGGCTTCAACGGCGGCTACGGGTCGCAGGTCTACGCGGGCGCCGGCTACGTCGTGCTCCGGCCGAACTACCGCGGGTCCACGAACTACGGCGAGGCGCACAAGACGGGGATCGTCGGCAACTACTTCCCCCCGGGATTCGACGACATCATGACCGGCGTCGATCACCTGATTGCGCAGGGCCTCGTCGACGGATCACGGATGGGCGTGCTGGGGTGGAGTGCGGGCGGCCACTGGTCCAACTGGATTCTCACCCACACCGATCGGTTCAAGGCCATCAGCTCGGGGGCCGGGACGTCCAACTGGATCTCGATGTACGCGCAAAGCGACATGCAGCGGAACCGGCAGTACTACCTGGGCGACAAGCTGCCGTACGACGACTTCGACGCCTACTGGGTGCAGTCGCCGCTGAAGTACATCAAGAACGCGAAGACGCCCACGATGATCCACGTGGTCGAAGGCGATCCGCGGGTGCCCAGCCCGCAGTCGGTGGAGCTGTACATGGCGCTCAAGCGCCTGGGCGTGCCGACCGAGCTGTTCATGTACCCGGGGCAGAGCCACGGCATCCCGGACGCCCGCAATCAGCTCGTGAAGAGCGTGGCCGAGATGGCGTGGATGGACTACCACGTCCGCGGGCAGGGCAAGAAGTTCGCGTGGCGATCGGTGCTCGAGACGCTCGAGGACGAAGGCGCCAGGGCGAAGAAGCCGGCCGAGCCCGCGGGCGAGAAGAAGTAGACCGAGCTTCAAGACCCGTCAGCGGGTGGCGGCGAGCGCCCTGAGCCACGTCGAAGGGCGCCCGCCCCGCCGCTGCGGCATCTCACGCACCTGGCCGGCCAGACCTGCACCACCGATACCGAGGGCGGGAGAGGCCCGCGCAAGGACAGAATCTGGCGCAAATCCAGCGATGGGCGTTCCACTCGCTGCCGCAAGGTCCATTGAGCGGTTGCAGGGACTTCACGTGGAGCACGTACTGCCGGAAGCCCGTGGTATCGGTGCTATACGCCAGCAGGTTGTCGTCGTCACTGATCGACGAGGCGCCCAGCGCCCACCCGTCGACGTACGGGGCGCTTCCTGCTGGAGCCCGGCCACTCGGCGGTGAAGGCGGGTCATCGCCGCGTCTAGGGCTTGGCATCCTTGCGCCTGGTCGCCCAGTACTCCTTCATGCGCGCCGAAACGGACTGGCGCTGTGCGGCGGTCCAGGGCTTCCGGGCCCCGCTTGCCCGTCCCTCGGCACGGTCTCGCCCTTTCGCGAGGATGAAACTGACCGGCAGCTCGTCGGGGTCGAAGCTGTCGCTCAAGTGGGGAAACAGGTCGATGAGCAGCTTGGCTTCCTCGATGATGTCCCCGAGCCGGGCCTCGGCTCCGCGCTTGGCAAGCTCGTAGAGGTGAGCGTCGTTTTTCTGTTTCGCCACGAGTGACCTCCGTCTTCGACAAGCTTACCAGAGACCGCACGTCGAGGGGGCGGGTTACGACATTCCCTCGACCCGGGCCTGCAGGGCTTCCAGCTCTCCCCGGTAGCGCTCGAGTTCGGCCTTCGCGGCCGTGAGTTTCTCGCCCTCGGCCCGGACGAACCGCGAATAGGGTGCGATGCCGTCGCGGATGCGTTGCACGCTGCGCGCCGTTTCGCTCTCGAATTGCGTCCGGATCGCGGTCGAGAGCCGCGTTCGCATAACCGCCACCTTGTCGCGCATTTCCAGTTTCGCGCGACGGCGCCGGTTGGGGATGATGAAGAACCCGATGGCGCCGACCACGCTCGCCATCACCAGGCCGGTGATATCCGCCGCCGCCGTGGTGGCCGCCATCGTCACGACCGCCCCAAGACCAACCGCTCCGACACCCGTCGCCGCAGCCGCCGCCACCGCGTTCCGCGCGCCTTCGGCCAGCGCCCGGGCCTCCGCCCGCTTGTCGTACGTCTCCACGACGCGCTGGGCCTCGCTGCCGACCGACTGAATCAGCCGCGTGCGGTCCGCGCGGAAGTGATCGCCGTCGCCGCCGACCATCCGGTCCCGGTACGCCGCGCGCTGCGTTGCGAGGTGCGACGTCACCGCCTGCCACTGGCGCAGGTCCGCTCCGACGAGCCAATCAATCAGTTCGTCCACGCGGCGCTCGATCACCGCCGGCGCATCGCTCACGACGTCGCGCTCGAAACTCTCCTGCATGCGCGTCTTGTTGAGCAGGTCGACGATGCGCCCAATCCGCATCGTGTCGTCGAAGTACGCCTGGCCGCGGCGATCCATCTCGAGGAGCACGTTGTCGATGGAGGCCATCCGAGGGGCGACGTCGCGCGCCAGGTCGCGCTCGTACTGCGTCAACTGCCGTTCCACGTCGTCGAGCGTCGCGAAGTCGGTGGCGAGCAGGTCCAGGCGCTCGGCCACCGTCTTCCGCTGCGCCTCGAGCAGGTGCCGGGCGACGCCGATCGGGTTCAGCAGCTTCAGCCGCAGGCGGCCCGCCTGGTCCAGCGTGTCCCGGATGAACCATTCCAGGGGCTCGAATCCGCTCGCAGCCCACAGCTCGGGGTGGCCCTGCTTCGCGCGCATGGCGGCGCGGGCGCTCACGGGGAAGATGGCCGGCGGCGCCCCGAGCACCTTCTCGCTGTTCGTGGCCACGAAGCGCCGCACCTTCTCGAGGTCCTCGGCCTTCTCCAGGAGATCCTGTTTGTTGATGACGACCACCACCTTCTTGCCCCAGGTGCGGATGCTCTCGAGGAACAGCCGCTCGGACTCGCTGAAGGGGCGATCGACGGAGGTCACGAACAACACAACGTCGGCGCGCGGGACGAAGTGCGTGGTTAGCACTTCGTGCTCGCGGATCACCGCGTTGGTGCCCGGCGTGTCGACGATGTGGATGTCGCGGAGGAGATCGATGGGCGCAGTGATCAGTCGCGTGCGGCCGGGCGTCGCCTCGCTGGTCTCCGCTGGCCCGTACGTCAGGACGTTGATCTCGGCTGTCGTGGGCGTCACGCCCTCGGGCAACATCTGGCGGCCCAGCAGCGCGTTGATGAACGCGCTCTTGCCGGAGTTGAACTCGCCGACCACCACCAGCAGGAACAGCTCGTC
>JADGOB010000204.1 GCA_017883185.1 Acidobacteriota bacterium
GACGTGCTCGATAGATTTCGACTCCCGCCGCCTCCAGACTTCGCTCACCCTCGGCTTGCCCGACCCTCGGGTGAGCTTCGTCTGGGCAAGCCAGACTAGTCACCCGCGGGCCACACACCCGCGGACCTGCGGGGCGGTCGTCCAGGTCCCACACATTGGTGGCTTGCATCATCATTACAAACGTCGCGCGGCCTGACCGGTGCTCGTTGGCATCACCCACTGCGTGCCGCCACTCCCCGCTCAGCGGTGTCGACCATGGTGTGTCAACACCGAACCACGGCGTCCAAGAGATGGCCGGAATCGCGCGTCCCGGGTTCGGGAAGCCGCCTCTTGGCCACGCTGAGCGCACGCTATCAGAGACCCATCCCACGCGGACGGAGTTCTTGGTAGGGACAGCCCCGTCCCTCGATGGCACGTCATCGAGCCCTGATCAACTCATCCCGCCGGCACCCTCGCCGTCAACGACCGGCTTCGCGAGGGAGCCGTACAAGCGGTACTCATCGAGTCTGCACGATGTCGAGCACCGTCATGCCGGGCCTGAGGCCGATCTTCCTGCACACCAGGTCGAGCTTGTTCTCCTGGGCGGTATCGAGGTTGTCGGTGTTCGCCCAGTAGCCGCACGAATAGGTCATCCGCTTGTCGAGCATCATCTCGAAGAGCGTGTTGTCGAGGTCGTAGTGTTGTTCGGCGACCTCATGAGCTTTCTTCCGGGAACCGTAGTTGACCAATCGTGCGGACAGGATATAGAGCAACGCCTTCAGGTTCCTCCTGACAAGGGCCTCGGCGTCGACCCTGATGAGTCGGCTGATGAACTCCGTGAGGTCCGCGACGTCCCACCAGCCATCCATGTACGACTCGCCCAGGCCCAAGTTCCCACTTCCCAGGACCCGGTCGTAGAACCGATCGTCGCTGATGCGAATGTCCCACGGGCGGTCCCCGTTCGGGCGTATGTCGGCGCTGGCGAGCGCTCGATGCACGAGTTCGCGGGACGTTCGAGTCATGACGCTCATCCCTCCTGGGCGCACGAGTTCCACGCTGGCTTTTCGGGCGCCCGTGCCGGCGGGCACATCCGCTACCGGGGCCTCGTCAGCTGGGTGTCCGGGAGCCTTGTCCCGAGAAGGGCGTAGGGATCGATGTCGAGCCTGCCTTCGCCGAACTCTTCGGCGGCCGCATAGGCGCCCCTTGGCATCCACAGGCCGACATCACCCAGTACGCTCATGAGAAAGCGCCCTCGAGCCGCATCCGGGGGTTCGTGAGGCCGAGAGCGCGCACCGAATCGCTGTGATCTCCGGGCGCCACGACCGCGGCTTGACGGGATTGAAGGGAAGGGAGGTTGGTCCGGGCATCACTGTCGCCCCGCCGTCCACTCCGCCACGTGTTCGCTGGCGTGGCGGAATCCAATCTCCGCGATCGAGTCTATGTGCTTGAAATCACTCGACGCATAGCGATCGAGTGGGGGACGCAGCGTCAGGTCTGCGTCGCGACCGGCAGCTTGCGCCCGCTCGTCGGAGGCGAGCGTGAACGCCCGCGTAAGCGACACGAAGACGGGCGGAGCCCGCCACGGACGGCGCCGAAGCCGATCCCAAAGGAGGGCCCACCCACTCGGGCACTCGTCGAGCTCCGTTGGCGCGGTGACGCGCAGCTCCGTGCCCACGTCGACCGCGATCACGCGTCCCGCGCCCATTTTGCGAAGCACTCCCACAGGAAGATTGTCCATCACGCCGCCGTCCACGTGCACATCGCCCAAGTGGTAGACGGGCGGCGCCAGCCCCGGCACCGAGTTGGAGGCCAGGACCAAGTGCACCAGCGGTCCCTCGGTGTGGGCGTCGGCGGTGGCACGCGTCAGGTTCGAGGTGATGCATGCGTAGGGCAGCCAGAGGTCTTCGATCTGGGCGTTGCCGAGCAGATTCGCAAGCGCGCGCCGCACGCGACGGCCGCGGACGATCGACGCCAGCGGCAGCGTGTAGTCGCCCCACGGTCGCTCCCGAGTCCACGCCCGGCAGCGGTCGAGAATCACATCCGGTGCGTGCCCGAGGGCATGCACCGCGGCGATCATCGCACCCATACTGGTCCCGGCAATCACATCGACAGGTACGCCGGCTTCGTGGAGCGCTCTGAGCACACCGATGTGAGCGAAACCGCGTGCGCCTCCCCCCGACAGTGCGAGCCCGATGGCCCGCCCCGAGAGCAGCCGAGCGAGGCGGGCGTGGTCGGCCACCCGACCCGGACGGACGTGGTGGTGGTGCACCCCTGGCCGCGCCGCCAGCCATGCTTTCGTTCCGCGCGGGGTGCGCTCCGGAGACTGGAGCAGCACGAGGTGGCAACCTGCTTCGCGTCGACCGGCCGCAGCCAGAGCTTCCTGCTCGAGCGGTCCAGGGCGTACGTCACCGTCGGCGCGGGCCACCACCACCAGATCGTCCGCCTGGCGGAGGCACCGTGTGGTCCAGGACGTCCGCGTGGCGTCGCACACCAACACCACCACCTCAGGGGCCGAGCCACTGCTGGCCACCGTCTGGCGGGTCTCGGCCGTCCCGTCCAGGAGAGCGGTCCGTGCCATTCTCGAGAGCTCAGCAGAGAGCACCTCGGCGAATGCCGCGAGGGGGACGCCCGGCTCCGCCGCGAGAAGCGCCACTGTCCGCTCTGCAAACTGCGTGGGACGCGCTCCCAGCGTCCGCTGCAGACGACCCACGATGGCGCGCGAGAGCCGCAGCATGGCCTCCGGGTGAGCGCCGACCAGCCGGTCGAACGCCGACCTGGGCAGGCGGAGGAGCTCGGCGTCACGCACCACCTTCACCGTGGCCGCACGAGGCGCCTTGGACAGCAGCGCCATCTCCCCCACGCACTCGCCCGCACCAATCTCGCCCACCGCGTGTGCTACGCCGTCCGCCTGGCGGGTCGAGACCCGCAACCGTCCGCGCACCACGAACCACATGCACTCGCCGGCGTCGCCCTGCCGCACCAGTACCTCCCCCCCGGGGAAGGACTCCCACATAAGTTCCCGCTCCAACGCCTCGAGCGCAGCCGTTTCCGCGCCGGCCAACAGCTCGGTCCGCCCTAGCCAGGCGGAGACCCACGCTGCGTCGGGACGAAAACGCCGCGCCTCGGACGTCCGCTCCCGCCAGTCGGCCGCGCGCGCCACCGCGGCCTCCAGGCCGGGAACTCGGCCCTCAGCTCCCGTCACGCGGACACGTCGAGTGCTCCCAAAACGGTCGGCTCCACCGCCTCCACCCCCGCCGACCGCGGCGCGCCCAGCAGCAGTGCGGTCTCGCCCACCAGCTCTCCTGGGCCGATCTCGCCAAGCCGCTGCACCGCACCGCCTTCGCTCACGATCAGCGCGCAGAGCCGCCCCCGCAGCACCACGTACAGACGATCACCGGCGTCACCCTGCCGGAAGAGTGCTTCGCCCGGTGACATCACCCGCCGCACAAGGCGCCTCGCGACGGCATTCCCGTCCATGTCGCCGAGCGCCTGTCCGAGCGGGGTGGCCGCTATGTCTTCGTACGTGATTCGCGAGAGGTAGTCCATGTCTGCGGTGGTCGAAGCCTACCATGCAGCGGAGACGCGCATCGTCAGCGTCCCCCTCAGCCCCGCCGCCTGCTGAGCCCCGTCCGGACGTCGCGCTCGTTCCCAGAATCCCCGTTGTCGGACACCGCCAGCACACCGGCACAGGCCGAACGAAGCTGCGACTCCGGCCCACACTAATGCCGCGGCCTGGTGGGTGTCAAACGGATCTCGGGATGCGGGGCGCGGCGGAACCCGCCACAGGGATGTTGTCAGCAAGACGTCGCTTCACCTGGGCGTGCTGGAGCGTCCTACCGTCGGCGCCGAAGGTACCGGCCAACCGCCCAGCCCGTGCCTTCCGTCCGCGGGTCTCGGAGTGGCCTTGATCCGGCCGGACCGGACTCCAGTGAACAACGAGGCGGCTGAGAAGGCTCCTCCATCAAGCACTTAGGACCAGAAGCGCCACGCCATCAACCAGTTAGCGTGCGCCCCACTCACGACCGGACCCCGAACGCGCGCGCGATCTCCTCGGGCGGCCGGCGACTGATGGTCTCGTTGATCTGGATCGTGCCCTCGGTCGCGCCCTTGGCGCCGCCGAGGACGATGCCCGCCTGGGCCAGGCGCTCCCGCAGCGCGTCCAGCGCGCCGCCGGAGGCAAGCGCGAACCCAAACACGTTGCTGCCGCCTTTCACACGCTCGACCCGGAACCTCGTGTCGGCCTCCAGGAGTCGCACCAGCTTTTCTCCCTGGCGAACGGCCGCGCCGTATCGCTCCGCGAAGCCTTCGAGATAGTGCAACGCCACGGCGGCCGTCTCCCACCCCTGGTAGACGAGCGACCCGAACTGATGGCGCAGCGTGGTGACGCGCTCGAGCAAGTGGCGCGGACCCGCAAGGATGGCGCCAAACGGCGCGTTGAAGTATTTGTAGAGGGAGACGTAGACCGTGTCGAACAGGGCTGCGTACTGCGCGGGCGAGATGTCCGTGTAGGCCGACGCCAGGAACATCCGTGCGCCGTCGAGGTGCGTCCCGATCTGTTGTTTCCGCGCGTAGGCGCAGACTTTCTTCATCTCGTCGAAGTCGAATACCTGCCCCTTGGCCCTTCGGACCGGCGATTCGATCGCGATGACGCCGACCGGCGCCGGGTACGGCGGTCCTGCGGCCTGCACCACGGCCTGCGTCACCTCTTCCAGGCGGAGCGTCGCTCGACCTGATCCGAGCGGCACGAGGTTCAACCCGCTAAGCAGCTGCCCGCAGTCGCCCTCATCCCGGTAGAAGTGGCTCTCCTCCTGGACGAGGACCCGCCGCCGTTCGCCCGCCAGCACGCGAACGGCGAGGTGGTTCGCCAGCGTCCCGGTCGGCAGGAAGAGCGCGCTCTCCTTTCCCAGCACGGCCGCGAATCGTTGCTCGAGTTCCTCGACGGGGCCGCCATGAAGGTACGTGTCCCGGCGGAACCCGTCCGAGCCGGCGATCCTCGTCAGCAGCCGAGCGTACTCCAGCGGGGAGAGGTTCAACCCGTCCCCGGTGAGGAAGACCCGCTCGGCCTGCGGTGCCTGGCCCTGCAGCCGCGCCGTCAGCACCAGCCCGACGGCGGGGGTCGCGGCGGATTTCAGGAATGTGCGTCGTCTGATGATCGGCATGAACACGGAGTTTAGCGATGCCCGTCTCAGGAGGCAACGGCGAGGGTGACGACGCGCTGGAACTCACTTCGCCAGCGCGCAGAACTGGAGCCAGTTGAGGATCCGACCATGCCCGAACGTGATAGCGACACCGAACGGTTCTCACTCCTGGTCGCTGCCCTGCGTCCGTGGCTCGGCACGGTCATCTTCATCACCCAGAAGTTGCTGATCCACTCACGACGGGAGCGCGAAGAGTACGACAGACGACGGAAGGCGCAGCGCCCGGCCATGGGTGATCAACCGCGATGCGCCCCGGCGGCATCCTGTCGTCGGGCCGGGCGGCGGCAGTGTCGCCCGGTGGAACGCTGTTCTCAACTGCACAGACGCTCGTCCGCGAGAGCGCTATCCTGTGTGGGACGAGTGGCACCGCGCCCCGTCCGCATGCTGGACGTGAGACGACGTGCCGCCTATGAACAGGAGAGATCGCGATGCTGTACACCTTGGCCGTCATTCTGCTGATCGCGTGGTTGCTCGGCATCGTCGGGACGTACACCATCGGCGCATTCGTGCATGTGCTGTTGGTTGTCGCCATCGTGCTCTTTCTCGTCGCGCTGCGAGGCGGCCGTCGGTCGATGGCGTAGCGGCGTGTGCGACGCACGTCGGGGTAAGCGGGCGGCCTTTGGTCCAAGGGTCCGCCTATCACTGAAACGCGACTATGCAAAGAGGTGAGCAATGAGAGTCAATGTCTTGAATCGGATGGTGGTGGCAGCTGGCATCGGCGCGGTGGCGCTACTCGGGCTGAGCGTATCGACCTACGCAACGCCGCGACAGGGCCGAACACGGCAGGAAGAGCAGAAGAAGCAGCAGGCGCAGAAGAAGCAAGACCAGGCGCAGGCCAAGCAGCGTCAGCAGGCGCTGATCAATCAGCAGCAACAGCGTCTGACGCAGTATCGTGATCATCTGGATCAGCAGCAGCGTCTGGCACAGCCGCAGTCAGCACAGCTGCAGCAACAGAACCGTCGGGCGCAGTACACCGTTCAGCAACAGTACGTGGCGCGCCTCCACCAGCAGCAGTTGACGGCCCAGCGTCAGGCGCCCGCCACCTATGGCCGCGATCCCTACTTCTCCACGCCCGCGAACTATCGGTACTCTCGTGGGGGCCAGTCCTACGAGACCAATCAATACGGCGTGAATCTGCTCAGGCAGGCCGTGAACTACGGTTATGACCAGGGCCATCGCGCCGGGCAGGCCGATCGGGAGGATCGCTCGAGGTCCAACTACGAGGGCTCCTTTGCCTATCAGGATGCCAACTACGGTTACAGTGGCTTCTACGTCGATCGGGACGACTACAACAACTACTTCCGCGAGGGCTTCCGTCGCGGCTATGAAGACGGCTACGGCGGACAACATCAATACGGCACGTATGCCAACGGAAAGGGTACGATTCTGGGCGCCATTCTGGGGACGATCCTCAACTTCCAGGCGATTGTTCGCTAGCGACGGTGGGATCCTGAACGAGCGCCCGACCACTGACGTCATACGTGAGT
>JADGOB010000205.1 GCA_017883185.1 Acidobacteriota bacterium
GCCCTCGGTCTGGGTGCCTCGTGGTGGGGCGTCCTGTTTCGGATCGTGATACCGAGTATCCGGGGAGCTCTGCTCTCCGCTGCGGTCCTCTCGATCGCGCTCGTCATGGGCGAATACACGATCGCGTCATTGCTCAACTACAACACCCTGCAGGTCGTCCTGTACCAGGTTGGTCTGCGGAACGCCGCGGTGTCCGTCGCGGTGTCGCTGGCAGCCCTCATGTTCGGCTTCGTCTTGCTCTTCGTCGTGTCCTCCGCAGGCTCTCGCCGTCGCAGAGCTGCTCGTGAGGAATCAACCTTGGCGCCCCTAGAAGCGGGCTTGCAGTTGTGACTTCCGAGATGGAAAGGACTGGTGGTTTGGACCGCTCCACCCGATCGGGTGTCGCGCTGCAACTCGTCGATCTGTGCCGGTCTTGGGGAGCCACGCACGCCCTCGATGGGCTGTCCCTGGACATCGCGGCGGGCGAGCTCGTGGCTTTTCTTGGCCCGTCCGGCTGCGGCAAGACCACCGCCCTGAGGATCATCGCAGGGCTGGACGAGGCCGATTCGGGCGAGGTCCTCGTGGATGGCGAGGATATCTCCCGCGTGCGCGCAAGCCGCCGGGGAATGGGCATGGTGCATCAGGCGTACAGTCTGTTCCCCAATATGACGGCACGCGACAACGTCGCCTTCGGGCTGCTAATGCGGAAGGTCGGAAAGGTGGAGCGGCGCCGTCGCGCGAAGGACCTTCTCGATCTCGTCGGCTTGGGACCGTACGCCAGCCGCTACCCCAGTCAGATGTCCGGCGGGCAACAGCAGCGTGTTGCCTTGGCACGGGCCCTGGCCATCGAGCCGAGGGTGCTACTCCTCGATGAGCCGCTGTCCGCGCTCGATGCCAAAGTGCGAGGTGAGCTCCGCGACGAGATCCGTCGTATCCAGCTCGAGGTCGGCACAACGACCGTATTCGTGACCCACGACCAAGAGGAGGCGTTTGCTCTGGCAGACCGGGTCGCGGTGATGCACCTCGGCCGGCTCGAACAGGTGGCACCTCCTACCGAGATCTACCAGAGTCCGCGAACGGCGTTCGTGGCCGAGTTCGTCGGTCTGACCAATCGGCTGTCGGGAGTGGCGAAGGCCGGCATGGTCGACGTGCTCGACAGCCAGGTGCCGTTGCTCGACGGGTCCGCGCAGTCTGGCGACGTGACGGTGCTGGTGCGACCCGAGTCGATACAGGTCACACCGTCTCCTGATGGTACTGCGACGGTGGCTGCACTGAGCTTCCGTGGAGCGATCTGCCTGCTTCGCATCCGGCTTGCCGCCGGGAACGTCGTGCTGGTGCAGGTACCGAGCGCGGAGAGCGCCGAGCTCGCACTCGGCGCTTCCGTGCGCGCGACCATGCGGCCTGTCCACGTTCTCGCCGTGACCCCGGTACCCGGCCGGGACGAACGGTCAGGCGCCGACGAGGGATCGGCGGACTCGCAGGAGGAGGCGGAACGACAAGACTCCTTGAGCGCCACAGGACGGAGTTCGTGAGGACCGCCGGCGTTCCGTGCCGCATCGATCTCGGCAAGCAGGATCCATTTCACCCTGAGCAGGATCGTCGCGAAGGCCCCTGACTTGACGCAGCCTCCCGCCACCCTCGCCCTTTGCACCTCGCGGGTGCCCTGGAGGAGCCGCTTCGTCGTGAGTAGTGCCTTCGGTGCTCGCGAGGGCGCCGGCGGTGGCCGTGTCGAGCGGCGTGCAGGCGAAGCGCACTGTCAATCGATGGAGGCCCCCAGTGAGTGACTCAGACTCGACGAGGCTCGCGGCGCACGCCGAGAGCGCGAACAACCTCGCCGCGGCGGCGCTCGGACCGGAACGCCGCACGGCCGCGCTCGAGCGCTTGGGCACGGAAGTCTTCGATGTGCTGGTCGTCGGCGGTGGCGTCACCGGCTGCGGCGTCGCTCTTGATGCCGCCAGCCGCGGACTGTCTGTGGCCCTCGTTGAGAGGCGCGACTTCGCCGCGGGGACGTCGAGTCGCTCCAGCAAGCTGATCCACGGCGGGCTTCGCTATCTCGAAGGCCTCGATTTCGCGCTGGTGCGCGAGGCGCTCCACGAAAGGCGTCTTCTCGTGGAGAAGATCGCCCCGCATCTTGTCCATCGGACACCCTTCCTGTTTCCTCTGAAGCGCAGAGTGTGGGACCGCGTGTTCATGGGGTCGGGACTGCTCCTCTACGACCTGCTCGCCGGACTCCATCCCGCAATGCCGCGCCACCGGCACCTGTCGCGCGGCGCGTGCCTGCGGGCTGTGCCGGCGCTTCGAGCGACGGCGTTCACGGGAGGCATCCGCTACTACGACGCCCAGGTCGACGACGCGCGGTTCTCCCTGGTGCTGGCGCGTACGGCCGCCTCACTTGGCGCCGTCTGCGCCTCCGCGGTCGGCGTCGTCGCGTTTCTTCACGAGGGCGAAAGCGTCGCTGGAGCCCGGGTCACTGACCTCGAGTCGGGTGCCGAGTTCGACCTTCATGCCCGCACGGTCATCAACGCGACCGGGGTATGGACGACCGAGCTCGAGCGCCTGGCGGGAGTCGCGTCGCCGATGGTGGTTCGGCCCTCAAAAGGCGTGCACGTTGTCGTGCCCAAGGCAAGCATCCGCTCCGACTATGCGCTCATCCTTCCGACAGAGAAGAGCGTGCTCTTCGTGTTGCCTTGGGGCGAGCAGTGGATCATCGGCACGACAGACACGGACTGGGGCTTCGATCTTGACCATCCTGCGGCGAGCCACAGCGACATCCAGTACCTGCTCGATCATGTGAATTCGGTGTTCGAAGAGCCGCTGGCCTTCGACGACATCATCGCCGTGTACGTCGGCCTTCGCCCTCTGCTCGGCGGTACGGCGGAGGAGACTGCCCGGATGTCGCGAAATCACGCGGTCCGGCGGAGCGCGCCGGGTCTCGTCAGTGTGGCCGGAGGCAAGTACACGACGTACCGGCTGATGGCCCGCGATGCCGTCGACGTCGCGGCTCGCGACCTGCCCTTCGCTGTGGACGCCAGCCGCACTGCCGACGTCCCGCTGCTCGGCGCGATCGGGCTGTCCGGCGCCGAGTTCCGCTTGAGCAGACGCCCTGGAGCCGCGGCGCTGTCACCCGACCAGCTGCGCCATCTGCTGGCGCGCTACGGGACCCTGGCAGCGCAGGTCCTCGACCTGGTGGCGGCCGAGCCGGAGCTCGCCACATCCCTCGCCGGCGCCGAGAAGTACGTGTCTGCGGAGGTCGTCTATGCGGCGACGCACGAAGGCGCGCTCCACGTCGACGACGTCCTCACGCGCCGCACCCACATCGCTTTCGAGGTGCCGGATCGAGGACTGCTGGCCGCCGACAGCGTCGCCCGACTCATGGCGCGTGTTCTAGCCTGGGACGAGGCTACGGTCGATCAGGAGATCGCGCACTATAGAGCGCGGCTCGAGGCCGAGCTTGCTGCTCAGGCGATGCTCGATGACGCCGGGGCCAACTCGGCTCGGGCTGAGGTGCGCGACCCGCGTCTCGGCGCGTCGACTATCGCGACCGGGTAGGTGGGCGACGTTTCCGGCCCTGGGCGGGTGCCCACCGCGACCGAGGCGCACGCCGGCACGCTCTCATGGGCGCGACCAGGAGCGTGGCGACTATGGGACTACGCCACCGCGACGCCCTCGCAGATCGTCCGACGCTCAATGACCTGCTATCAAGGGGCAAGGAAGCCGAATGGGATACGTCGCCGAACAAGCCCGGACCACACCGGTGATGCTCGAGACAGAGGTACTCGTCGTCGGGAGCGGTCCCGGAGGGTCTCGCGGCGGCGATCGGCGCCGCGCGCGAGGGAGTTCACACGACTTTGGTGGATCGATACGGGTGTCTTGGCGGCTCTATCTCGCAGGTACGAGTCGAAACCATCGCCTGGTATCGGCACGAAGGCACGATCGACATCGAGGGGATCGGCATCGAGTTTGAACAACACGCAAAGGCCATGGGTGGCACCCAGAAGGAATCCCAGTCTCTGAGCGAGGCTCTGGACACTCGGATCAAGAACCTCTTGTTTGCTGGGCGGGCGCGGTCCGTGGATGCCAAGGCCGCTTTTCGTCGTCATCCTGAACACGTTCACACTGCGTGAGCGCACCACGGCGCGGCAGTGGGTGGGCATCACGTTGTCGTTCGCCGGCATCGCCGCGCTGGCGCACCTTCCGCGAGTGGCAGCGTAGGGCCGCGCTCAGCGCGGCGGTTAGCCCCAGCTTGTCGGTCAGGGCGGACAGCAGGGAGGTGCCCGCGCGCGAGGTCAGGGCGGACTTCTCGGCGCACTTCAACGCGGGGCAGCAGCGTGGTAGCGTTCACCTGCGCGGTGATCCTCTGGAGCGGGGTTTGCGCGGTCTAGTCAACTCGCATTGTCCCTGCTCGGGAGGATCTTTGATTGGCCGTTCGGCGCCGCTCCCAGGGCGCTTCGTGACGAATCCGGGCAAGTGGCCGCTCAGGAAGTCGACGCCTCCGCCATCGACTCCCAGGTGCTGGCGGTGGCCATGCGGGACGACCCCTCCTTGGCACGGTCGCTGCGCATCATGGACGCTCTCGTCCCCTCCACGATCCAGCCGGTCGCCGTGCCGAAGCGAGTCCGGCTCGAGCTGCGTGCCGAGATCCAGACTGTCCTGACGTCAATGCACGAGGACCCAGCCGTGCGCGAGAGCTTGGCGCTCGGCCTCGTGAAGCGGTTCGTGCCGGTCAAGCCTCCGTCCAACGACGACATCCGCAGGATGCTGGAGGCATGTGAGGCCGCAGGGTTCATGCGGATTCAATGACCCACCGCGCACTCGCTCAGGCGTTGCGTTTCGTAGCGCAAGTTCGAGAGCTGTCGTCGTCGAGGCAGCATCAAGTTCGCACATGGGCTGCGAACGGGCGACTCAGGCCCCTGATAAACGGGCTACAGAGCCTCGAACAGCCGCCTCAGTTCGAGCCGAAGGTTCGAGAGTTGTCCACTAAGGTGCACCAACGTTGTCATTGTCACAACGTTTCTCCTGCTCCGGGCAAGGTTGCGTTGTCCAATCGTTGCCACGCTCTCCGCGCGCAACTTAGGCTTCTTTCGCACCAGTCTGGGGCAGGTCGAGGCGGCTATGCCGATGCTAACGGTCTCCCGCTGGCATTGCTGGCCCCTCGGAAGCAGCGGCCTGCGGCAGCCGTCTCTTGGCCGGCGGGAAGTCAGTCAGTCCGACGAGGTCCGCGCTGACCTGCCACAGGCGGGTCGCGGCGTCGCCGTCGTACGACGCCTTGTTGGAGGTCTGGAGTCTGCCGTTGGCGAAGTACGCACCTGTGACGCCCTCTACCTTCGGCGAAGACGCCAGGTATATCGATGTCGCTGCGCCTTGCTGCGGTGTCTTCATGAACGGTCTCCAGAGCGGGACGAGGACCTTGAAGAACCGCGAGGGATCCTCGGCGCCGAACCCAGTGCGTACCACGCCGGGGTGCAGCACCGTGGCCGTCACGCCGGTGCCTGCCAGGCGGCGGGCCAGCTCGTAGGTGAACATGACACTGGCCAGCTTCGACTGGTTGTAGGCCTTCTGCCCGGAGTATTTACGCTCGCCCTGCAGGTCCTCAAAGTCGATCTTTCCCGTCGACTGGGCGCCTGAGGATACCGTGACGACTCGCGCCGGGGCGCTGGCCTTCAGCCGATCCAGCAGCAGATCGGTGAGCAGGAAAGCGGCCAGATGGTTCACGGCGAAGGTGTGCTCCAGGCCGTCGGCGGTGACGTGGCGGGTGGCCCAGAAGCCACCGACGTTGTTGACCAGCACGTCCAGGCGCCGGTATGCGTCGAGCACCTCTGCGGCGAGGCGGCGCACCTCAGCCTGTGAGGACAGGTCGGCGCCGAAGGCGTCCACCTCCGGATTGCCCGTCGCGCCACGGATGTCGACCGCGGCGGCCTCGACGCGCCTGAGGTCCCGGCCGGTGATGGCCACCCGGGCGCCCAGAGCGGCGAGCCCGACAGCGGTGGCCTTTCCGATGCCGCCGCTGCCGCCGGTAATCAGGACGGCCTTGCCCGCCATGGACTGGGTCTCGTCAAAGATGACCGACTCCTCGTTTCTTCTTCGCTGGGCGCCGGCGGCGTTGCCGGCGCCTCACGCGGTGATGACGAGCTTCCCTTTCGCGTGGCCGGCTTCAAGATACCGGAGAGCCTCGGGGACCTCACGCAAGGGGTAGCGCCTGTCGATGACCGGTCTGACCTTGCCGGCTTCGATGAGCTCCGTCAGGACGACGACATCCTTCTTCCTGAAAGGTTTCCACCACAGGAATCCCATCTTCCTGCTCCCGGCCAGCAAGATCAGTGGCCCGAGGAGCAGGCAGCCGACGATCCGCCTCGTGGAGCCTCCGGCCATGACGTAGACGCCCCCGGGCTTCAACCATTGCTGAACTGCTGCATGTCATGTGCCCTGGCGTTCCTCCCGTCCGGGCAGGGTGCTCCTCACATTGGTTCAGTGGAGGCTGAAGGGCGGGTACCGGTCGGTGACCAGCAAGCTCACGTAGGCCTGCACCCGCAGTCCCCACCTGCCGACCCCGACCACATAGTCGAACAGTCCCCGGGGATAGCGGCCCGTGAAGAGGATGGCGAACCACGCGATGATGATGGCGAAGATGGCGATCACCCCGAGCACGACGAGCACGATGTAGTGG
>JADGOB010000072.1 GCA_017883185.1 Acidobacteriota bacterium
GCCAGGACGGATCTTGTAGCGCACCTCCCCGTCGATCCCCACCGCGGTCAAGGGATCCAGGAGGTAGGGCGCGAGGAAGGCAGGATAGGTGCGCAGGCTGATCACGGTTTCCATCCGTACCAGCCAGTAGCCCCACGAGTACTCGGCGTCCAGGCCGACCGCCGTTTCATGGGGATCACGGTTCGACACCGCCGTGGCAACAATCGGCGAGAGCCGCTCGTCGACAAAACTCCCGCGTGCCCCGGACACACCCAGCACCAGCCCGATCGCCGGCCGAAGCTCGACGCGTCCGGTCACCTCCCAGCCGCCGTTCCAGCTCACGCTGCCGGGCGCGGCCTGACGCGGAGGAACAGCGACACCGGGTAGACCCGCCAGGGGCCGCCCCCCGTCTCACCCTCGGCCCTCACGTCGGCACCCGCCGTCACGCGCGGCCCCAGGCGCAACGACGCCGCCGCGCCAAGACGCACCAGGCGCATCGTGTCGTACTGATAGTCGCCGTAGTTGAAGTACGTGCCGTGGTCACTCGTCGAGAAGGCAGCGGAGACGTCGCCGGACACGGTCAGGCGGCCGTCGAGAAACGTCACAGGCTGCGACGGCAGCACCTGGGCCGAAACCGGCCCGGCCATGACCAGCCCGACGGCGAAGGACAGCGCGTGGACGAGTCGCGATCGAGGCATCAGGGATGCGTCCAGTATAGCGACGTTTGGCGTCACGCGGCCCTGGCGCGTTGGTCCGCGCCGAATCGGCGCGTATAATCCGTTCTCATGAAGCGAACATTCCGAGCGTTGTCTGCGAGCCTGTTTCTTGCCGTGACCTTGTGGGCCGCCGTGCCGGCCATCGACCTGCGTGCGCAGCGACCGCAGGCGCCGCCACCCGTGCAGGCGCCGCCGCCAGCCGCCAGCTGGCTGCTCCGCCCGCAGCAGGTGTTCGACGCGACCAGCGATCAGGCCCACCCGGGCTGGGTCGTCCTTGTCACCGGCAACAAGATCGCCGCCGTCGGTCCGGCGTCCACGGTGAACGCGCCTCCCGATGCGCGCCCGATCGACCTTCCCGGGATGACGCTCCTGCCCGGCCTCATCGAGGCCCACACGCACATCTTCCTGCACGCGTACAACGAGACGGTGTGGAACGACCAGGTGTTGAAGGAGCCGGAAGCCTACCGCACCATCGAGGCGGTGCGGCACTGCGAGCGGACGCTGCTCGCCGGATTCACCACCATCCGTGACCTCGGGACCGAGGGCGCGGGATACGCCGACGTCTCCGTGCAGCGCGCGATCAACGAAGGGCTGATTCCCGGCCCGCGCCTGTTCGTCGCCACCCGCGCGATCGTCGCGACCGCCAGCTACGGCCCCGGCCCGTCCGGCTTCGCGCCCAATGTGGACACGCCGAAGGGCGCGCAAGAGGCGAGCGGAGTCCCCGAGGTGCTCAAGGCGGTTCGGGAGCAGGTGGGACACGGCGCCGACTGGGTGAAGGTCTACGCGGACTATCGGCGCGGCACCGGGCCGTCGGTCCCGACCTTTACCGAGGACGAATTGAAGGCCCTGGTCTACGAGGCGCGGAGCGCCGGCAAGCCGGTCTCGGCCCACGCGTCGACCGCCGAGGGAATGCGACGCGCGGTCGTGGCAGGCGTTGACACGATCGAGCACGGCTACGGCGGCACGGACGAGGTCTTCAGGATGATGGCCGAACGCAACGTGGCCTTCTTTCCAACGCTCACCGCCGTCGAGGCCTCGGCCGAGTACTCGGGCGCCTACAAGCGAGGCGGCCCCCCGACGCGGTCGATGGAGCAGGCGAAGCTGGCGTTCCAGCTCGCCATGAAGAACCACGTCGTCATCGGTCTCGGCGGCGACGTGGGCGTGTATTCACACGGCGAGGACTACCGCGAGGCCGAGTGGATGGTGCGCAACGGGATGACGCCCGCACAGGTTTTGCTCGCCGCCACTGCCGTGAACGCCAAGGTGATGCGGCTCGAGGAGCGGATCGGCACGATCAAGCCGGGACTGTTCGCCGATCTCGTCGCGGTTCCCGGCGATCCGACCGCCGACATCACGACGCTCCAGAAGGTCGCGTTCGTGATGAAGGACGGCAAGATCTACAAGCAGCCGGCGGCCGGTTCGCGGCAACCGTAGCCGCGCGCGAGCCGGCCCGCCCCATCTCCTCCAACTGCTGGAGGAACGTCCCTCGCATGTGTCGGTCGTTGTAGCGATACAGGGTGTCGACGAGCCCGCGGTGGATCCGGCCGCACTGACGAGCGTACTCGAAACAGAGCCATCGGTAGTAGCGCTCGACGTCCTCGGCGAGCGACGTGTTGTAGCCGTACATGCACACGAACTCGACGTGGTCCGCCGCGGTGACGCGTAACAGGTCGTAGCGTCGTCGCAGCGAGTCCGCAGTCGGCGACGTGTGTCGCGTCATGGCCGTGTTCCGTGATCCAGCGGGCGAGAGCAGGCGGGAGTTGCGCGTCAACCAGGAACCGCATCAGGCAATCCGCAGGACGGCGTGGTCTGCCTGGGCCGCGGCAAACTCCAGCGCGGCGACGACGTCTTCTGCTTCGAGATAGGGGAAGTCGGCCAGGATGACCTCGCGGCTGGCACCCGACGCCAGCAGGTCGAGGATGTCCTTGACCCTGATGCGCATCCCGCGGATGCAGGGGCGGCCACCACACTGCTCGGGTCGGGCCGTGATGCGGTGAAGTTGGCTCATCTTGTCGGTTCCTGTTGGATCATATCACCGCGTCACTCGAAGCGGCCATCCCGAGCGTGGCCCACCCATCGCCACTATGCACGCGTTTTCGTGCTACACTCGTTTTCGTGGCTGAGGTCCAGAACGTCACACTGCGTCTTCCCTCGGAACTGCTGAAGCGGGTGAAGCGGCTCGCTGCAAAACGGGACACCTCAATGTCGGCGCTGATGGCGGCGGCGCTCGCTCGCCTCACGGACGAGGATCGGCGCTATGCGACGGCGCGGCGGCGATCGCTCGCCGCCTTGCGTGCGCCTCGGTCGCTCGGCACCGGCGGGCGCCCCTCATGGTCCCGCGATGATCTCCATGAGCGGTGAAGCGTCGCGCGAGTTCGTCGACACCAACGTCCTCGTCTACGCCTTCGACTCTTCGGCAGGCAGCAAGCAGACGACGGCCAGGACACTGCTCGAACGGCTCTGGCAGACCGGCACGGGATGCCTCAGCGTGCAGGTGCTGCAGGAGTTCTTTGTGACGGTCACCCGCCGCGTCGCTCGTCCACTCTCGGTCGACGAGGCGGCTGATCGGATTCGGGAGTTTGCCGCCTGGCGAGTATTCTCACCAACCGTCGATGACGTCCTCGCGGCGATTGATCTCCAGAAACAGACACGTCTGAGTTTCTGGGACGCGATGGTGGTGCGGGCGGCCGCCGAATCGGGCTGCGACATACTGTGGACCGAGGACCTGAACGACGGCCAGACGATTCGGGGCGTTCACGTCCGCAACCCGTTTGCGGCTCGGTAACCCAACTGATTCCTGCCAGGAAACGCGAGTGTTCGAGCCGAACCCTGCTGGCGCGCTACCTCCGTCCGAGGATGGCGATATTCAAGACACTCGCGATCAACAGAACGGATGCGCCAGACTCGCCGAGCCTCTCCTCAAACGCCCGCACTTTGCTCTTGCTCGGGTAGCACCGTCGATACGCGAAGTACACGCGAGCCCACAACAGGTCAGGAACGCGAGACTCGAGGAAGTACCGCTGGAACAGCGCAAGGCGATGAGCGAGACGGTTGCGATTCACCAAAACGAGGCTGCCCAAGAAGACGACGACTGTCGCGAGCGTTGGCAGGAAGTAGTTCAGTGAACGGGTTCAACACCTTCAGGCCAGGCCGACGGAAATCCTGGTCGTTTCCCGTGACGATCGTGAATCCGTAGCGGCGGGCCGTGGCCGCAATGTAGCTGTCCTCCACGGGCATACGGTGACCGGCCTTGGCGAGCTGGTGCTCCTGTTTCGCCCAGACGTGTGCCACCGACACGTTGAAGCCGCATATCCGACCTAGAACGCGGCTTGGCAGCCAGCTGTTCGGCACCGCCGACACGAGGACGGTCTGCGGGCTCAGCGCGCGATGGACAAGACGCTTCTCGTGGGCAGGCCGCATTGAACGAACCCGCGTTGCGGTGCGCGGCGATCGCCAGACGCGGCTGCTGCCACGCGGCCTCGAGCCGCGCGAGGTGTCGCTCTCGCGTGAGGGCGAACAAGCAGTCCTGCACGCTCGCGCGGGTCGTGGAGCTGTGGGCCGGAGTGAGACCGAGGGGGGAAACGAAAAACGGGGACGTTCCTTCCTTTTCGTGCGCATGCGGCACCCTCGGAAGAACCGTCCCCGGGTCAGTTGTCGCGAGACTCGTCGGGCCGATACCCGGCGTCGCAGCGGGGCGTCAGGATGTGACGCCCGCCGCCGCCGTCGCTACCAACGCGGTTCGGACCGGCGCCGGTTGCCACCGCCGCCGCCGAAGCCGCCCGAACGCTCGGGCTTGGGACGCGCCTCGTTGACTGTGAGGTTGCGCCCGCCCATCGAGTGCTCGTTGAACTGGGTGATCGCCTTCTGGGCTTCTTCGTCCGTGCTCATCTCGATGAACGCAAACCCGCGCGCCCGGCCGGTGGCCATGTCGCGCATGACATTGACCGATTCAACGGTCCCCGCGGCGCCGAACAGCTGCTGAAGGTCCGCTTCGCCGACTTCGTACGGCAGATTTCCTACGTAGAGTTTACGACCCATGCCTAATCTCCTGCCCGCTTGACGCGGTGGATGGTGATGGCGGACCGTCAACGTCCGTTCATCGGGGTGCTGATCGCCCAGGGTCCGGATGCGGCCCTCGAGCGGGATGGAGAAAGGCTCTTCCTGACTGATGCCGTGTGCCGGGGAAGCGAGACAGTGAGGCTCACTTCGACTTGGACGCGGACAGAGCGGAGTGCTCTTACCCAACCTGACTGTGAAAGTATATCACATCGGCGCCGAAGAACGCCGGGGGCGGACCGCGCTCGAAAGGACACACGTTCTCGGGCGTTTTACGAGTGTCGGCTCGGTGGCCGAGGTCGGCTGGCGGTGAATCGCGATGGTCGTGGCCGCCGGGGGGCTGCTGGTGGCGGGCGTCCTCGCCTTCGTCTACTTC
The DNA here is from genome assembly GCA_017883185.1 of Acidobacteriota bacterium. Classification (GTDB taxonomy): domain Bacteria; phylum Acidobacteriota; class Vicinamibacteria; order Vicinamibacterales; family Fen-181; genus FEN-299. Next base: position 5,128 of record JADGOB010000072.1, read on the forward strand.
TTCTGGCCGCCGGTTTCGGGGAACAACGTCACACGCACGTAGTTGGCGGTGTCCAGGTAGCGCCGCGCTGCGTCCTGGATGGCGCTCGCGTTCACCTTCAGGAACTCGCCAGGCAGGTCGAAGAACTGCGCGACGTCCTCGGACATCTCGTAGCGCTCCACGATCTTCGCTGCGAGACGGGCGTTTTCCGCGAGGTCTGTGCGGTGGGCTACCATCATGGCCTCGCGCGCGTCGCCCACCTCGGCCTCGGTCGGCCCCTCGGCCTTCAGCCGCTCGATTTCCTTGAAGAGCGTCGCCACGAGTTCTTCGGTGCGATCCGGGTCGCAGCCGAACTCCACGGTGACGCTGTACCGGGCCTCGGGGATCTTCGACGCCTGGGCCCCGACTTCGACTCCGTAGGTGCCGCGCAGCGCTTCCCGCAGGGAACGGCGCAACCGCCCCTCGAGCACGAGCGACAGCGCGTCGAGCGCAACCTCGTGCGCCGAGTCGAACTGGATCGGGCCGGTGAAGACGATGGCCGCCTGGCTCTTCGGCTCGATCCCTTTCCGAACCACTTTCTCCACGACGCCCTTCGGCGGGGTGACCCCGTCGTTCTTCCAGGTCTCGCGCCTGCGCAGCGAGGGCAGCGCGCCCAGGTAGCGCTCGACCAGCGGCTTGATCGTCGCGAGGTCGAAACTCCCGGTGAACACGAAGGTGAAGTCGCTTGCGTCCGCGAAACGGTCCTTGTAGAACGCGAACGAGCGCTGCAGGTCCATCTCGTCCACCATCTGCGGGGTCATGGGCCGCGCGCGGTAGTGGTTCTGCGTGAGGGCAGTGTCCAGCGTCTGCCTGAAGGTCCATTCGGGACTGGCCTGCTGGTTGGCGAGCATCGCCCTCGCCTGCGCGGTCATCACCCCGAAGGCCGCCACGTCGGCCCGCGGCTGGGTGAAACTGAGGTACACGAGCTGGAAGAGCGTCTCGAGATCTTTGGGGGAGGCGATCCCGCCGAGCCCTTCTTCGGTGTCGTTGATGAACGGCGTCACCGACGCGGCCTTGCCGGACAACGCGTTCCGGAGCTGGATGACGTCGAACGGACCGACGCCTCCCGCCCCAACGACCTGCGCGGCGGTCATGGCCGCCACGTAGTCCTTGTCGCCCGCGAGCGAGGTGCCTCCAGGGCTGGTGGCGCGCAAGACCACCTCGTCCTGCCTGAAACTGGTCGGTACCAGCACGACCTTCACGCCGTTGGAGAGCTCCCACTCGGTGAGCATGAACCGATCCCGCGTCGTCGTCTTGACGACCCTGCCCGGTTCGGGCAGGCGCTCCATCAGCGACCGGGTGGTGGCGACGTCCACGTACGGCTTGATGTCGCCGCTCATGGCGCTCTTCATGGCTGCGGCCAGTTGCGTGCTGTCGGGAACCACCAGCCCGTCCTTCTTCGGCGCGTTGACCAGGACGACGCGGCTGCCGCTGGTCCAGTCCCGGGCCACCTTGTTGACCTCTTCGAGGGTGATTTCGGGCAGGAAGCGCTGGACCAGGCCGTACTCATACGGCATGCCCGGTGTCGGCTCCTGCTGGGTAAAGGCCCGGACGAACTCGGCGGCCAGGTCCGCCGACTCTTCCTTGTCGCGCTCGGCAAACGCGCTCTCGTAACCGCGTAGCACCTCGAGGCGCTCCCGCTCGAGTTCGCCAGGCGTGAACCCGAACCGCGCGGCCCTGGCGGACTCGGTGACCAGCGCCGTCAGGCCGCGGGCAATGCCGTCCTCCTTGACCAGCGCCATCAACGACGCCGATTCCTTCGTTCGCACGAAGATGCCGCGCTGGATGCCCGCCCTCATGAACGGCGCGTCGGGCTTGATGGCCAGCTCCGCAAGCCTGGCGTTCAGCATCCCGACATGGAGCCGCTCGATCTGCCGCTGCCTGTACGCCCCTACCGTCGTCTGCTCGCGGAGGGGAAGCATGTTGTAGAGCGCCACCGTCGTCATGGTGGCTTCCGGGTCGGTGGTGATGGCGTAGAGCGTGTCCGGGTGGTCCGGGACGTCGAAGGCGGGGCGTGGCTTCCGTTCCTCGGCCACGGGAATTCGGCCGAACTGCTCCCTGATAAGCCGCTCCACGTCGTTCTTGTTGAAATCGCCGACCGCGATGACGGCCATCAGGTCAGGGCGATACCAGGTCGTGTAGAAGCGTTTCAGCGCTTCTGGCTTGAAGCGCTCGAGGTTCTCCCGGGTGCCGATCGGCACGCGCTCGGCATAGCGGGAGCCCTTCAGGAGAACGGGGAACTGCTGGTCCTGCATGCGCGCCGCCGCGCCGCGTCCCTGCCGCCATTCCTCGATGATGACGCCACGTTCCTTGTCGATCGCGTCGGCGTCGAACGACAGGCGATTGGCGACGTCGGCAAAGAACAGGAACGCCTTCTGCATCGCCTCGGGGTTGTCGGTGGGGACGTGCAGCATGTAGACCGTCTCGTCGAACGACGTGTTTGCGTTCACGCCGGGGCCGAGGCGCATCCCGATCGATTCCATGAACCGGATGAGGTCCTGCTTGGCGAAGTGCTCGCTGCCGTTGAACGCCATGTGCTCGATGAAGTGGGCGAGGCCCACCTGGTCCGGCTCCTCCATCACCGATCCGGCGTTCACGACGAGCCGGAGTTCAGCGCGCTGCGAGGGCCGGGCGTTGCTCCGGATGTAGTACCGGAGGCCGTTCGACAGGTAGCCGATGGTGATGCGCGGATCGACGGCCACGGGTTGATCGAGCGCCACGGTCTGCGCGGGGCTCGGTGCGGGCTTGTCCTGGGCGCTCACGGCGACAGCAGCCGCCAGGACCACCGCGAGGCACCACCAGAAGCGGGCGATCTTCGTGCGTGTCATGGAATGGGATCTCACACAACGAGCTTACCCGCAATCACCCCCGGATGGCCACCGATTGCGTGCGACATCCGCCTTGTCGTCAGCCACGGTAGACAAGATCCACAGCGTTGCGCAACACTGGTCATCGGGAGTTTTCTCGAACAACAGGGGCAGAAGACGATGGCGCAACAGCGCGAAGTCAGGCTGGTCGATGACGAGCGCGTCCTCGATGCGTTCCGGCGGTGGGGCTATCTCGAAGCGGCTCTCGACCCGCTTCTGTTAGCGCAGCCGGCGCCGCATCCCGAACTGGACGCGAAGGGGGACCTGGCCGCTCGGGCCCGTGGTTGGTATTGCGGCCCCATCGGCGTGGAGTTCATGCACATCGCCGACCCCGCGCGTCGCCGCTGGGTGCAGGAGCGCATCGAGCAGCCGATTCCTGCGATCGACGGCCTGGCGACCCTCGAACGCCTGGTCCGCGCGGAGCTGTTCGAAGAGGTGCTGCACGGCCGGTACCCGGGATCGAAGCGGTTCTCGCTCGAAGGCGTCACCGGACTCATCCCGCTGCTCGACGACGTCCTCGACGAGGCAGCCGGCGGGGGGCTCGAGGAAGCGTTGATCGGCATGAGCCACCGTGGCCGGCTCAACGTCATGGTTCAGATTGTCGGCCGCCCGGTGCTCGACGTCTACGCAGGCTTCGAGGATCCCGATCCGAAGAGCGTGCTCGGCAGCGGCGACGTCAAGTACCACATGGGAGCGACCGGCGCCTATCGGACTCGAAGCGGCCGGGACCTTCGGGTGAAGCTCGTCTCGAACCCGAGCCATCTCGAGGCGGTCTATCCCGTCGCCGTCGGGCGGACGCGCGCGCGCCAGATGCGGGAGGGCGACGGCGCCTGGAAGCGGATCATGGCGATTGTCCTCCACGGCGATGCCGCGTTCGCAGGGCAGGGCATTACCGCCGAGGCGCTGAACTTTGCAGGGTTACCCGGCTACACCGTGGGCGGCACCATCCACGTGGTCGTCAACAACCAGCTCGGGTTCACGACGTCAGACAGGGAACTGCATGCGTCGCCATTCTCGACCGACGTGGCGCGCCGGCTCCCGATCCCGATCTTCCACGTCAACGGCGAGGACCTGCCCGCCATGGCCCGGGTGGCCCGACTCGCCGCCGAGTTCCGCTACACCTTCAGCAGCGACGTCCTCATCGACATGGTCGGATACCGTCGTCACGGGCACAGCGAGGTGGACGACGCGACGATCACGCAGCCGCGGATGTACAAGGCGATCAAGAACCACCCGCCGCTGTGGCAGGTGTTCGCGACGCGGACCGGTCTCGACGTCGGCGACCTCCCCGCGCGTGTGCGTGCCGAGTACGGCCAGGCGCAAGAGGACGCCAAGAAGATCGGGGAGCGCGTGGCGCTGGCGCAGCTGCCGGCCTACTGGTCCCGCTACCAGGGCGGCTGCCACAACGCGTCGTACGAGGTGGACACTGGCGTCGCACTCGAGGAGTTGCGCGCGGTGGCGACGGGGATCACGTCGTGGCCCGACGGGTTCAACATCCACCCGAAGGTGAAGAAGCTGCTGGAGCAGCGCGCCGAGATGGCGGCCGGCACGCGGCGCCTGGACTACGGGATGGCGGAGGCGCTGGCGTTCGGAAGCCTGCTCACACGGGGTGTGCCGATTCGCCTGAGCGGACAGGACAGCGAACGCGGGACGTTCAACCAGCGGCACGCGGTGCTGATCGACACCGAGGACGAGCGGAAGTTCATGCCGCTCAGCCACGTCGCCCCGGGACAGGCCCGATGCGAGATCTACAACTCGACGCTGTCCGAGGCGGCCGTCCTGGCCTTCGAGTACGGCTTCAGCCGCGACTACCCCGAGGCGCTCGTCCTCTGGGAAGCGCAGTTCGGCGACTTCGTCAACAGCGCGCAGGTCATCATCGACCAGTTCCTCAGTGCCGGCGAAGACAAGTGGGGGTTGCTGTCGGGCCTCGTGCTGCTCCTGCCGCACGGCTACGAGGGCCAGGGCCCCGAACACTCGAGCGCCCGGATCGAGCGCTTCCTGCAGCTCGCCGGTGAAGACAACCTGCAGATCTGCCAGCCATCCACCTCCGCGCAGTACTTCCACATGCTGCGGCGACAGGCGCTCCGCAGCTGGCGCAAGCCGCTGATCGTGTTCACGCCGAAGAGCATGCTGCGCCACGCCAGCTCGTCATCGCCGATCGACGAGCTGACCCGGGGACGGTTCCAGACCGTGCTTCCCGACGAGGAGGCGTCGTCCGGCGTGCGACGGATCCTGATCGGCACCGGGAAGATCGTGCACGAGCTGCGCACCGAACGGAAACGCCGGGGCGACACGACCACGGCGATCCTCGGCCTCGAGCAGCTCTATCCGTTCCCGACGACGCCGCTGACCAAGGCGCTGGCGGGGTATCACGAGGCGCGCGAGGTGGTGTGGGTGCAGGAGGAGCCGAAGAACATGGGGGCGCATTTCTACGTGATGCCGCGCCTCCGCACGATCTTCGCCCACCCAGGCGTCACCTCCGTGAAGCGGCGCGCGTCGGCGAGTCCGGCGACCGGCTCGGGCAAGGCGCACCAGCTGGAGCAGCAGGCGCTGCTCGCGCTGGCGTTCGCGACCTCGATTCAGGACGTTACGTGAGGACAGGCCCGGCCAGCGCGGCGGCCACGAATCGGCCGTCGTGAGAGAGGCTGACGTCGAATCCGGCGATCGGGTGGCCTTCCTGGGCGACGACCGGCGGGCCCCATCCCCACGCGCGCCACATGCGCACGATCTCGGCGCCCTGGAGATCCCACCGATCCATCAACCGGCGAGCCAGCAGGCGCGCGCGCTCGGACGCGGTCGAGTAGACCGAGGCCTGTTCCGCGAGGCTCAGGATGCCGTCCAGCGCCTGGCTGTCGTGGAGGATTCCGGCCAGCAGTCGTCGCGGGCGAACCGCCGGCTCGGAGGCGCCCTGGGCGTTCACGGCGTCACCGCGCGCGAGCTGTCCGACGCAGTGAATGTAGTCGACCGCCATCTCCCAGCGGACGCGGATGTCGAGATCTTCGAACTGCACGCTGACCCATTGGCCGAGGCTGCCTGCCGTCGTGAGGTTGCTCCCGGCCGCGGCGGCCGGTTCGGAGCCGACCTCGAACGCTTTGTGCGCGAAGATCACGCCTTCGCGGAGCTTGCTGGCGATCTTGAACGCGGTCTCCTTCGCGGTCCACGCCTTCCACAACGCAAGTGTGGGGGCGGCGGCCGCCAGGATCCGATCGCGTTCCTCGGGCGTGAAGACCCGGTCCATGAACCGCCGATCGCGTTCCTTGCCCGCCACGCCGGGCTCGGCGAGATCGACGATGTCGTTACCGATCCAGGATCGCGTTCTCAAAGTACTCCTGCTCCATCTTGCTCAGTTGCCCGACGATTTGCGTCGAGAGGTCGCGGTCGCCCCGCATCCCCCGAAATGACGTCGTCGGAGCGCAGCGCTTCAACCGGACGAAGAACGTCTCTCCCGGGTGCGGGTAGTTGCCGTACTCCCGCTGCCCGAGGCCGCGCGCGAAGACGCACAGCACCCGCGCCGACGGCGTCTCCTGCACGATGCGGCCGACGCCATAAGTGAAGTTCTCTGTGTCCACTCGGCCCACGCGGCTGCGGCGGCCCTCGGGAAACACCAGCACCGACTGGCCGCGCGACAGCAGGCACGCCACCTTGTCGAGCGTGCGGCGCGCTTCTTCGGGCGGCCCCTTGCGCAGGACCGGAACGCACTTGCCGAGGTACCCGAGGATGCGCACGAACACGTTCTTCGTGATGTTGTGCTTGTCCGCCAGGTTCCAGGTGAACCAGGCCGGGCGCACGAACAGGCGCCAGCCCGGGGCCAGCGCCCATTGAATCACCAGCGAATCGATCAGCGTGAGGTGGTTCGCGCAGATCAGCAGCGGTCCCCGCTCGTCGCCGACGAGCGCCGCGAACTCGGCGCGGATCCGCCGCTGAGTGGGAATCCGGTAGCGCCGGAACCGCAACCACCCCTCAAGGCTGAAGTAGGTGAGGAGGATGAGGGCCTGCGCCACGGCCTCCTGCACCCGCAGCCTGAGACGCTCTTTTGATGACAACACGGCGGGTCGTCAGAGCGCCGGCGCCGTCTTCTGCAGGATCATCTGGACGGCGTCGCCCAGGGTCCTCACGCGGTCCGCCGACTCGTCGTCCACCTCGATGCCGAACTCGTCCTCGAACGCCAGGATGATGTCCACCAGGCGCGCGGAGTTCACGCCAAGGTCCTCGATGATCCGCGTGCCGTCGGTCGCAGCGCCGAAGGCCGTGGTGTTCTTCACGAACGGCTTGATGATGCTGATGATCTTTCCGAATGCTGTCTTGGTATCCATGCCTGTCTCCTTATCGTCCGTCTTCCCACCTGCCGAAGATGAGGCAGCCGTTCACGTCGCCGAAGCCAAAGCTGGCCTTGACCAGGACGCGCGGCGCGAAGTCGATGGTCCGGTGCGGGATGTGCGCGGCAAACGGCGCGATGTCGGGGTGGACATCCTCGCAGTTGATCGACCCGTGGATGAAGCCGCGGCTGACCTGCAGCACCGACGCCACCGCTTCGATTCCGCCAGCCGCGCCCAGGCCGTGCCCGACGAGCGACTTAGTGGAGTTGATCCAGGGGAACTCTTCAGGCCGCCGCCCCAGCGCCCGCTGCCACGTCCCCACCTCGATCGGGTCGGCCATCGTCGCCGTCAGGTGCCCGTTGATCGCCTCGACCTGCTCGGGTCCGATCCCGGCGATCGCCAGCGCCGCGAGCACGCATCGTTTCGCCCCCTCGGGGTTCGGCGCCGTCATGCTGCCGCCGCCCCGCTGGCCGCCGCAGTTCACGTGCCCGCCGAGGATCTCGGCGTAGATACGCGCGCCGCGCGCGCGCGCCGACGACAGGCTTTCCACCATGAGCAGGCCCGCTCCCGACGAGGGGACGAACCCGCCGGCCGACGCGCTCATCGGCCGCGACGCCGCCTCGGGGTGGTCGTTCGACTGCCGGGCCAGCACGCGCATGGCGTCGAAGCCGGCCCAGATGTAGTGCGACGATCCTTCCGACCCGCCCGCGAGGATTCGGACGGCCCGGCCTGCCCGCACCTTGTGGAAGGCGTCCACGATGGCCTCGGTGCCGGTCGTGCAGGCGCTGCTGTTGGTCGTGACCTGTCCGCCGAGCGCCAGGAAGCCGCCGACGCACGCGCTCACCGAGCTGGCCATCGTCTGCTCGACGGCGGCGCTGCCGAGGCGCCGGACCTTGCCCTCGTTCACGCGCGGGACCACCCACTCGCCAACCGTGTCCACGCCGCCAATCCCGGTGCCGATGATCGCGCCGGTGTCCCAGTCCACCTCGTCGCTGCCCGCCTCGGGCACGGCAAACCCGGCGTCGCGCCAGCAGTCGATCGCCGCGATGCTGGCGTACACCATGCCGCTGTTGAGCGCGCGAAGCGTGTCGGCCGAGAAGTACTGCTGCTTGAGCTCGTCGCTCACCTCGGGCACGCCGCCGACCTGGCAGGCGAAGCCGAGGTCGCGAAGCTTCTGGTGGAAGCGAATCCCCGACCGGCCGGCCCGCAACGCCTGCTCGAACGCCTCCAGGCCGTGCGCGTTGGCCGCGACGACGCCCATTCCCGTGACCACCACTCGTTCAGCCATTCCTGACTCCCAATCCCGATGCCGTGGTCTGGGCCACGAGCGTGCCGTCCGCCGCGAACATCTCGATCCGCGCGCGCAGCTTGTTCCGCCTCCAGAAGATCTGTTCGCCCCGAATCGTCACCGTCTCACCGGGGAGCACCGACTTGAGGAACTCCGATTCCGCCTCGACGAACAGCGTCGTCCACGCGCGCGCCTCTTCCACCGAGCGTTCCAGCGCGAACAGGTAGATGCCCATGGCCACCACGCCCACCTGGCACATCGACTCGAGCAGGATGACGCCGGGCGTGATCGGCCGTCCCGGGAAATGGCCCGCGTAGAACCACTCGTCCTTGCGGAACGTGTAGCGTCCGGCAATGCGCTGCCCGTCCACTTCGAGGATCTCGTCCACGAAGCGGAACGGCCGCTGCTGCGGCATCAACTCGAGCACCTGCGCCGGGGTGAGGCGAACTCCAACCATTGGTGGATCCAAGCAGTAATCAGTTGCCAGTTGTCGGTTGTCGGTTGTCAGTGCGTCACGCGTGACTGACGAGCCACTGGCCGCCAGCCACTCTCAACTGTCAACTATCTGTACATGATCCCGCCGACCGAATTCACCGACGGCAACGGGTAGTCGGGGTACCGGATACCCTTGAACATCCCGACCTTCGCGTCCTTCACCGTGTAGATCAGCTCGCCGTCCACGATGACGTGGCCTGTGCCAATCGCGATGGCGGCGCCCGTGTCCGAGAGTTCCGCGTAGCGGCGGATGTCGATCTCGTAGCGCACCAGCTTGTTGTAGGGCCGGATCTGGCCGGAGAATTCGATCTCCTTCGCGCCGAGCGCGCGCCCCGCGCCTTTCGCACCGCGCACGCCGCCGTAGAACCCGATCAGCTGCCAGATCGCATCCACACCCAGGCACCCGGGCTGCACGGGATCGGACCTGAAGTGGCACTGGAAAAACCAGGCGTCAATCTGGACATCGTACTCGGCCACGATGCGTCCCTGCGGGCCGCGGTGGCTGATCTCGACGACGCGGTCCACCATGAGCATGGGCGGACCAGGCAGCGTGGCAAACCCGTCGGCCGGTGGATCGTCAACCAGCGTGCCGTTCGCGCACGCCAGCAGTTCGACCTTCGAGAACTGTGTTCTCTGCAGGAACTCGGCGTATTTCACGAAGACCTCCCGACGTCGATCAGCAGGCCGCCCCAGGTCAGGCCCGACCCAACGACCACCAGCGCGATTTCGCACCGCGGCGGCAGGCGGTCCCAGTTCTGTGACAGCACGCCAGGAGCGCCGGCCGCGCCGCAGTTGCCAAACTCGTCCACGTTGAACAGGTGCCGGGCCGGGTCGACTTTCGCCCGCTCGCACACGGTGTTCAGCATCAGCAGGTTGGCCTGGTGGCCGATGAACAGCATCTCCGCGCGGTCGCCCGCCAGGTGGGCGGCCAGCTCGTTCACCGTCGCCACCGACTTGCGGATCGCGAAGCCCTGTACGGCGGACCCGTCCTGCGCGAAGTGGCCCCCGGTGGGGATGACCACCTTGTTCCAGCCCGACGGGTCGGAGTGCACGACGCTCTGACTGATGCGGACGGGCGCGGGCAGGCGGGCCGAGACCACCGCGGCCGAACTCCCGTCGCCCCAGAGCACGGCGGTCCGGCGGTCGCGGTAGTCCACCGTGCGCGTGGTGTTTTCGACGTTGACCACCAGCACGTAGTCGGGCACGGCCTCGGGGCGCATCGCGCGGAGGTGGTGCAATTGCACGGCAAAGCTGGAGCAGGCGGAGCTCAGGTCGTACGCCGGCGCGTTGATCCCGAGCTCGGCGGCGATCAGGCAGGCTTCGGCCGGGATCGAGTACTGCGGCGAACAGCCGCCGGCGATGACGAGGCCGACCTCCGATGGCGTGATCCCCGCGCGCTCGAGTGCGAGCCGCGCGGCGAACGCTCCGGTTTCTGCATTGGTGTGCAGCGACCAGCGGGCGGCTTCGGAGGGATGCTCGTTCCTGGTTCGGACGATGTAGTCGAGCGCCAGCACCGTGCGACGGGAGCGGATGCCCACCCGTTCCATGATCCACGCATCGTCGGTGCCGATGTGCAGCGACGCCAGAAACGCGTTGTCGATCCGGTTTTCCGGGTGGAAATGGCCGACGCCGTGAATGAACAGGTCGCCAGGAAGCGGTTCGTGTCTAGGCAACGTGTTCCCCCCCGTCCACGCGGATGAGGGCGCCGTTCACCCAGCGGGCCTCGTCCAGGCTCAACAAGAACACGACGTTCGCCACGTCCTCGGGGGTCGTCAGGCGGCCGAACGGGTTGCGCAGGCGCGCGCCGGCCTTCATGCGCGCGCTGCCCGGGATGACGCGGAGCGCCGGCGTGTCGGTCACGCCCGCCTGCAGAATGTTGGAGCGGATCCCGTGCGGCGCAAATTCGACAGCGATGGCTCGCGAGACCGACTCGAGCGCCGACTTGGCCGCCGCCACCGCGGCGTAGCCGCGCCACGCGACCTCGTTCCCCTCGCTGGTGAGCCCAATGACGCGTGCGTCGGCGGCGAACAGGCCGGCGCCGTGAATCCGCTGCACCCAGGTGAGGAGGCTCGTGCCCATCGAGTAGATGGTGCGTGCCATGTCATCGTCGTCCAGGATCGCCTCGCCGTAGTCCACCGGCCCCAGGGCCTGGAACAGCGGTTCACCCGCTTCGGCGAGCCGATCGACCGCACGATCGAAGTCGGCCTTCGACACGCCGAGCGCGTCCGCCAACCGATCGAGAGCTGGCGCGCTGGCCGGCGGCTTCGCGGCCGCCACCGGCTTGAGGTTGCCGAACGCGATCGAATGGAGAAGGACCCGGACCTTGCCGTCCGAGCCGAGGCGACTCTCCAGCCCCTCGAGGACCGAGGTCATCCCCTCCGGGGTGAGTGCGTCGAGGTTGAGGCTGAAGAACCCGCGGCCGTTCGCGCGAATCTCGTCGAACTCGCGGTTGATCCGTTCCATCGCGCCGCGGCGGTCGCGGTGCACGACGCAGACGTTCATCCCCTCGGCGCTGAGCTTGCGTGCCGAGGCCAGGCCGAACCCGCTGGATCCGCCGAGGATCAGCGCCCAGTATTCCTGAGCAAATCGAGTCATCGCCGTCCGTTCTCGTGCGTCATTTCGCCCTCTGTGGCCCTGCAGGTGCGCGTCTTCCGACGACGACGAAACCTGTCGGCACCACAATCGTGGCGACCAGTCGTCTTTGTCGCCGGAGACTCACTCGCTGAGCCTGTGCCGATGTGAAGAGAACATTCTAGCGCAAGAACGACGTTTTTCGCCTATGCGCCGAGATTGCGGCCTTGCCCAATTGCCGGCTTCGAGCGAAAATCGATCCTGGTCCTTCGGCGCCTGCACGAGTCCCGAAATCCCGACACGCGGCCCGGCCCCGCAGACAGGAGAACGGACATGAACACGAGGCGAATCGTCACGTTGCTGCTCGCATTGCCCGTGGGCGCCATGTTGAGCGCCCAGGTGCTCACCGCGCAGGTGGCCAAACCGGCAGGGATGAAAGTCCAGACGGTCACGCTCACGTTCGACGACAAGGGCTACGTCGTGACCCCGGCGACGGTCACCAAGGGCGTGCCCGTGAAGATGGAAGTGGACCTGGACACGGTGAAAGGGTGCATGAGGACGGTGGTGATCAACGCGTTCGACGTGAAGAAGACCGTCAAGGCGGGAGAGACCACCATCGAGTTCACGCCGACCAAGTCGGGCAAGATCGACATCATCTGCGGCATGAACATAGGCAAAGGCTCGTTCACGGTCGTCGAACCGAAATAGCACGGTGAGGTAACGCATGGCCGCCCTGATTGAAGCGATCGACATCAAGCGCAAGACGTGCTTCGAGCTCGACGACAACCCTTACGTCTGCCTTGACGTCGAGATCTCCACGCCGACCGCGCGGGGCGGCCAGACGCTTGTCCGCGTCAAGATGCGGAACTTGAAGACGCAGGCGGTGTTCGACAAGACATTCAAGGCGGGCGACAAGTTCAAGGAGCCGGATCTCACCCAGGTGCCGGCAAGCTACCTCTACAGTGACAGCGCAGGCTCTCACTTCATGGACCAGGAGAGCTTTGAAACGCTCACCCTCCGGGAAGAGATGCTGGGCAACGCGCTCGACTGCCTGCTCGACGGGCAGGTGGCCCAGATCCTGCTGTTCAATGGAAACGTCATCGGCCTGCAGATGCCGCAGCAGGTGGAGTTGACCGTGACCTACACGGAGCCTGGCGTTCGCGGCGACACGGCGAGCGGCAACGTGACCAAGCCGGCCACGCTCGAGACGGGCATCGAGATTCGCGTGCCGCTGTACATCAAGCAGGGTGAGAAGGTCCGCGTGAACACCGAAACCCGGGAGTTCATGGGTCGCGCCTGAGGCGTCCCCGCCGTCCTCGTCAAGCCGCAGTCGGGTGAGCTCCACGATGTCGCGGACGCTCGTGCGGGCATCCTGGCCGCTGTTCAGTCTTCGTGCATGGCGAGGCTCTGGCTGAAGTGCCCGAAACGATTGCTGGGGATCGTGTCGGACCAGTTCAGGCCTCGACCGGGGTCCTTGAGCAGGCGGCGGAACATGCCGTCACTGCCAAGCCGGTAGACGCCGCGGCGCTGCGACGCCGGGTTCTCGTTGGCTCCGAGCGCGGTGAAGCACGAGCCGGGGCGGAGGGACGCCAGCTCCGGTAACGGGCGGATGGCGGTGTCCTTCGCGGCCGCCCAGGCGCGAGGATCGACCTCCGGGACGAGGAGGATTTCGCCCACGGCGTCGTCCGTCCCTGAGACAGATTCCAGCCCTGGAAGATGTCTAGCGTTCGCCCAGCAGTTGTCGCTTCGCCTTGGCGAGATCGCGCTGTTGCTGCGCGTCCACGGTCGGCATCTTCAGGCCGAGGCCTT
>JADGOB010000206.1 GCA_017883185.1 Acidobacteriota bacterium
TAGCGGGTCGTGTAGCCCGCAAGCTCGAGTATGTGGACCTCGCGACCCAGATTGACGACCTGAGGGTTCCGCCTGGCAACCGGTTGCACGCACTGGAAAGCGACCGCAAAGGCCAGTACTTGATCTTCGTCAACGACCAGTGGCGCATCTGCTTTCGGTTCGTCGATGGAGACGCCTACGACGTTGAGGTCTGTGACTACCACTGAGACGAGGTGTGAGATGAGCTTCGCCAATACCGGACCCATGAAGCGCCGCCCCACCCATCCGGGTGAGATGCTGCGCGAGGACTTTCTGCCGGACTACGGCCTGACCGTGTCCGGACTCGCCGGCGCGATCGGTGTGTCGCGCCAGTCGGTGAACGAGCTGCTGCGCGGACGCCGCTCCGTGAGTCCGGAGATGGCACTGCGCCTCGCCAAGCTGTTCGGCAACTCGCCGGAGTTCTGGCTCAACGCCCAGCGCGCCGTCGACCTGTGGGACGCGACCCAGGCGATCAAGGACGACGTAGCTGGCATCAAGACGCTGAGTGTCGCCTAACAAGCGCGTCAACCGCGACAAGCCGCGGCCAGCGAGGGTAGTCTAAGCGGGGAGCGCGCGAGCTGCGGTTTGCGGGTTAAGCGCCGCTCCGTTAGGTGCCGACCACGCGATGACATCCGATTTTGCCTTCATCTTCGGTCTCCCAGCGCTCATCAACGTGGCGTGCACGGCCGCGGTGCTGACAATCGGTATGCGTAGCCAACGTGTAGCCATCGCGGCGGCCCTTCTCTTACTCGTCGTTGCCTCATTCGTATTTGCGCCACAACTGCTCCCATGCGATCACTCTCTCCCACCTGCTCGCGGAAAGCGGCGCGTTGATGGCAGCTGTCTGGGTGCCCGGCGCAACACTTGCCGTGCTTGCCTCCAGGTCGTCTACACGATCCCGTCGCGGTCTAGGAATCGCCGCCCTAATAACAGCTCTCGTGTTTGGAGCGGCCTTTCGTGTGCTCTTCGTGGTGGTCATCTACTTCTTCTTTGGGGATTTCCCGCGGTCTTTAGGCACGGTCATATGCAGTCACCTCGTCTATCCCAACCCCTCGAATCACGGGCTAGCAAGCGGCTGCACCTGTCGGCGGCCGCGGGATAGGCGGGGTGATTTGCAGCGGCGTTGAGCGGCCGCCGCAGGTGAGCCGCGAGCGTTGGCCGCTTGACCGGGAATCCGGAGACTGCGATGACATACCGGATCGATGAACTGACAGCTTCGGATTGGCCCGACGTGGCCGACATCTATCGAACCGGCATTGCGACCGGCAACGCGACGTTCGAGACCCGGGTGCCGACGTGGCCCGAGTGGGATGCCGCGCACCTCGCCGTGTGTCGGCTGGCCTGCCGCAGGGCCGAGGGGCTGGCGGGCTGGGCAGCGCTGAGTCCCGTGTCGCGGCGCGAGTGCTACCACGGCGTGGCAGAGGTGAGCGTCTACGTGGCCAAGGGGCTGCACGGCCAAGGGCTTGGGCTGGCAATTCTTCAGGCGCTTGTCGCCGCGGCGGAGGCGCATGGGATCTGGACCCTTCAGGCCAGCACCTTCCCGGAGAATCGGGCGAGTCTGAGGATTCAAGAGCGGTGCGGGTTTCGGGTGCTTGGCCGCCGTGAGCACATAGCGCAGCTTGCCGGCGTATGGCGGGACACCATTCTCACGGAGCGGCGGAGCCATTGTGTCGGCTGAGGCGTTCCGTTCCTTTCAGCGGGTTCGCGCGCCTTCGGTGACTCTGATGTTGGGCCGCGTACGAAGGAGGCTTTGTGGTCGAAGTACCGGCAGTCAGGCATCGGGCGCAATCCCTCGGGGAGGAAATTGCAAACAGCATCAGCCACGGCACGGGATTCCTCGCCGCGCTGATCGCCCTGCCGGTGCTCGTGCTAGGCACTGTTCGGCACGGCACGGCAGCCATCGTTGGCGCAGGGGTCTTTGCCGCGACCATGGCACTCCTCTATCTCACCTCGACGCTCTACCACGCGCTGGCCCCGAATCGCGCCAAGCGCGTTTTCCACATCCTCGACCACGGAGCGATATACCTTCTCATCGCCGGGACGTACACGCCTTTCACGCTGGGCGTACTCCGGGGACCCTGGGGTTGGACGGTCTTCGGGCTCATCTGGGCCCTCGCCGTGGCCGGCATTGTCTGCAAGTCGGTCGGGGGAGTTCGACACCCTCGGCTTTCGACCGGGCTGTACGTGGCCATGGGTTGGCTGATTCTGGCCGCAGCAAGGCCGTTGTGGCACGCGATGCCGGGGTGGGGCCTCTTCTGGCTCGCGGCAGGCGGTATCGCGTACACGGCGGGTGTGGGGTTCTATGCGGCCAGCCGCCGGATACGGTACGCCCACTTCGTTTGGCACCTGTTCGTACTCGCGGGCACGGCGTGTCATTTCATTGCTGTGCTACGATACGCGGCCTAACAAGTGCGCTCCAGCGAACCGCCGCTATGCTTCTCTGTTCGGTGCGGTGCGGCGATTCGGACGCGCCTTTCACACTCAACCCTGCTCGCCAGCGGCGATCGCTGAGCTTGGTCGTTAGGCCTTTGGGAGATTCACGACTAACGCGTGGCCTTTGATTGCGGTGATCGAAGTTCAGTGTGCGCTTGACATTCACTCAGCCACACCACGGAGAAGCCGTTATGCCCACCACCTCGCTGCCGCCGTACCATCCGATCATCTACGTGCGCGGCTTCGCGGCCACGCAGGGCGAGATCGAAGAGACCGTCGCCGACCCGTACATGGGCTTCAACATCGGCTCGACCAAGGCGCGCATGGCCTGGACCGGCGATGTGAGGCGCTTCTTCTTCGAGTCGCCGCTTGTGCGCCTGATGAGCGACCACGGCTACAATGACGTGTTCGTGGACGGCGAGGACCTCGTGGCGGCCGAGCGCCCCGACTGTGTGATCCCGTACCGCAGCATCATCATCTACCGCTACTACGACGAGGCCAGCAAGGACTTCGGCACGGGAGAGACGCCGCCTATCGAGCAGTTCGAAGGGACTGGACCGACTGATCTTGCGTCTCCGCGACAAGATCTGCGCCAACCCGAACAACGCGATGACGCCCGCGGACTTCCGCGTCCACCTCGTCGCGCACTCCATGGGCGAGCTGGTCTGCCGCGCCTTCCTGCAGAACCCGCAGCTCGGCTCCGCGGAAGCGCGCGGCGCGGTGGACAAGTTCTTCACCTACGCCACGCCGCACAACGGCATCGACATGCGCATCGTGCGCAACGTGCCGGGCTGGCTTTCCTTCGGCGACGCCAACAACTTCAACCGTGAGTGCATGGCCGGGTACCTCGGCCTGCCCACGGGCGACGACGTCTCGATCGTGATGAACTTCCCGCCCGAGCGCATCTTCAACCTGGTGGGCACCAACCCGCGCGACTACGCCGTGGCGGGCGGGCTCTCGGCCTGGGCGGCCGGGGACGCGAGCGACGGCCTCGTGCGTCTCGAGAACGCCACCACGCACGGACCGGGCCCCGGTGGCAAGGACGTGAGCTCGCCACGTGCCTTCGTGCCCCGCAGCCACTCGGGTCCCTACGGCATCGTGAACTCCGAGGAAGGCTACCAGAACCTCACGCGCTTCCTGTTCGGTGCGCTGCGCGTGGACGGCATCCTCGACCTCGACGACATCACGCTGCCGGCGGAGGTGCAAAAAGAGTTCAAGGCCGGCAAGGAAGTGCGCGCCTCCTACCAGTTCGAGGTCGCGGCCAGCGTGCGCGGCTGCCAGTGGCAGATGACGCGCCGCGAGGTGCGCGAGAACTCCGCGATCTTCCGGAGCTACAATGACCTGTTCCCCGGCAATGCTAGAACCGAACGCCCACCCAATCGCGCCAAGAGCCCGCACCTGTTCTCCGTGTTCCTCGACCCGACCAAGAGCGTCAAGGCGTCGGGCTCGGTGAGCTTCGCGTTCGACCTCAAGGTGCTCGTGCCCGACTATGAGGTGGACGGCCTGCTCTTCATGAAACGCCACTACGAGGGCGGCTACATCCTGCGCGAGCTCATCCTGGTCGAGGCGTTCCCCGACGAGGCGGCACTCGGAGGCTGGCGCATCAAGTACGGCTACCAGCAGGACAACCCCGGCAAGCCGGGTATTGACGCAGTCACGCGCAAGCTCGACGGTGAGGCCGGCATAGCCTTTGATATCCCCGTCGCGCAGAAGACGCGCCCCGGCGTGAAAGGCACGTTGCGCATCGAGGCGCGGTCGTGGAAGTGAGCCTTCTCGTCAATCAGGGCCGCCGGGTGTTCTTGGACGTCACGAAGAAGCATACACAAGCAATGCCTAACCATGCCATCAACGCGGACAGCCAAAGGGGCCGCTTCGCTCTGGTCTTGGCTGCCGGTTATGGCGAACGTTAGCCGTCGTAGAACGCGCACTACGATGTTGCACTTGACGTTGCGTACGTCTTAGCGTACGCTCCTGCGATAGGAGCACCTCATGACTATTCTCACCGCAAGCGAAGCTAGGGCCAACCTGTATCGCCTGATCGATCAGGCAGCCGAATCCCACGAGCCGATCCACATTTCCGGGAAGCGCCGCGGCGCAGTGCTCGTATCCGAAGAGGATTGGAAGGCAATTCAAGAAACCTTGTTCCTGCTTGCCGTCCCCGGAATGCGTGAGTCCATCAAGGAAGGCATGGCGGAGCCGCTAAACGAAAGCGCGAAGGAACTTGACTGGTGAACTGGCAGATCGTCTTTGCCAAGCATGCGGTCAAGGACGCCAAGAAACTGGCCACGAGCGGCTTGAAGCCAAAGGCCGAAGAACTTCTTGCGGTCCTCAAGCGCGATCCCTATCAAAACCCGCCACCCTTCGAAAAGTTGGTCGGAGACCTTGCAGGCGCATATTCTCGGCGAATTAACGTTCAGCATCGCATTGTCTACGAAGTTTTCCCGAAAGAGCACATCGTTCGCGTCCTTCGAATGTGGACACACTACGAGTAACGACGGCTAACCCCTCAATCAACCGGACGTGCTCCGGCAAGCCGGGTCACGCCGATTATCTCGAACGTTAGGCGGCTCAGCAGGAATCACAGTGACCGGGTCATCGAGGAGAATAGGAGAGCCTATGACTAAGCCCGGATTCACACCGATCGCTCTGGAAGACTACGTGGAACTCCACTTGCGAGCCAATCCAGGCGCTGATCGCGCCGATCTGATGAAGCGCCTTTGTTACGCTATGGACGCCCACGCCCGAGGAGTCCGGTGTCAATGCGGAGAATCGATTTGGATCATCGGCTCCGCTGAGGTCGGACTCTCCTGCTTCACCTGCATCGCAGGGGAATCTGGTCCCGACCGTGACTATGAGATCGTGGCTGACGATACGCAGCCGCCCAACCCTGCGGTCGGGAGGGACGCGCCGCAAACGGCGCGCTCCTCACCTCCACGTTAGCACCAGGCCCACGTGCATCATGCGGCGGGGTCCGGAAAGGCGGGCCCCTCCGCGGCCGTGGGGGGTAACCGGTCGTATAGCTCACCGAGCCCCCGAAGGCCGTCGAGCCGCTCGGCGATGGGCTGGTCGGATGTGAGCCGCCAGCGCCAGTTTCCGTCGGGGACGCCGGGGCGGTTCATGCGGGCAGACGAACCCAGCATCAGCACGTCTTGCAGGGGGACGATGGCCAGGCGGGCCACGGAGGCCCAGGCCATGCGGATCATGTCCCAGGCGATGTCGCGTCCGTCGGACTTGGTGTAGGCGCGGATGTGGTGCTGGCGGGTCTCGGGAAGACTCCGGAACCACCCCACGCTGGTGTCGTTGTCGTGGGTGCCGGTGTAGACGACCAGGTTGGGCGTGTGGTTGTGGGGGAGGTAGGGATTCTTCGCGTCGCTGTCGAAGGCGAACTGCAGGACGGCCATGCCGGGGAGGCCGAACCGATCCCGCAGGGCCCGGACGGCCGGCGTGATGAAACCGAGATCCTCTGCGATCACCGGCAAGCGGCCGAAGGCGGCCAGGAGGTGGTCGAGGAGATCGGCCCCCGGACCCTCCACCCAGCGGCCGGTCTCGGCCGTGCGCGAGCCTGCCGGGATGTGCCAGGCGGCCTCCAGACCCCGAAAGTGGTCGATCCGCACGAGATCCACGAAACGGAGCGCGAGGTCCAGGCGCTCTTTCCACCAGGCGTAGCCGTCCTCGCGCATCGCTCCCCAGTGGTAGAGGGCGTTGCCCCAAAGCTGCCCCGTGGGGCTGAAGTAGTCGGGGGGCGCCCCGGCCACGACGGTGGGCCGCCGCTGCGCGTCGAGGAGGAAGTAGCCGGGATGGGCCCACACGTCCACCGAGTCCGCGGTCACGAAGAGGGGGAGATCGCCGATGATACCGATCCCCCGTGACTCGGCGTGGCGCCGCATCGCGTCCCACTGCCGGTGGACGAGGAACTGGCAGAAGGTCTGATGAGCCATCGACTCGGCCAGCTCGACCCGGGCCAGGGCGAGGGCCGACGGCTCGCGGAGTGCCAGCGGCCGCGGCCAGTACCACCAGGCCACGCCGCCGTACCGCTCCTTGCAAGCCGCGTACAACGTGAACTCCTCG
>JADGOB010000073.1 GCA_017883185.1 Acidobacteriota bacterium
AGCGCGATCGCGGGTCCAGAGCCGGGCGCCGACGAGGCACGTCGCTGCCAATAGATGTGCATCAATCCAACCGATGCCGATGCCCGTCAAGTGATGCAGATCGATGAAGGCCAGCACTTCGTCGTGCTCCGCGACCGGCGCTTCGGGGAGTTCTCGAAGCAGAGCCAGGATCTCTGCGCGATTTCGCAGATTGCCGCACGCCAATTCGCCAATGACGAAGGCGTGACCCAGCACGTGGCCGGCGACGAGTGCCTGACCAAGGGGACTTCCACCGGTCCGCAGATGCTCGATCCAGACGGAGGTATCAACGACAATCATGGCGCGTCGGCCCGGGTGGCGGAACGCCGGCGGGGAACCGGTTTGAGCCCGGCTTCACTGCCTCCGAGTGCCGCCAGGCGACGCGCCGACTCCTGCACGATCAGAGCCTGCAGACCGGCGTGAATCAGAGCCGTCTTCCCCGTAACGCCGCTCAGCCTGCCCGCTTCAGCCAAGAGGCGATCATCGATGTTGAGTGTTGTTCTCATCTGCATCAATCTGCATCAATGATGCAGACCTGTCAAGGGGGCCCGGAACCTTCCAGGATCTGTTCCCGTCTATAGGGTCAGGCCCTGATAGGCAACGATCTGCGGCAACGACACCGTCTAACGGTATGAGCGACATCGGAATTGGCGACCGGGAACTTGCGACGCGGTGCCTGGCTGGTGACCGGGAGGCCTTTGAAGGCCTCTACAGGCAGCACGCCAGCCGGCTCTACAATCTGACGTATCGGATGGCCGGCCAAGCCGACGCGGAAGACCTCCTCCAGGACGTCTTCCTCCAGGCGTACCGGAAACTGGGAACCTACAAGGGCGACTCGTCGCTCGGCACCTGGCTCTACCGCCTGACCGTAAACCTCTGCCTGGACCACTTGCGGAGCCGGCAGGGTAAGATGGCCAAGGTCACCGATTCGCTGGACGACGACGATGCCGCCCCGGTGATGTCGCCGGGCCGACCGGCCGAAGCCGCCGCGGCCCGGCTGGACCTGGAACAGGCGATCGAGGCGCTGCCGCCCAGCTACCGGTCGGCCTTCGTGCTGCACGATGTGGAGGGTTACCAGCACGACGAGATCGCGAAGCTTCTGGGCATTGCCGAAGGGAGCTCGAAGTCGCTGCTGCACAAGGCGCGGCTGCGACTGAGAAATCTGCTGCAAGGCTGAGCCGGCTGGTGACTGGCGGCCGGCGGCTTGGCGGACGAGAACCCGGAAAGACGGGCAGGTTCCAGCGACCCGGGGTGGCGTAATTGACGGGTGCGCGAAAGGGCTTACAGCCTGCTGGTCGCGAGCCGCGAGCCGGACGACTCCGAGATCGCAGGATTCACCTATGGCATGCACTGAATTCCAACCGGCGCTCTCCGCGCTCGTCGACGGAACGCTGTCGCGCGAGGGCAAGGCGCGCCTCGAGTCGCATCTCGAGGAGTGCGCGGATTGCCGGACGCTGCTGACCGACCTCCGGCGCCTGCGCGAGTCGGCCCGAGCGCTGCCGAAGATGACGCCGCCCGAGTCGCTCTGGCAGAAGGTGCGCGCCGACTTCGACGCGGAAGCCTCGGGCGCAAGCGCCAGGCGCCTGTCGGCCGGTCTGCCGGCATCGTCCGCCAAGCCGCGCCCCGGATCGGTCCTGCGCTTCATCCCGAGGCGACCTTCGGTGCTGGCGGGCCTCGCGGCCGCGGCCGTCCTGGTGCTGGCCGTGTCGGCCGGCATCTTCTTCGCCACGCGGCCTGCGGTACCCGCCGCGGCCGTCGAACCAACCTCAGCGCACCCAACGCCCGCGCAAACCGTCCAATCGGTTGAAGCGGAACTGGACCTGGCCGACCAGCACTACGAGAAGGCCATCGCGGGGCTCGAGCAGGTGGCGAAAGAGGGCCAGGCGTTGCTCGACCCGCAAGTCGCCGAGGTGCTGCAGAAGAACATCGGCGTGATCGACCAGGCGATCCGCGAAAGCCGGACGGCGCTGCGGTCGCAGCCGACGAGCGAGCTGGCACAGGCCAGCCTGTTCGACGCGCTGCAGCGAAAGATCGGCCTGCTCCGCGACACGATTTCGCTGATCAACGAGATGCGCAAGGGCGACCAGGCGGGGACGGCGAAGGTGGTGGGGAGCCTGGGGAAGATTTAGGGGGTCAGGGGTCGGTGGCCACGGGGCGACGGGTCGCTGACCGGGGGGCGAAGGGTCGCTGATTACGGGGCGAAGGGTCGGAGAACAGGACGAACACTATGATGCGCTTCTTCATTCGACTCACGGCGGTGGCAATTGTCGCGTCCCTCCCCATCCCGCTGCACGCCGGGGCGCCACGCGACGCGCGGCACCCGTCGTGGAACGCGATGAGCTGGCGCGCCAGCTGGGAGATGCGGCAGGGTCCCGAGACCACCGAGAAGATCGCGAAGAGCTTCCGCGTCGGCCCGAACGGCACGCTGGATATCGGCAACGTCTCCGGATCCGTCATCGTCAACGAGGGCGGCACCGACACGATCGCGATCGACGCCGTGAAGCGGGTCCGCGCGCGCGAGGGTGACGTGAAGGACCAGTTGGAGCGAACGCAGGTGACGATGACGGAGCGCGCCGGGCGGGTCGAGGTGAAGACGACCTACACAGGGCGCAACTCGCGCACGTCGGTTGACTACGTCGTGACCGCCCCGGCGGGCACCAGCGTCTACGCGCACTCGGTCTCGGGCGACATCAAGATCACCAGCATCAGGGGCGAAGTGCGGGCCGACTCGGTCAGCGGCAATGTCACGGCGGTCTTTGCGCCAGGCGCCACGCTGGTGAGATCGGTGTCGGGCGACGTGAAGGTGAGCGGCGTGTCGAACCAGGACGCGCTGAGGGCCTCGAGCATTAGCGGCAACGTCACGGTGAGCGGCGCGAAGGTGCGCAGCCTCGATGCCGACTCCATCAGCGGCGAGATCCATCTGGTGGACGTGACGTGCGATCGCGCCATTGCCAAGTCGATTAGCGGATCGATCAACTTCGACGGCCCACTGGCGAAGGGCGGGCGCTACGAGTTCAAGTCGCACTCGGGCGATATCCACCTCGTGATGGCCAGCACGTCCGGGTTCGAAGTGAGCGCGAGCACCTTCAGCGGAAACGTCCGCTCCGACCTGCCAGTGACGATGGGGGCGGGTGAATCAGTGGGCGGCCGCGGCGCCCGCAAGGGGATCCACGGCGTGCACGGCGACGGCAGCGCGCAGTTGGTGCTGAGCTCGTTCAGCGGGGATGTCACGATCGCAAAGAAGTGACCGGACAGGGATCAGGGGGCAGGGACGAGGGACCAGGGGTCAAGGGTCGGGGATCAGGGGTCGGGGATCAGGGATAGGGGTCGGGGACGGCGACTGCGGCCACAGTCGCCGGCACGAGAGAGGCGGACGTGGGCCGGGCTGCTGCGGAGGGCGACTTGCGAGGTCCGCCGAGCGGAGCCCGGCGCAGCAGGCCGGGCCGCGTTCGCCGCCTCACCGGCCGGCGAGTGCGGTGTCGTGATCGGCGACCGGTGGCGGGCGGCTCGCCCCCCGCCTTCCCGCCTGTCCTACATCGCCATCACGTCGAATTGCTCGTGGTGGAGCAGGATGTCGGGCTTCAGCGTCACTTCCTTCCGAAGCCTGTCCTTCAGCTCCCGCAGCACGCCGGCTTCCTCTTCCTTCAGCGCGCGCGCAATTTCTGGGTTCACCCGCAGCACCAACCCTCGGCCGTCGATCTCCTGCCCCAGCTTCCGCACCTGGTCCAGGATCTCGTAGCAAATCGTCGAGCTCGACTTGATGACGCCCGACCCCGAGCAATAGGGGCACGGCTCGGTGAGCACGCGCTCGAGGCTCTGCTTCACGCGCTTGCGCGTGATGATGATCAGCCCGAAGTCGGGGACCTGGAGCGCCTTCGAGGGTGACCGGTCCTTCCTCAGCTCCAGCTCGATGGCCTGGAACACCTTCTGGCGGTTCTTCTTCTCCTCCATGTCGATGAAGTCGAGGACGATAATCCCGCCAAGGTCGCGCAGCCGGACCTGCCGCACAATCTCGTTCACCGCATCGAGGTTGGTCTTGAAGATCGTGTCCTCGAGCCGGCCGTTCTTCTTCCCGACGTAGCGGCCCGTGTTCACGTCGATCGCCACCAGCGCCTCGGTCTGGTTGACGACGATGTAGCCGCCCGACTTCAGCCAGACCTTGCTCTTGAGCGCTTTCTCAATCTCGGTCTGGACGCCGTATTCCTCGAAGATGGGGAACGGCTTGTCGTAGAGCTTCACGCGCTCGGCGAGCGACGGCATCACGCGCTCGACCATCTCGCGCACGCGCAGGTATTCCTGCCGGTCGTCGATGCGAATCGCGGTGTAGTCGTCGGTGAGGAGATCGCGCAGCAGCTTGGTGACGAGCCCCTGCTCACGGTAGACGACCGCGGGCGGGCGGGCCGCCTCGGCGCGCTGCCGCACGTCGCCCCAAATCTTCTGGAAGTAGGTGAGGTCGTCGATCAGGTCCTGCTCGGGCCGGCCGGCGGTGGCCGTGCGGATGATGACGCCGCCGGTGAAGCCGTGCTTCTCGCGGAAGTCGCGGACGATGCCACGCAGACGGGCGCGCTCCTCGCGCGACTCGATCTTGCGCGAGACGCCGACGTGGTCCACGGTCGGCATGAAGACGAGAAACCGCCCGGCCATCGTCACGTGGCAGGTCAGGCGGGCGCCCTTCGTCCCCAGCGGCTCCTTGGCCACCTGGACGATGACCTCCTGCCCCTCGCGGAGCAGTTCCTCGATCTTCTGGTGGCTGGCCGATTCGCGGTCGGCGCGCTCCTCGCCCTCCTCGTCGTCTTCACCCGACTCGAGGCGATCGAACTCCTCGATCGTGTTGACGACGTCGGTGACGTAGAGGAAGCCGTCGCGATCGAGGCCAATGTCCACGAACGCCGACTGCATCCCTGGGAGGACCTTCGACACGCGCCCCTTGTAGACGTTGCCGACGACGCCCCGCTGATGCTCGCGCTCGATGAAGACCTCGGTCACGAGGTCGTCCTCGAGGATGGCCACCATCGTCTGGTGACCGTTCGAGGTGACAATCATCTCCTTGTTCATGCAATCCCCGACCCCCTAATTCGTGAACCGCCGCATCCTCACGTTGAGAATCAGGCCGAAACCGGCCAGTGTTGCAACAATCGACGACCCCCCCGAGCTCATCAGGGGCAGCGTCAGACCTTTCACCGGGGCCAGCCCTGCCGACATGGTGATGTTGTACATCACCTGGAAGGTGAAGGCCGACAGAATCCCCATCACGAGATACGCCCCGAGGCGGTCCTTGGCCAGCCTCGCAGTCTCGAGGGCGCGGACAATGACGAACAGGTAGAGGCCGAGGGCGACGACCACCCCCACGAACCCCTGCTCCTCCCCATAGACCGAGAAGACGAAGTCGTTCCAGGCAACCGGCAGGAACCTGAGCTGTCCCTGCGTGCCCTTCGTGAATCCCTTGCCCCACGGCCCACCCGACCCGACGCTGATCCGCGCCTGGATCTGTTGATACCCGGCGCCCCTCGGATCGATCTCCGGGTCGATGAACGTGGAGATGCGGCTCTTCTGATAGTCCTTCAGCGCGTATCGCCACGCCACCGGTGCCGCCACGATGGCGAGGATCAGCAGGATGCCCAGCAGGCGCAGGCGCATCCCGGCCAGGAAAGAAATGCCAAGAAGGATGGTGAGCACGGTGATCGCGGTCCCCAGGTCGGGCTCCTTCGCGATCAGCAGGAACGGCACGAGCGTGATGACGCCGCCGACCGCGAGGTCGGTCATCGACGGGCTGCCGTGCCGGCTCTCGTCGAAGAACTTGGCCAACGTCAGCGCCACGCAGAGCTTGGCGAACTCCGAGGGTTGGAGGGCGAAGAACGGGAGGGGAATCCAGCGGCGGGCTCCGCCACCGGTCGTCCCGAACAGCAGGACGCCGACCAGCAGCACGACCACGGCCAGGTAGAACATCAGGGAGTTTTCGGCCAGGGTCCGGTAGTCGATGACCAGGCACACGACGAACACGACCACGCCAATGGCGATGGCGTAGAGCTGTTTCACGTACAACGTCGAGTTCGGGCCGATGGACGTGGTGCTGTAGATCATCATGACGCCGACCGCGCACAGCGCGCCCAGCGCGATGATCATCAGATAGTCGATATGGAAGAAGAGGCGGCGTTCAAACATTTTCAGTAGCTAACAGCTGGCAGCTGGCAGGCTGCCCGCTGTCCGCTGCCCTGTCACTGCCCCGCTCCGGTCGTCGGCACCACAACCGCGGGCTTTGGCGCCGGCGGCGGCGGCGGCTTGAAGGTGGGGAGCGGCCGACCTTCCTTCTTCGCGAAATACGTCTCCAGGATGTGGCGCGAGATCAGCGCGGCGTTGGTGCCGTGTTCCCCGTGCTCGGTGAACACGACGCCCGCGATCTCCGGGTTGTCGCGCGGCGCGAAGAAGACGAACCACCCGTTGTCGCGAAGGTCGAGATCCGTCCGGCCCTTCAGCGCCTTCGCCCCCTCGAGCGAGATGACCTGGGCCGTTCCGGTCTTGCCCGACACGTCGTAGCCAACCATCCGCGCTCTTCCGCCGGTCCCCGCCGCGTTCACCACCATCCAGAGGCCGTCATGGATGGCCGCCATCGTCTCCGGCTTGAACGGCGCGGTGCCGGCCGACTCGGGCGTCGCCACGCTCTTCCACCCATTGCCCTCGTCCACGGCTTTCACCAGGTGGGGCGTGACGCGCCGCCCCCCGTTGGCCAGCGCGGCCATGTAGACCGCCATCGAGACGGGCGTCACCGACACCTGGCCCTGGCCGATGGCGACGGAAATCGTCTCGCCGGGGTACCAGTTCTCGTGAAGCTTGGTCCGTTTCCACTCGGTGGACGGCACCAGGCCCGTCACTTCGTTCGGCAGGTCAATCCCGCTCTTCACGCCAAGACCGAGCGCGGTCGCCCACTTGTTGATCTTGTCGACCCCGACCATCTTGCCGATCGTGTAGAAGTAGACGTCGCACGACTGCTCGATCGCGTGCCGCAGGTCCATCGTGCCGTGGCCACCCAGCTTCCAGCAGTGGAACAGCCGGCCATAGAAATCGGCGCTGCCGGTGCAGTGCACCGTGAAATCTGGGGTGATGATCCCCTCCTCCAGGGCCGCCGCGGCCACCGCCATCTTGAACGTGGAACCCGGCGAATAGCGTCCCTGGATCGCGCGGTCCTGAAGCGGCTTCAGCGCGTCGGTGTTGAGCGCGGACCAGGTCGCGCGGTCGATGCCTGCCGCGAACGTGTTCGGATCGTAGGCCGGGAGGCTGACGTAGGACAGCAGCTCGCCGGTTCTCGGGTCGAGCACGACCGCCGCGCCGGCGTAGCCAAACCCCTTGAACCCCTCTTCGGTCGCGCGCTGGACGTCGTAGTCGATCGTCAACTGCACGCGCCGGCCTTCCGATGGCGGCACTTCGTCGATCGTCCGGATCTCGCGGCCCAGGCTGTTGACCACCACGCGCCGCGCGCCGTCCACGCCCATCAGCAGCTTGTTGTAGACCTTCTCGAACCCGGCCTGCCCCACCACGTCGCCGGAACGATAGCCCTCTCGCGTCAGCTGGCCCTCGGTCACCTCGCCGACGTAGCCGAACAGGTGGGCGGCCATCGCGTCGGTCGGATACCGCCTCGTCGGGACGCGTTCCACCACCACTTCGGGCAGTTCGGTATCGAGCCGATGCGCGGTGACGGCGGCCACCTGCGCGAGCGTCGCGTCTTCGACGATTGGGATCGGTTGGTAGCCCGGCTGGCCGCGGTGCCGGCGGACCACCTCGCGAACCGACGCCTCGTCGAGGCCGACCACCTGCGCGAGGAGCCGGATGGTGCGGTCCATGTCCCGGCTGTGCTCGCGCACCACCGAGATCACGAACGAGTCGCGATTCTCGACGAGGATCTTCCCGTGGCGGTCGAACATCACCCCGCGCGGCGCGCGCAGCCCGAGCGTGCGCTGGTGATTGTTCTCCGCCACCTCGCGGAACTTCTCGTACTGGACGACCTGGAAGTACCAGAACGCCATCGCAAGCGCCACGAACATGACGATCACCAGGTACCGCAGGACGGTCAGCCGCGTGACGAGCTTTCGCCGATCTTCAGAAACGGTCACGCTGGATAAGTCGGAGGGTGCAAGACCTAGCATGTCAAAATTCAGGGATCAGGGTTCAGGGTTCAGGGTTCACGAGTTTCTGTCGCTGCGTGCGCGTCGCCGTTCTGCGATACGCGGCAGTCCATCGGCCAACTGAAACAGGACGATGCCAACCAGCGAGTTGCCGAACGCCTGCGCGATGATGGCCCCCACTGGGACCACCGGCGGACCGGAATCGAGCAGCAGGTGGAAACCGGTGATCACCGCCATCTCGATCAGGGTCGCGGCGAAGAACACCAGGAACCGGGGCACGGGCTGTGCCACGATGAACGCCCGGCCGACCGTTCCCGCCAGGTAGCCGACGATCGTTTTCCCCAGCCCGCCGATCCCCACGACCCCCGTCGTCAGCGCGTCCTGCGCAAGGCCCGCCACGGTGCCCGACACGATGCCAACCGTCGGGCCGGCCCGCAGGCTCAAATAGATGACGATCACGAGCACCAGGTCCACGCCGATCGACCCACGCACCAGGAACCGCGCAAGCGTCGTCTGCAGCACGAGCGCGACCGCGATGAACGCCAGGATGCGGAGGCCGTTCACTCGCGCCTCTCCGCACCACCCGTCGGCGCCCGCGGCCCGACGAACGCGGGCGGCGCCAGCACAACCAGCACCTGTTCGAGGCTGGAGAAATCCACGGAGGGTCGCACCCGAATGGCCCTCAACGAGCCGCCGGACCGCTCGATCTCCTCGATCGTCCCAACTGCGAATCCCTGCGGGTAGATGCCGTCGATCCCGGACGTCACGAGCGTATCGCCCTTGACGATGTCGGCCGACGTGCTGACGTACTCGAGGCGCAGCACGCTCTCGCCGCTGCCGAACGCGATCCCCTGCGCGCGCGACCGCTCGACCATGACCGCCACCGCCGCGCTGCGGTCAACGAGGAGCTGAACCTTGGCCGCGTGCCGGGAGGGCATCACCACGCGTCCGACGGCGCCGGCCGACGAGACCACGGCCATGTCGGCGCGCACGCCGTCGCTCGTTCCGCGGTCGATGGTGACCGCGCGAAAATCGGCCGTTGCGCTGGTCCCGATGATCTCGGCCGATCGCGTTGGCATCTGGCTGCGGTCGCGCAGGTCGAGCAGGCGGCGGAGGGTCTCGCTCTCGCCCGCCAGCGCGCGATCGCGCTGCAGCTTGACCTCGAGATCGCGGACGCGCTGCTGGAGCGCCAGGTTGTCTTCGTGGACGTGGTGCAGCGCCACGTAGCCGTCCCACGTCCCCCGCGCGCCGCCCACGACCGCCGCCGTGCCGCGTTGCACCTCGGCGAAGGCGCCGAAGACGAGCGCCTGCAACAGCGGCACACCCGACCGCGAGTTGACCTGCGCGGAGATCAGGATGATGTGGCCGACGACGACGACCAGGAACAAGTAGCCGCTGCGCTGCCGGATATCAAAAAGAGCCATGGAACCAGGCGCGATCTTCCAGGCGGAGGGCGGAGGGCGGAGGGCGGGGGCTTCCGCCTTCCCGTCTTCCCGCCTTCCCGCCTTCGTCAGTCAATCGAGATCTTCCTCAGCAAATTGAAGTCCGAGAGCATCTTCCCGGCGCCGAGCACGACGGAGGACAGCGGGTCCTCGGCCATGGAGATCGGCAGGCCGGTCTCCTCGCGCAGTCGCTTGTCGAGATTCTTCAGCAACGACCCGCCGCCGGTCAGCACGATCCCGCGATCGACGATGTCCGCGGACAACTCGGGCGGTGTCCGCTCGAGCGCCACGCGCACCGCGGCCACGATCACGTTGACGGTCTCGGCGAGCGCCTCCCGGATCTCCTCGTCGGTGATGGTGATCGTCTTCGGCACCCCTTCGATCAGGTGCCGCCCCTTGATCTCCATCGTCAGCTTCTGTTCGAGCGGGAAGGCGGAGCCGATCTCCATCTTGATCGCCTCGGACGTCCGCTCGCCGATGAGCAGGTTGTACGTCTTCTTGATGTACTGGGTGATCGCCTCGTCCATCTCGTTGCCCGCGACGCGCACCGCCTTGCTGTAGACGATGCCCGCGAGCGAGATGACGGCGATGTCGGAGGTGCCGCCGCCGATGTCCACGATCATGTTGCCCGCCGGCTCGGTGATCGGCATCCCGGCGCCGATGGCCGCGGCCATCGCTTCCTCGACCAGGTGCACTTCGCTGGCCTTGGCGCGGTAGGCGCTGTCCTTCACCGCGCGCTTCTCCACCTGCGTGATTTCCGACGGCACGCCGATGACGATGCGCGGGCGGACCCACATGTTCCGGTTGTGCGCCTTCTTGATGAAGTAGGTCAGCATCTTCTCGGTGACTTCGAAGTCAGCGATGACGCCGTCCTTCATCGGCTTGATGGCGACGATGTTCCCGGGCGTGCGGCCAAGCATCTCCTTGGCTTCCTTGCCGACCGCTTCCACTCGGCCGTTGATCTTGTTGATCGCCACGATCGAGGGCTCGTTGACCACGATGCCCTTCCCGCGCGCGTAGACGCAGGTGTTGGCGGTGCCAAGATCGATGGCCAGATCGCTGGAAAAGAGAGAGAAAATCGAACGCAGGCTCAACGAACACTCCTATGTCTGCTCGGACGGCTGGACCAGGGTCGCCATCTCGATTCCATCCTTGCCGCGGCCCTTGACGCGGTACATCGCCGTGTCGGCGGCGGCAAGCAGCATTTCCGGCGTGCTGGCGGTGTCGGGGAGCGTGGACACGCCGACCGACGCGGTCAGGCGATAGCCGATACCCTCGCCCGCCAGAAACGGGTGGCCGGCGACGCACTCGCGCACTCGCTGGGCCACCAGCATGGCGCCCTCACGGCCGGTGTCGGGCAGGATGAGCGCAAACTCGTCGCCGCCGAACCGGGCCACGATATCCGTTTCACGGGCTCCCGACGAAATCCGCTCGGCCGCCTCCACCAGCGCGCGGCTGCCACAGAGGTGACCGTAGCGATCGTTGATCCCTTTGAAGCCGTCGAGGTCCACGAACAGCACCGAGAGCGGCCGGCCGGTTCGGACCGAGCGCTTCACCTCGCGCCGCAGGGTCCCGTCGAGGAACCGCGAGTTGTAGAGGCCCGTCAGGTCGTCGATCAACGAGCGCGCGTTGGCGCGCTGGAGGCGGAGCGCCGTATCCAGCGGGCCGCCGATCACGTCGGTCAGGTCGAGCAGCGGCGCCAGGCGCGCGTCGTCCCGCGCAGGAGGCTCTTCCGGGCGCGTCGCGGGCCTGCGGTCGAGGCCCACGAGGGCCGCCACGGCGCGGCCGTGTGTTCTCACCGGGAGAGCGACGATCGACACTCGCGAGCGGCTGCGCGCGCGCGCGGCGGCGGAGGTGTCCGATGTCCAGGCGATCTTCGCGCAACTCGCAGCGCGGCCGGCCGCCTCGGTCATCGCCGCGCGCTGCCCGTGCAGCACGCCACGGTCCGCGATCCAGTGGAGGCTGCCCGCCTCGCGGACGACCAGCAGCGCCCAGGCCTCGCCGCCGAACCAGTCGAGCGCGAGATCCACGATGCTCGATGCCATCCGTTCGGGCACGCGGGTGGTGGTCAGGGCCCGCACCAGCGCGTCGAGCACCTCGGCCCGGCGTCCCGACCGGGCCAAGCCACGGAGGAACTCGCGAAGCCTCGACGAGAGGCCCTCGGCGCGGGCCGCGCCGCGAAGTCCACGCTCAACCGCCTTGGGCTCGAGCGGCGCCGTCAGGTGGCTGCGGAACCCGGCACGCTGCGACTGCGTCGTCATGTCCTGGCCGTCCTCCGTCGAGTACGACACCACGGGCAGGCGACGCGCAATCGTGCCGAGGTGACGGCGGTCAAGCGGCGACCGTCGTCCAAGCTCCCAGAGCACGCCGTCGAAACCGGCCGTGGCGAGGTCGAGTGGACCGGAGTGTTGGGGAAAACAGGCAAGCGTGAAGCGTTTGGACCGTCTCAGCGAGGCGAGATGAGGTTCGACGTCTGCGCTTGCATGGTAGACCGCAAGGGTCACTCCCGTCCGAGTGATCGCCGCTCGCCGCGTCCGCGTTGTGGGGCACACCTGTGCCGCCCGAGATCCCGGCATGGGTTGTTGCGGACAGAGAATCTACGCTAAGTTCTTCAATACTATGCAAATATAACACATAGGACCGGGCCGGCCGCACTCATCGGTGCACGATTTTTGCAATTTTTCGGCCGCCGGGTATTATAGATGGTTCTGTCAGCCGATCCCTTTCCCGAGAGGCGAGTTCAATCATGACCATGCTGGACCGGATGCGACGTCACAAGGCCTGGCTCAAGTGGAGCCTGGCCATCGTGGTCCTCGCGTTCATCTTATTCTACGTTCCCGCGTTCCTGGGCAGTGGCGACGGCGGGCCGGCAGGGGCGCCGAGCGACATGGTGGCGAGCGTGGACGGCCGCAAGATCTCGGTCGCGGAGTTCCAGCGCGCCTACCAGGCGCAAATCCAGATGTACCGGGGCGCCTACGGCGGCAACGTCAACGAGCAGATGCTGAAGCAGTTGGGCATCGACCAGCAGATCCTCCAGCAGATGGTGGATGAGCAGGCGTCGCTGACCGAGGCGACGCGCCAGGGGATCGACGTGACCGACGCCGAGCTGGCCCAGCGGATCATGGCGATCCCGGCCTTCCAGCAGAACGGCCAGTTCATCGGCCAGGAGCGGTACGCCACACTGCTCCGGATGCAGCGGCCGCCGATGTCTGTGGACGAGTTCGAGCAGAACCTCCGGAAGAGCCTGGTCGTGGACAAGCTCCGCTCCGCGCTCACTGAGTGGGTGTCGGTCACCGACAAGGACGTCGAGCAGGAATTCCAGCGTCGCAACGAGAAAGTGAAGCTCGAGATGGTGAGCTTCCCCGTCGACAAGTACCGGCCCGAAGTGACCGTCACCGACGCCGAGATGGCGCCGTACTTCGACGCGCACAAGGAGCGGTACCGCATCGGCGAGAAGCGGAAGATCCGCTACCTCCTGGTGGACCTCGAAGGGCTGCGGGCCTCGTCGAAGCCGACGCAGCGCGAGGTGCAGCGGTCCTACACCGACAACCTCGAGCTGTACTCGACGCCCGAGCAGGTGCGCGCCAGCCACATCCTCCTCAAGACCGCCGGGAAGAAGGAAGAAGAGGTCAAGGCGAAAGCCGAGCAGGTGCTGAAGGAACTGAAGGCCGGCGGCGACTTCGGAGCGCTCGCGAAGAAGTACTCGGAGGACGAGGCGTCTGCCAAGCTGGGCGGCGACCTCGACTTCTTCAGCAAGGGCAAGATGGTGCCGGAGTTCGACGAGGCCGCGTTCAAGCTGCAGCCGGGCGAGATGAGCGATGTTGTAAAGACCCAGTACGGCTTCCAGATCGTCAAGGTCACCGACAAGAAGGCCGCGTCCACGCGGACGCTCGACCAGGTGCGGCCGCAGATCGTGGACCAGCTGACCTGGGAGCGCGCGCAGTCGAAGGCGGCCGACATGGCCGCGGCGGCCGAGAAGGAGATCGCCAAGCCGGCGGACCTCGACAAGGTGGCGGCCTCGCGCGGTCTGAAGGTGCAGGAGTCTGGCTTCTTCGTGCGCGAGGAACCAATCCTCGGCCTCGGCGCGTCGCCCCAGGCGGCTGCCGAAGCGTTCGGCCTGAAGGCGGGGGCCGTGAGCGGCGCGGTTCGCGTGTCGGGCGGCTACGCGTTCCTGACCGTGACCGGCACGCAGGCGCCGCGCCTGCCCTCGCTCGACGAAGCGAAGGACCGCGTCAAGGAAGACATCACCAAGCAGAAGGCGAAGGAGCTGGCGATGCAGAAGGCGACGGCCGCGGCGTCGGCGCTCAAGGGCGCGGGCGACTTTGCGAAGGCCGCCAAGACCGCCGGCGTCGAGGTGAAGACGACCGAACTCCTGCCGCGCGATTCACCCCTGCCGGATATCGGCGTGAGCCCGCAAGTGGACGCCGTGGCGTTTGCGCTGCCGGCCGGCAGCGTCAGCGACCCGATCGCGACCGACAACGCGGTGGCGGTGGTGAAGGTGGTCGAGCACAAACAGCCGACGCCCGCCGAGCTTGCCGCCGAGCGCGACCGGCTGCGCGACGAGATGCAGAACGATCGTCGCGGCCGCTTCTTCGCCGCCTACATGCAGAAGGCGAAGCAGAAGATGAAGATCGAGGTGAATCGGGAAAATCTGCAAAGAGTGGTCGGGTAGGGACGCAGGGGGAAACGCGGAGGGCGGAGAGGCGGGACGCGCCTCCCCGCCTTCCCGCCCGTGAGCGTCAGTTCCAGCCGCCTTCCCGCCGCTCAGCGTCAGTCCCGGCCGCCTTCCGCCCCGTCAGCGCAAGAACCCGAACGGCATCAGCGCGAGCGCCTCGCCCTTCTTGAACAGCGTGATTGGCGCCGTGGCCAGGCCGACCGCACGGCGCTCGGTCATTCCCAGCAGCGCCGCCAGCCGCATCCGCTCGTCCGAGCCACCCCACTGCGACGACAGGACCTCGTAGAACGACTTGCGCGGCGGGTAGACCACCAGTTCCACCTCGCTGTCGGCGATCTTCGCCTTCTGCTTGACCAGCGCCACCGCGCGCTCGAGGCCGCCCAGCGCGTCCACCAGGCCGTTCTGCTTTGCCTGACGGCCCGTCCAGACGCGGCCCTGCGCCAATGCGTCCACGCGCTCGGGCGTCATGTGGCGCGATGCGGCCACCCGCTCGACGAACTGGTCGTAGAACGCCTGCAACTGCTCCCCGACCTTCGCGCGCTCCGACTCGGAGTACCGCCGCGTGGGCGAGTTCATGTCCGCGTGCTTCCCCTGGCTCACGCCGTCGATGCTCGCCCCAAACTTCTCGAAGACTCCGCCGGTCACCACCTTGCCGCCGAAGATGCCGATCGAGCCGGTGAGCGTGCCGGGCTCGGCTACGATCTGGGGCGCCGCCATCGCGAGGTAGTAGCCGCCCGACGCCGCGAAGTCAGACATCGAGACGACAAAGGGCTTCTCGGGCTTCGCGTCGCGCATCAGCACGAGTTCTCGCCACAGGGCGTCCGAGGCCACGGCCGACCCGCCGGGGCTGTCTACCCGAAGCACCACGCCCTTGATATCGTTCGCCTCTCGCACCTCGCGGATGTACTCGATGAGCGTGTCGGACCCGAGCACGGCGCCGTTCATCGGGTCGTAGCCGCTGCGGCCCGACACGATCGTGCCCGACGCGTAGATCACGGCGATGCGCGGCCCGCGTCCGAGGCCGACGGAGGTCGAGCTCACGCGATCGTAGTCGTCGATCTCGAGCCTCGTCCCCTTGCCCAGCGGGATCCTGCCCTTGTCGGCCAGTTGATCCTCGTACGCCACGTCGTCAATCAGCCCGGCGCGCAGCGCGTCCTCCGCCAGGAACGGCCCCTCGTCCAGCAGTGCGCGGACGTCCTCCTCGCTCTTCTTCCGGCCGTCCGCAACCGCCTTCACCAGCTGCTCGTAGCTATCGAGGTTGAGCGACTGCGCCATCTCGCGGTGCGCTGGCGTGAATCCCTTCTCGGTCAACTGATTCGGCGCGGTCTTGTACGCGCCGATGTGGAGCATGTCGGGATAGGCGCCGATATTGTCGAGCGTGCCGCGCAGGAACAGTTCATAGCTCGCCATGCCGGTGAGCTGGAGCGGGCTCGACGGCGCGAGGAAGATCCGGTCGCACGCCGTCGCCAGGTAGTACTCGCTCTGCCCGCCATCCTCGAGATAGGCAATGGCTGGCTTGCCCGAGCGTCGGAAGTCGAGGATCGCATCGCGTAGTTCCTGAACCTTCGCGAGGTAGGGCGACTGCAAGGCCGTGGGGCGGACCACCATCGCCGCGACCCGCCGGTCGACCTTCGCCTTGCGGATGTTTTCGACGAGCGCCCTCACGCTGCGCGCACGCTTCACCGGCAGGAACTGCGCGAGCCCGCCTTCGGGGCCGCCCTCGACCGGGTCGCCGTCGATGCGCAGCACCAGCGTGGACCGCGACGGCACTGACGGCTCGCTGCCGACCATCAGCCAGATCGCCAGCATGCCGCCGAAGGAGACGATGCCGGCGAAGATGACGAGAACGATGACGAGCCCGACTCCGCGTCGCACAGCCACGGCCGTACCTCCAAGAAATGACTCGTGCCCCTGGCCTGCCCTGAGCGAGCGCAGCGAGTCGAACGGCGTTCGGCCTCCCACGAGGCGCAGGGCATTGGGCAGCGGGCCGACTGTGTTGAGTATACCAATGACACCCGACCCCGTGTCACGCTCGATGCGCGAAGTCTTCGACGCCGGGGAAAAGAAACCGTGGGCGAGGGACGAGAGACCAGCGGCGAGGGACCACTGTCAGTTTCAGTAATGCGCCACCGTCAGTTCGTAGCTGAGCGTGTTCGTGCCCGTGACCGTGCCCGCGTCGTACACCTTCACACACAGGCTGTTTGCCGCGGTGGCGGTCCCCTTCAACTGGGTGCCGATCGTTGCCGACGGGTTGTCGAGGACAATCGTGCAGGAAACGAGGCTGTAGACCCCGATCGACATCCCGATCGTGACGTTCGGGTCGAGGCCAATCCCCGTCATCGTGGTCGTGACCTCACCCTTCTGGGCCGACAGAAGGTGGTAGTTCACCCCGCCCGCGCTGATCGCGCCGGCAAACGTGTCGGTGACCAGGACGGGCACCGTTGGTGTTGGCGTCGTCACGGTCTCGTTGTTGCTGGAGCAGCCAGACGCCGCGATCACCAGCGGAACCAACAGCAGCAGCGCGCGGAGCAACGGCGACCTCATCTCAGTCTCCCTTGGACGTGCAGCGAGCCAGCCGCTTTCGGACAGCCGAAGCGGCTCACCCGGGAACTTCTTATGATATCAGCCGATCCGACAGGCTGTCGTCAGAATTCATTCCCGTCAGCCGGCATATCCGGGCGGGAGAGGCGGACGAAGCGCCGATCGGACCAGCACGACATTGAGACGACGGCGACGGCCAATTGGACGGCGACGACGAGCAAAACGCAGGCGGGCCAGCCCCAGCGCTCCCAGAAAAGGGCCGGCAGAGAGCCGCCGACGCTCCCTCCGACATAGTAGAACGTCGCGTATAGCCCCACCGCAAGACCCCGGTCACGCTCGGCCGCAGCGCCAACGAAGCTGCTGGCGGCAACCTGCGCGATGAAGACGCCCGTGGCGCAAATCGCGAGGCCGACGAGGATGGCCAGCAGGTTCCCGCCCAGCGTCAGCAAGGCGCCAACCACGCCAAACGCCACCGCCACGCCCATGCCGTGCCTGTGCCCGTAGCGGTCGATCACGGGGCCGACGATGGGGGTGATGACCGCGCCGACCAGGTAGACGAAGAAGACCGAGCCGAGGGCGACGGTGCTCAGGGCATAGGGCGGGGCCGCGAGCAGGAACGTCACGTAGGTGAACATCGCGACCAGCGAGAAGAGCACGCCGAAGCCGACGGCGTAGGCGCTGACGAGCCGCGGGTTGCGGAGCAGGCCGGCGAGCGCGCCGAGGCGCGACTTCTCGTGCGGAGCGAGCGCCGAGCGCAAATCGCCCGGGAGCTTCGTCCAGAGCAGGCACGCGGCGGCGAGATTGAGTGCGCCCAGCACGAGGAACGAGGAGCGCCAGGAGACGTCGGCGGCAACAACGCCGGCGATCAGGCGGCCGCTGAAGCCGCCGACCACGGTGCCGCTGACGTAGGCCGCGGTTGCGGCGCCCGCGCGCGACGGGGGCCACTTCTCGTGGATGTAGGCGATGGTGACGGCAAAGATGCCGGGCGTGAACAGGCCCTGAACGAAGCGCCACGCGATCAACTGCCAGAGCGACGTGGACGTGGCGGCCAGGAACGTCGCGGCGGCCAGCGCGAACGCGGCGCCGACGATGACGCGCTTGCGGCCGACGCGGTCGGCGAAGCGGCCGACGATGGGCGCGGCGAGCGCGACGCCGAGGGTCCCGGCGGTGAGGGTGAGGCTGACCTCGAGCGGCGTGGCCTTGAAGGTGCGAGCGAGGAACGGGAGGAGCGGCTGTGTGGCGTAGAGGTCGAGGAAGGCGGTGGTGCCGGCGAGGACGACGGGCGCGAGTCGCGGCGTCGGTGCGGACGTGTCAGCTGGGTCGGGCGACATTTCTTCCGATCAGAGGTCTATATTTCAATTTTGGTCTTCGGGAAATGTCACCCGACGCCGTTCGGACACGACCGAGTTCGGACGCTCGACGGCCGCACCCGTTTTCGCTATACTACCTGTTCCTGCCGGCGCTTTTCTCTCCCACTGTGCGGAAGTGGCGGAACTGGCAGACGCGCTAGCCTCAGGAGCTAGTGGGCGCAAGCCCATCGGGGTTCAAATCCCCGCTTCCGCACCAACA
>JADGOB010000207.1 GCA_017883185.1 Acidobacteriota bacterium
GCTTGAAGAACGTCACGCTCGAGCGAACGAGGGATGGCTACTTCGTCGGCGCCAACTTCCCGATCAGCCCGAAGCTGGCGGCCGAGGAGTCCACGTTCGACACGAAGGACATGAGCCTGAGCCCGAATGCCCGGAGGGTGCGGTGGCAGCAGCTCATGGCGGAGAACAAGGGCACGATCGACGTGGCCTCAGCCGAGCGCTTCATGGCCGATCATTACGACACGTATCTGAAGAAGATCGAGCCGAGCGAACGGACGCTGTGCGGCCACGTCGATCTCTCGCCGCGCGGCATGGGCGATTGGCAGCGGCCGTTCGGCATCGCGGGCACCGTGCAGAACAAGGTGGCGGATGCAACCATGGCCGAGCGTCTGTCCCTTGCCGTGTCTGCCGGACATTCGTGCGGAATCGGCTTCAAGGCGGCGGACCACCTGAAGGCCCACCCGGAGTTCAGCTGGCAGAAGCCGTATCTGAAGGACATGCCCTCCGGGCCGTGGACGGTGTTCGAAGCCACGAGGTAGCCTCGCCAACGGTGCCACTGCGGGTTTGACAACACCCACGCCGCCGGGCCTGACACTGCCCGGGTTCACGCCACTCCAGGGGCGGCCGGGAGGGCCCTGATACGGCCTCTCGTCAACGGTCCCTTTGTCGACTACAGCACCACGGCGGATGCGTTGGTCATCCGCCGCTCATTAGAAGATGGATGGAGCAAGCGATGTCTGAGAAGAAACTGTTCGAGAGCGCCCAGTTGGGCACTTTGACCCTGAAGAACCGTTTGGTCATGAATCCCATGACCCGGAGCCGCTCGGATGAAGCTGGTCTAGCCAACGCGTTGATGGCCGAGTACTACGGCCAGCGCGCTACGGCGGGTCTGATCATCACTGAAGGCATCGCTCCCCATGCCAACGGCCGCGGCTATGCCCGTATCCCGGGCTTGTGGAGCGCCGAGCAGGCTCAGAGCTGGAAGAGGGTGACTGCGGCTGTGCACGCCCAAGGCGGCCACATTTTCGCCCAGCTGATGCATACCGGTCGCGTCGGCCATATAGGCAACCTACCCAAGGGCGCCGAGGTCGTGGCCCCCAGTCCCGTGGCTGCGCCCGGACAGATGTACACCGATGCCCAGGGCATGCAGGACCATCCGGTGCCTCACGCCATGAGCGAGGCCCAGGTGCTAGAGGCTAAGGCCTCGTTCGTGCAGGCCAGCCGCAATGCCGTCGAAGGCGGCTTTGACGGTGTCGAGTTGCACGGCGCTAACGGCTATCTGCTGGAGCAGTTCCTGAGCCCGCACACCAATCAGCGCGACGATGCTTGGGGTGGTTCCCTGGAAAAGCGCCTGCGCTTTGTCGTCGAGACGGCCCGCGAGGTCGTGGCGGCCATTGGTGGTGGCAAAGTGGGCATTCGCCTTTCGCCCTATGGTGCGAACGCCGGTATGACCGCCTACCCCGAGATCGACGAGACCTACCGCAAGTTGGTGCCTTTGCTCGCCGAAGCGGGCGTGACCTACATCCATGTGGCCGATCACTCGGCCATGGGTGCCCCGCCTGTGCCAGCCGAATTGAAGCAAGCCCTGCGCAAGCTCTTCCCGCGCAGTTTCATCTTAGGCGGCGGCTTTGACCACGCCTCGGCCGAGCAAGCCTTGCGCGCCGATCAAGCCGACTTCATCGGTGTGGGCCGTGCTTGGCTGGCCAATCCCGATTTGATTGCGCGTTGGCAAAAAGACTCGGATTTGAATGCGCCGGACTTCGGCACCTTCTACACCCCGGGCGCCAGGGGCTACACGGATTATCCCCTGGCTACCGTCTAGGACCCACACACCCTGGCGGGGCGGAAGTGTTCCCGCCCCGCTTT
Source organism: Acidobacteriota bacterium (assembly GCA_017883185.1). Lineage (GTDB taxonomy): Bacteria > Acidobacteriota > Vicinamibacteria > Vicinamibacterales > Fen-181 > FEN-299. The sequence goes on from JADGOB010000207.1 coordinate 1,846, forward strand.
GCATCGAGGGCCGGATTGGCGGCGTCTCGCCTCGCGGGGTTATCAGAAGCTCGTCGCGGCTGACGGGCATAATTCCGCGCACAATCAGCCGACGATGGGATCGAGCGGCATCAGCGGAAGGCGAAAAGTGTTCGAGAATTGGTGCCGGAGGAGGGAATCGAACCCACACTCCCCGTAAAGGGAACGGGATTTTGAGTCGACGGGATTGACGCACTCTACCGCGCTTTTCTGCGCTTCACCACGCTCGCCTCGCGCCCCAACGCGCTTCATCGCACCGCCGATTGCCCCGACTTGCCCCGCGAGGTCGCAACGGTAAGCGACCTCGACGGGCAGCGGCGAAAATGCCGCCAGCAGCACGGGCGAGAGGGCCGTGATCGGCTTGGTGTCCGAGTAGATCCCGTTCACCGTCAGGCGCTTCAGCTTCCCGGAGGAGCTTTCGCGGAGTACCTCCTCAGGCGTGCTTCATCGCCTTCTCGACCCCCGCCTTCATGTCCTCCAGGTTCATGGCCGGCGAGAGCTCAATGGACGCGTTGAGGTTCATGAAGAATGGTTCCGCGATCGTTGGAATCATCGTTGGATCCTTGAGATCGAAGAAGAAGAACGCCGTTCGTTTTCCTCCTTCGGTGGTGAAATAGCACCCCTCTGGCTTCATCAACTCAACGAATCCAATGACGGTCTTGGGGAGAGTGCCTTCCTTCACCCCTTTATTGCCTGCCTCGACCGGAATGGACACTTTCATCATCATGCGCATGTAACACCCCCACAGGTTGGTGAATCGCGAGTGGATCGTCGTGGATAGCATAGCGATTGTGGCCCCGACATGAAGCCCTGAGCCATGTCGCCGGCCGCGGCTGGCTGATGGTGCGCATCAGGCGGATTCGCCGGGCCGCGAGTGGGCCTCCCGGCGCCACGAGGAGTGCCCGTCCACCTTGCAGACGACGACCGTGATGTCGTCGGCCTGCGGCACGCCGTCGGAAAAGTGGCGTACGGCCCGATAGAGTCGCTGGACGATCTTCGCTGCCCGCTCCTGCTGATGCGATTGCAGGACCGCGACCGCGCGGTCGCTGCCGAACGACCCTCCTGCTGCGTTCTCTGCTTCGGTGACCCCGTCGGTGACCAGGGCGACCATGTCGCCAACCCGAACGTCCATGGCTGTCGCCGTGGCGAATGTCGCGTCGGAGAATATGCCCAGCGGGACGCCCGTTGCCATCAATTCGGCCTTGACCGAGCCGCTCACGTCGAGGACGTACCCGGTAATGTGCCCCGCGCTGGCCCAGTGCAGGGTTCGTGTGCGGCGATCCAGGCAGGCCACGACCATGGTCACGAACTGGTTACCCTCGAGGTCTGACACGAGCACCCGGTTCACGAGTGTCAGAATCTCGCCGGGGTCGGAGGACGTCTGCGCCATCGACCGCAGGTAGGCGCGGGTTTCAGCCATGACGAGGGCGGCGTCGAACCCGTGGCCGCTCACGTCACCGACGACCAGTCCGGTGCACCCGTCGCGCAGCGTGATGAAATCGAAGTAGTCACCGCCGGTCTCGTTCGTCATGAACGCGGCGCCGGCGAGATCGAGGCCACAGGTCCGCGGCGGCGATGACGGGCAGAGCCGCTGCTGGACGGAGCGCGCCAGCTGGAGCCGGGTCTCCTGTTCGGCAGCCTTTCGCAACTCCGTCACGTCCTTGCCGACCGAGACGAAGCGTCGAATCGTGTGGCTGGCGTCGCGAATGGGTGTGATGGTTTGCTCGGAGTGGTACAGGTCGCCGTTCTTCTTCCGGTTCACAATCGTGCCGCGGTACACCTCACCCTTGTCCAGCGTCGCCCACAACTGTTGGTAGAAGTCGTCACCGTGCACGCCCGATCGGAGGATGCGCGGCGTTCGGCCGACCAGTTCCTGCTCCAGGAATCCGGAGATACGAGCGGCTGCCGGATTGACGTATTCGATCAGACCGTCGCGATCGGTCACCATGACGCTGTCGGCGGTCTGCTCGACCACGGCCGACAGCATGCGGATGTGGTCGAGTTCCTCCCTCTGGGCGGTGACGTCGCGGAACACGATGATTCCGCCGCACACCGTGCCGTCGCCGTCCTTCAATGGACTGGCGTTGACGCTAATCCAGGCGTTGCGCGACGTGTTCGTGTTGCGGATGCAGAGCACGCGATCGTAGATGGTCTGGCCGCGAATCGCCATCGAGAGCGGCAGCTCGAGCATCGGAACCGGTGTGACGCCGTCCTCACAAAAGCAGCCGTACGACGCCGACCAGTCCGATTCCGTCACGGTGAGTGGCCCGACCCCCAGAATCCGGACGGCAGCCGGGTTGAAGTGCACGAATCGTCCCTGGGCGTCAGCCACCACCACACCGTCTGCGAGGTTGTCCAGAATGTCCGGCAACAGCCCGCGCGAGGCGGTGTCGAGGGCGTCGTAGACCGGCTGCGGCCGAGCCGGAGCGGCTCCGTCTGGTGGTGCAGGCACAAGCCCCCTCACGTTGGAACGCGACCGAGCGCTTCGCCGGACGACATCTGCGGTTGCTGACGGGAGAAGTCGTGCCCCAGAGGCCGCCGCGGGCACTACCGCTGAGGCACGCGCTCGATCCTACTTGTGCGGTTTCGAACCGCCGAGGACCCGGTGTTCGTGGTCGCCCGGCGTGTTCAGGACGAGGTACCCATCCGACGTGCCAATCCAGACCTCCGATAGGCATAGTCGGCCGTCCACCTTGTCGAAGATCAACTCCGTGTCGTTGTCGGTGTCGTGCCGTCCAAGCCGGGTGAGGATCGGCATCATGACCGGCGGCATCTTCCCGGCTCGCTGCTGGAGCATAATCTGCTGACCGGAAACCTGCAGGTTGTACATGCCGGCGGGAAACTCCTTGCCTGCAGCGACGAACGAGAATCCAATGTCCGCCCGCGCCATGGACTGCGCGGATGCTGGTGTCACTAATGCGACGATGCTGGCGAGCAGCACGGCCGTGGCGAATCCCGCGATCGACCACGTATGCAACGACCGAACGTGTGCCGGTGTCCGCATATGCCAAGCTCCTTGGTTGGGGCTCCTGCCAGGAGCGACCGAGTTACCGCTGTTGTGTGGCCCGAACTGAACCGAGCCATGCAAGACGAGGCCCGCTGGCAAAGACGACCAAATGCACCTGTATTGCCGGCGCTGCACGGCCGAGGCCTGCGTGAGCGACTGGAATTGCTGCATGCGACCGTATCGATTCTCGTGCGCTGGCATCCGCAGAGTCGGCGCAACCTCGACCGAATGCCGGTAGGAGGTCCTCCCAATCGAGCCAGCTGATGTACGCAGCGATCCGGTCCCTCCGCAGGGCAATCGTTGACGCCGAGTCCGACCTGGGGTGCGTAGCGGGGCTGCCCGGTCCCTGGGTGCTCGGTGGCGAAGACCTGAAGGAGGTTATAGCCTGCGCCGACTCGCCTGTCATTTGGTGCGGAGCGCAACCAGCGGATCGACCCGTGTCGCCCGTCGCGCGGGAACGTAGCACGCCAGCAGAGCCACCGCGCACAGCGTCGAGACCACGACGGCCAGGGTCACCGGGTCGTAGGCCGGATCCCGAAGAGCAATTCAGAGATCAACCGGCCCAGCAGCACGGCGGTCATGACGCCTCCGGCCGTGCGCTAAAATCGGGGTCGGCTGTCCCTCCGCGCCGCCGTTTGAGGCATCCTGCCGGCGCCTGTCCGGGAACGGCTTGCAAGTTGTTGCAAGCGCACGCGGTGGCCGCATGTGCGCTGACGCGCTTTCCTGCAGTATCATCTGCGTGCCAACGGGGACGAATATGTACATCGAGCAGTTGACATCCTTCCGGCGGTGCAACTGCCACGAAAGGAGCGGTCATGCGTCGCTTTGCGCTCGTGTTGTCGGTCGCGATCGCACACACGCTGCTCGCGCAGCCTTCCCCCGCGTACCGCATTACTCACACCTACATGCTCGGTGGCGACGGCAGTTGGGACTGCGTGGGAGTGCGATGAGCCTGAATGCCTTCCGAGCGGCCGGCCCTGTGTCGGAGTGACGCGCCCTGCAGGACTCGAACCTCCGATTCAACCAGAAGGGAGTGACCCTGTGGGCGAAATCGAATCAGACCGGCGCGATCTCGCACCGGACACGGTGCAGGCGCCGACGTTGCGCAAATGGCTCGCGTGGCTGCCGGTCGAGAGATGGGCGCCCATCGGTGCGGTTCTGCTCTGGGTGCTCCTGTGCGAGTCGGCCCTGGAGAATGTCTGGCGCGGCTCACCGATTCGCTGGTGGCTGCTCGCCGCGTTCGCCCTTTCGGCGCTGCTCGTCGCGCTCGGCTGGCGGCGGCTGGGCTGGCGCTCGAGGCTTGCCGCGGCAGCCGTCCTGCTCCTCGGCGAGATCTTCCTGGCCGTCCTCCGCCTGGGGTCCGGCGCCAATCCTGGCCTTCACGTCGCCGGTCTCACCCTGGCGCGGCTCGTCGCGCTGATGGTGGCGTCCTCGATCGTGCTGGCGGCCATGGCTGTGCTGCGCCTGCCGTTCTTGCGCAGCCGGCGAGGCCTCGCGATCGGACTGGGTGTGTGCGGAGCGTATGCCCTGCTGCCGTTTGTCGCTGCAGCCATTCGCGACCTCCCGTTCGAGGCGATGTTGAGCGGTCCCCGGGCCGTGGCGAGCGC
>JADGOB010000208.1 GCA_017883185.1 Acidobacteriota bacterium
TCTCCGCTCAGCAGGTTAACAGAATCTCCCATTATCAGACGGCGTTGGCGTCGTTCGGAGGAGCCGCCCCGCCCAGGCACAACCGCCCAGGCACAGCCTCGCCGTCGTGGCGCCGCGCCTTCTTGAACGTCTGGTTCGTCTGCCGCTCGGCCGGGTAGTCGATCCGTCTGTCCTCGCGGAGTTCGCCGACGGTCAGGATCTGAACTTTCAGGTTGTCGCCGTAGTAGAGGCGGTTCATGGGTGCCGATTGTAGCCGGGCTCAGGCGCGAGCGAGCGTGTAATCTCATTCGCGCAGACGGGTGTGAAAGATCGCACATAGGTAGCACTGAGACTGCGACAGTGCGGGGCGCGACGATACGCACTGAACAATTATAACTCTTGTGTTGGCAGTTAGTTAGAGAATATTTCGCGTTTCACTGCATATCAGCAGGAGTCAGGGAGTTTCAGCTAGAAACTGATGGACAGCCCCCTCCTGCAGGACGCCGCATCGCTCGTTCAGAACCTGACGGCCGTGTCGGCCCTCGGGTTGAAAGCGCTTGACGCGCTGCAGAAGAACACGCCGCTGACGCTGACCCCCGAGGAGACCGAGTCGCTCGCCAAGGCCATTGCGCCAGTGGCCGAGGTGCTCCTGATGGTCGCGCCCCCGGTCAAGAAACTGGTGGACGCCGCAAAATGATCAGCCACCCCTTGCCTGGCTCGATCGGGATGGCTTCATCGGCGGCGAACGTCTTCGCCTCCTGGAAGTTCTCGATCGCGGGCGCGGTGATCGTCACCGCGGCCGGGTCGAGGCCCAGCGCCTTCCAGTCGATCGCCAACTTCACGTTCACCCGCTCCTTCGCCCAGCTGGCCACCGCCACCATCGTGCGTCCGTCGCGCACGTAGCTGGTGGCCAGCACGTCGGGCCGGTCGGTCTTGACTGGCCTGGCGTCCACCCAGAAGCCAACCATCCGGCTGTCGGCAATCCCGAAACCGTCCCACGCCTTCCACAGCGGGCGAGGGTCGCCGGCCCACGGCAGCCGGCCGGTCATGCCGTAGACCATCCCGCGCCACGGGTTGCCGTTGTCCTGCAGCATCTCGCCCATCAGGCCGAATGGGATGCCCGAGATCTCCACGAGCCAGTAGTCGGGCGCCGAGTTGTAATCGAAGTACTCCCCGAACCACAGGCGGTTCAGGAACGGGAAATGCTCGAGGTAGAGGTTGGCGCTGCTCGCGAACCCGTCCCGCACGTTGTACTGGTTGGCCGAGTGCAGATCGATCAGCGCGCCAGGCCGTCCCCGATCCAGCACCTTTCGCACCCGTTTCATCGTCGTCCGGTCGAACGCCACGTCGTCGATGTAGAGACCGTCGATGCCGACGTTCTTCGTCAGCCAGGCGAGCCCTTCGACGTAGTAGTTGTGCCAGCGAGACACGCCCGTGTTGATGACGGCGGCGTCCTTCAGTTCCGGCACGAACCAGGCGGCGATGTAGTCCGACCCGAGGTGTTCCTGCAGCCACGAGAAGCCGCCGCCAGGGCCCTTCGACAGGATCTCGTCGCCAAGGCTGCGAAGCGCGAACAACTCCGGCGCCCGGTTCGAGAGCTCGCGCACCGTGTAGTAAATCTTCACCTTCAGGCCCCGGGCGTGCCCCTCGTCGATGTAGGCCTTCATCTGCGCCGGGCGGAGAAAGGGGTAGTTGATGTACGGGTTGATGTCGTTCGCGTGATGGATGTTCAGCGTGTTCGCGCCGGTCGCGGCAGCTTCCGGGATGGGCTTGAAGGCGTGGAAGAACCGCGTCGTGAACTGCGCCTTCGTATCGAGCGTGTGGAACGGCGTGAGGAGCAGCCGGAAATCGTAGCGCTGCACCTCGTCCTTCTGCATCGCCCGCGCGCCGCTGAAGCACTCGACGAGGACCGTGTCGCCCCGCTCGGAGAGGCGGCATCCGCCGCGCCCTTGGTTCGCCCACGACGCCGGCATCACCAGCGGCTTCGAGTGGTAGAAGTTCGTGTTGAGCGGGCGGGAGTACTTGTCGTCCTTCAGCGTGAACTGCAGGCCGGCATTGACGTCGCCAATCCACGCCGAGTCCTGGTTGTTCTGGACGTCCCACTTCCACTGGAACGACCCCGGGCGCAGCCCGCCCTTCACGCCCATCCCCATCATGTATCTGGCGACATCCTTCGTGAGCGGGATTTCCAGCCGGATGTCCTTCAGCGAGGTGGCCTGCGTTGCCCGCACCTCGACCTCGAACTCGATGTTGCCGTCGAACTCCATTCGCGCCCGCGTCTTCGTCGTCAGCGGGCCGGCGGTGCCATCCGATTCCCAGGCCACCTCACCCGCGGCGCGCTTGATGAAGCGGATGCCGGAGGTCGTCGAGGCCAGGCTCGCGTCGGCGCCGTCGAGCACCAGCCGCACCGGGCCGGCCAGCACGTCGCGCCCCTTCTCGGTGAGCGCCGTCATCTCCTGCGCAAAGCGGCTCTCTATCCGTTCCGGGAAGCCGTCCCGGCCGACGACGACGCTGCGGCCGAGGACGCTGACCGTGTTGTCGCGCACCTGCACGGGCGTGTAGGGCGCGACGATCTCGTCGTCGAAGGCGAGGGTCGAGTCGAGCCAGCGGAGCCGGGAGTGGCGCCACGGTTCATCGTCGCCCGATGCCGGGATGGCGCGGTTCGAGACGGCGATCGTGATGGCCACGCGGGTCGGGGGGAGACCGGCAGGCGCAATCGTCACGTCGCCCCGGTAGTCGCCCGCGGCCGCCTGGTCCGGAACCTGAATGCCAAGCCATAGCGGCTGCACCTTTCCCTGAGCCACGCTGACGGTCTTCTTGAAGGCGCGTCCCGTCCAGTCCTTTCCGCCCACGTTGAAGCACCGCAAGGCGGCGGCGGAAATGACGCTGCCGCCGGTTGCCGCGCGGAAGTCGCTGAACTGGACGTCGAGGCCGTCAATCGGCTTGCGGGCTGCAAAGAGGCCGACCTGGAACGCGTAGAACTCGCCCCGATCGGCTTTGCCTCGGAACGGCGCGTTGGCGCCTGCCTTGACCCAGCGCTCCGGCAGGTCGTCGGTCATCTTGATCGGGAACCGACGATCCTCTGGAAACACGAGATACGACGAGGCGGCGTGCCGCCCAAGGAGCGCTTTCGTTTCGGCGGCGGTGGCAATCACCTCCATCGGGAAGAACGAGTTCAGCTCGTCGATCGACTGGAACTCGACGACCCGGGCGGTCGGCAGGACAGGTGGCCTGGCGCCTGCCGCCTGCGGAGTCGAGGCCGGCGCCACGTGTTTCGCCAACCAGTCGGCCTGCGCTGTCTGCTCCGGCTCGGGATACACAATCTTGGGGTAGTTCGACCGGCCCGACCCGACGTTCGGGAGGTAATAGACGAAGTACCGGCCTTTCCCGGAGGTCGGCTGAAAGACCAGGTCTCCCGCCTCGCGCGTGATGGCCACTCGTGCGACGTTCGCCACCCTGGCGCCCGACTGGGCATCGACGACGATCAGGTTCTTCTTCTCGGGGTTCGTATCGCGGCGCCGCCAGGGGATGCGCGCCCGGACCGCGTCGGCAGGGGCGGCGACCTCGAGCACCACGCGGTGGTTGCCGAGCGTGTCGGCATCCCACGTGCCGGTGGTGTATGGAATGGCCGGCACGACGCCTGGCGGAGAGGCAGGCTTGCGGGCCGTCGTCTGGGCGGCGAGCACCGCGAGCAGCACCGTGCACGAGAGCGCGAAGAAGGACAGGATCCGGCGGAGCACTGTGCGTGTCATAGTGGTCCGCAGCCAGTCGATCCGCGTCTCCCGCACGGAGGAGACGTATTCTGTGAGGGGCATTAACCAGAAGATAGCATGTCGCCTGTGTTACGATCTGACTTTCCTGTATCACTCCTGGAGTCGACATGGCCTATCCGTTTCAGTCGCCCGTGACAGGTCGCAAAGACATCCCGGCTGGGCCGGGCAAGCTGTGGAAGCGCATCTCTCAGGAACGACGCGCTGAAGCGTCAGCCGCCTTCTGGAACGACGAGGAGGAGTCGGTGGAGCAGCAGGCCGAGGCGCTGCTGGCGATGGCCACGCACTTCCGCTTCAGGCCGAAGACGGTGCGAATGCTGCCGCTCGACAAGAAGGTGCGGTATCTGGCCTCCCTGCCCGCGCTGTCGGATTCGGTGGCCGGACGCGCGCTGGTGGCGTATCACCTTGCGCATCAGCGGCCGATGCTCTCGGTCTTCCTGGATGCGCTCGGCATCTCGCACGACAACGGCGTGCTGAAGGCCGAGGAACTCAAGGCCCCGGAGGCCGATCGCCTGAAGGAGGCCGCGGCCACGCTGCGCGCCGCCTATCCGAAAGACGACGTGGAACTCTACTTCCAGACGCTGCTGGTGCAGGACCCCGAGACGTGGGGCGGCCTGGCCGACCTGCCCATCGACGGCGAAGCCGAAGGTCAGAAGTAGCGACATGGGCGACGCCCCCGGTCGCGCGGCCGATAGCGGGCAGCCGGTAGCGGGCAGCCGGCAGCCGGCAGCGAGCAGCGGACAGTACTCGGCCGACAGCGAGCCGCAGGCAGCAGCCAGTGGGCAGCCGGCAGCGGTCAGCGGGCAGCCGACGGTTGACGGTGCCGCGGCTTCCAATCGTCCCGTGCGGCGCGGGCCCGATGCACCTGACCTCAGCGAGAAGGGCGGCCTCAAGGGTGGGCAGCCGCAGCGGTCGGACGAGCGCCTGTTCATGCAGTTGTTCGCGTTCGGCGGCTGCACCGACCCGAAGGCGGTTGGCCCGCACCTGGCAGACGCCGATGTCACCGGCGTCGTCTATGAGGACCTGAACGATCCGCGCGGCGTGGCGGTGCTGGCGCTCAGTCGGATCCCGTCGTTCTTCCTGGACGTGCTGCGTCCCGCGCTGAGCTCTGGGCCGTTTGCCGCGCTCGCACAGAAGCCCGAGTACACGATGTTCGGGCGCACCTACGCCTTGGGCTACGAGCCAGACCTGGACGAAGTCCTCTTCCACCGGCCGACGCGGACCGTGCTCAACCCAGCGTGGCCCTGGGCCGTCTGGTACCCGCTGCGTCGCAACGGCCGCTTCGCCCAGTTGCCGCCGGAGGAACAACGCGTGATCCTTGCCGAGCATGGCGCGATCGGGATGTCGTTCGGCGCCGCCGACCTGGCTCACGACATCCGGCTGGCGTGCCACGGCCTGGATGCACGCGACAACGACTTCGTCGTGGGACTCATCGGCAAGGACCTGCACCCGCTCTCGGCCGTGGTCCAGGCGATGCGGAAGACGCAGCAGACATCGCTCTACCTCGACCGGCTGGGGCCGTTCTTCGTCGGGCGCGCGGTCTGGCAGGCTCGGCGCGACTCCCTCTGACAGCTGACGTTGACCTCTGGAAACACGCCAGAAGTGGTTTTGCCTGCGCGATCCGCGCGTGATGAATCCTGATCCGCAATTCTTCGTCGGCGTGAACCTGCCGTGGCTGCAGTACGGCTGCGACTTTGGCGCGAATCCGTGGCAGCCGGACGGGGGAGTGGCTCGGCCCGAGCGGCGGGAGCGACTCGCCGAGGTCTTTGGCCGGCTCGCTGACCGCGGTCTGACCGTCGTGCGGTGGTTCATGCTCTGCGACGGTCGCGCCGGCGTGCGCTTTGCCGACGACGGGAGTGTGGCCGGCCTCGACGAGTGTTTCTGGCGCGACCTCGAAGCTGGTGTCGAGGAGGCCGGACGGCATCGCCTCTCACTCGTGTTCACGCTGTTCGATTTCAGGTGGTGGCGACGCCGCCGGTGGATCGAAGGGGCGCGGTGCGGCGGCCATCGGCACGCGACCTCGTCGACGGCACGCCGCGACGCGCTGCTCGAGCGTGTCGTCGGCCCGATCCTCTCCCGTTGCGGCCAGGAACCCGCGATTATCGCGTGGGACATCGTCAACGAGCCTGAGTGGGTGACGCCCGGCTACGGCACCGTGAACCCGATTGCCGGCATGCGGTCATCGGCGATGCGCGAGTTCATCGGCGAGTGCGCGTCCCGCGTGCACCAGCAGACTCGCCACCTCGCCACGGTCGGCCTCGCATCGTGGCGAGGGCTGAAGCTGGTGAAGGGACTCGGTCTCGACATCTACCAGGTCCACTGGTACGACCGGCGCGATCGGCGCGCGCCGCTCGACGCGCCGATCGCCGAGGGGCTCGATCGTCCGCTCTGGCTCGGGGAGTATCCGACGACGGGGTCCAACCGCACAGTGGACGAGATTCTCGACACCGCACGCCATGCGGGCTACGCCGGCGCGCTGGCCTGGTCGGCGGAGGCGGGGGACCGGTGGTCGGATCTGGACAGGTTTCAGGAGCGGCAATAATAGTTGACGCTGCGCAGCAGGTGCTTCGTCACGCGGTCGGCCCTCTCGCGACTGCCGATTGCAGGATTAAGGAATTGTGCCGCCAAGCCTCCTACCGTCCCGGCATCACCGGTCGCCGGCGGAACATCGTCAGCACCGCGCCGTCGCGCAGGCCGCCTTCCTCGATGCGTTCCACCCGGTACTGG
>JADGOB010000209.1 GCA_017883185.1 Acidobacteriota bacterium
AGTTGCAGAAACCGCAGGATGGCGGAACGGTCTCTACCGTCGATTCAGTCGCGCAAAGGGCTTCTACGCCACGATAGCCTTGGTTATCGTCGTGGGTTACCTGCTCAACTTTGTTCAGGTGATCAGCCCGGTTAAGGCCCTTCTCTATTCCGCCGTTCTCAACGGTTTGGTCGCACCTCCGATGATTGTTGTGTTGCTGCTCATCTGCAACAACCGCAAGATCGTTGGAAAGAATGCTAACGGATGGCTATCCAATACCCTTGGGTGTCTCGCTGTGGTTCTCATGTCCTTAGCAGGGGGACTTTTGATCTGGTCGCTCTTCACCGGAAATGCTACGTGATGAAATCGGAAGCAGCCTCGACCTCACTTTCTGTGCCCGGGCGGGGCGGCTCTTCCGAGCGTCGCCCCAGGCGTCTGATAGCTCTGCCCTATCAGACATTGCGGGCGGCGTTCGGAAGAGCCGCTCCGCCGCCCCGCCCGCCAGGCACAGCGACAGCGGCGAAGAGGTCTGGCACTTTTTCCCAAAGCCAGTTCGGAGCGGGCTGTTTGCGGAACATCGCGCCCCCGTGGTGACAAGCGGCAGCGACGAGCCGAGATGATGCCATGCCTTGGCGGAAACGACAACCAAACCCGATATGGAGCCTGTAGCCGTCGGGCCTCTGCTCGCCAGGTCCTCGTTATCTGGTGACGCCCACGGCCGGCATGCCCCCGGAACCGTCCCCGTCAGCCGCCAGCCGCCTTCATGTTAGGATGCCGCCCGATGTCCCGTCCCAGCGTCCTCGTCCGATTCGGAGTCCAAGCCGACGACGGACGACACTCGTCGGTCTGGAACGTCTGGACCAACGAGAGCACGTACCAGGGACGACGTGGCGACGACATCTACCTTGCGGTTCGACAGACAGCCGCACGCGCGAAGGTCAGCCCGCACGCTTCAGGGCAGTGCCGGTTCTCCTTCACCACACGCGAACTACACAACGTCCGCTGGATTGGTCCCACTCGGCCGACGGACCGTCAACGGCGTGTCGGGCTCTCCCGGCTTCGAGCCCAACTTGGCCATCTCCAAATGGCGCACATCCTCGGGCTCGACGGTTGACCAGACGGTGTCGGCGCGCGTGAAGAACTGGTGAAGCCGAAAGGCGAAGATCGGGAATCGGCTCGACTCGCTTCGACGCAGCTCGGAGCCCTCCTTCAGGAACTCCTGCAGCACCTGGCAGCAGGCATCCGGTTGCGCGCCTGTGAGCCGCGCCAGCTCGGAAACGGCGCTTTCCTCCCCCCGCAGAGTCCGAGGCCGACGCCGTGTCAGACGACTTGTGCCCGGTTCCGTCTCGACGCCGAATGTGGATTCAATCCAGCTTGCGAGCGGATGGGTACGGAACGATTCGTAGTCGCTCGGCGGTGGGGCGTCGGAAGCAACGGCATCCGCCAGTTGGACGAGGACATCCGGCTGTTCACAGTCGATCTCCGGCGTCGCGCGTTCGAGTGTTTCGCCGATGACCTGATCCGGCTCGAACCGGGCGCCGAACAGAAGAGTGGCGACCCCAGCGACGTCGCGCTTCTGATCCTCCGACGTTCCTTCACTCGCCATCGTGGCGGAGGTCCCGACGCAGATGATGTCGTGCCCGCCGAGTGCCTGCCGGCACCGACGGATGAGCAGAGCTATATCCGCGCCCTGACGGCCCCGATACGTGTGCAACTCGTCGAAGACCAGAAAGCGCAGCCCCTGCGCCGCTTTCACGAGTGCCCGATCCTCCCGCCGTGTCAGGAATAATTCGAGCATCATGTAGTTAGTGAGCAGAACGTCAGGCGGGTTGCTGCGGATCTCTTCGCGCTTCGGCCCCTTCTCCTGCCCCGTATAGCGCGCGAAGCGAACAGGGGACAGGCCCGGCGCATAGCCTCGCTCGAGGAACTTCGCCAGCTCTTCGGCCTGGCTGTTGGCCAGCGCGTTCATCGGGTAGACGACAATCGCCTGGATGCCACGGCCGGAACCGTTGCGGAGCACGTGATCGACGATCGGCACGATGTAGGCCAGGCTCTTGCCGGAGCCGGTGCCGCTGGTGAGGACGTAGGACTTCCCTTCTTTCGCCTTCCGAATCGCCTGGGTCTGGTGCGTGTGGAGCAAGAGCGGCTTGCCGCGAAGGTCCGCCTCGGACTTGTCGACGCGGAAGATCTTCGCGCACTCCGAATGGAGCGCGCCGTCAGCCACGAGGTCGTCGATCGTGCCCCCCGGCAGGAACGTCGGGTTCAGCTGCAGCAGCGGCTCCGGCCAGAGGGCGCCGTCGTCCAGTGCGCCGTCGACCTTCTGCTGGATGCGCGGATCAGCGATCTTGATGAAACTGCGAATGTAGCGGCCGTAATCCTCGACGAGACGGAGGCGAAGATCGAAGACATCCATGGTTGTCGCTCGCCGATAGTCGCGCGGGTTGCCGCTGACAAGTTCGGGGGCGTCCGATGACCGATCCCAGTAAATGCGCTCATCCGGCGTGCAAGTGTCCTGTCCCGAACGCCAGACCGTTCGGCGACTACTGCAGCGAACATTGTAGAGAGGCAGCGGGCATGAGCGAGCTGCGTTGTGACTGCAAACATCCGACGTGTCGGTGATCGCCCTCGCCTCTTCGGGGCTCTGGGGGGCGAACACGCCGCCGAAGTCGTCGCCGTTCCCCTCGCGTCCAATCGTGGAGACGATCGTCCGGCCCCTCCGTCGCTTGTTGTCAACCCTCATCGACCGTGATCAGCGACGCGTGGACCGGAGGAGAGACGTGCTGTGATCGCGCTACTGGCCACGATTCTGACGATGATGCCTGGCGGTCCTCAACACCCCGGACCGGTGCGAACCGTGGATGCGGTGGATCTCGACCGCTATGTCGGCGAGTGGTTCGAGGTGTCTCGATTTCCCAACAACTTCCAGCGTGCGTGCGTCGGTGACGTGCGCGCGACCTACTCGAAACGATCGGACGGGCGCGTCGACGTCGTCAATCGATGCCGGACCGCGGACGGCAGGATCACCAAGGCGCAGGGAATCGCGCGCATCGTGGACGCTGGCACGTCCGCGAAGTTGAAGGTGCGCTTCGCCCCCGCCTTCCTGTCATTCCTTCCGTTTGTCTGGGGCGACTACTGGATCGTCGGGCTGGCTGACGACTACTCATGGGCCGTGGTCGGATCGCCCAGTCGAGCCTATCTCTGGATACTGGCCAGGACACCTGCGTTGGATACCGGCCGTTATGCCGCGGCCCTCTCAGCGGCTCGCGCCAATCACTTCGATGTCAGCCGCCTGGTCATGACGAGCCAGCCTGCAACGGATGTCCGGGCGCCCCGCTGACACCGGCGGCGGCGTTCGACCGTCGTCCGCCTGTGCCCGAGCTGGACGCATCGATGTCCAGGTGTGCACAGCGCTCGGACAGGCGCGCCGGGTACGCTGGACATCGCAGGATGGCGCAAGTCGACCCGTCGATCGACGACGGCCCTGCAGGGTCTTGAGCGAAGGGAGCCAGCATGTCAGTGGATCCGGCTATGAACGGCGGTACGGCTGCAGCGCAGGGCCGAGGGGTGACCGAATCGCATCTCCTCTCTGCCGAGTCCGCCAGGAATGAGGCGGAGGAGTTCAGGCGATTGGCCGAGGAAGCTCGGGTGGTCCGCGATCAGCATCGCGAGGCGCTCGAACTGGTCCGGCAGGAGCGCGAGCAGTTGCGGGAAGCCGGGGAGACGGCGCGGGTCGCCGGGGAGGCGGCAAGGGCCGCAGCCGAGGAGGCCCGTCACGCGACGATCGAGGCTGTACACGCAACCGCGGAAACGCTGGCATCGACACTCGAAAACATGAAGGTCGCGGAGGATATGCGACGGACCCTCCGCGACATTCGAGACGTGACCACGCGCGAAACCCACTAGGTCGAGTGTCCTGCCGCAAGGGCCGGCGTCCCGCCTCCTGACCGAGCGAGCGACACTGACCGATGGCGGTGTGTACATGCAACACCGGTTGCACCAAGAGAAGTGAGTCCCGATCACGCGTGCCCGGTTGAGACGCCCTGGCCGACTGGGTTTGCGAGGTGCCTGCCCCGTGCTAGCATCCGGCAGGCGGTGGTCTCGCTCCGGCGCCCTCTGAAACGACCTCGCCGGCTGGGAGCACACATGGCGACCGATCCTTCGGTGAACCCCTTTGCTCGGGAGGCGAGGCCGACGGGCCTGCGGCGTTGGGTTCCCGGGCTCTCGATGCTCGGGGCCTACCGGCGGTCGTGGATTGCCAGGGACATCGGGGCGGGCCTCGTGCTGACTTCGATCCTCGTCCCCGTGGGCATGGGGTATGCGGAAGCTGCGGGCCTGCCCGCGATCAACGGTCTCTATGCCACCATCGTCCCGCTTCTTGCCTACGCCCTGTTCGGACCGAGCCGCATCCTGGTTCTGGGCCCGGACTCCGCCCTCGCGGGCCTCATAGCCGCCACCGTGTTTCCGCTCGCCGCCGGGGACGCCGTGAGGGCGACCGGACTGGCGAGCGCGCTCGCCGTTCTCTCGGGCGTCCTTTGCGTGGGGGCCGGCATCGCGAGGCTCGGATTCGTCACCGACCTGCTCTCGAAGCCCATCCGCTACGGCTATCTCAACGGGATCGCGCTCACGGTGCTGACCGGCCAGTTGCCCAAGGTGTTCGGGTTCAACGTCAGCGCGCACACCCTGCTGGCGGAAGCGCGGGGCCTCGTCTCGGGTATCGCCGACGGCCGGGCGAACCGCATGGCCTGCCTCGTGGGATTCGGATGTCTGCTGCTGATCCTCGTTTTCAGGCGGTGGCTGCCGCGGGTGCCGGCGGTGCTGGTCGCCGTGGTCTCGGCCACGCTCGCGGCGGGCCTCTTCGACCTCTCCGCTCAGACCGGGCTCTCGGTGGTGGGCCCCATGCCGAAGGGCCTGCCCACCATCGGGCTGCCAGCGGTCTCCGCGAGCGACATCAGGGCGCTCTTCGCGGGCGCCGTGGCTGTGGCGCTGGTCTCCTTCGCCGACATGAGCGTGCTCTCGCGGACCTTCGCCCTGCGCGGCCAGTACGAAGCGGACCCCAACCAGGAGCTCGTGGCCCTGGGCGCCGCCAACATCGCCTCGGGATTTTTCCAGGGGTTCTCCGTGAGCAGCAGCGCGTCGAGGACGCCCGTGGCGGAGACGGCGGGAGCCCGCACGCAGCTCGCGGGCGTGGTCGGCGCGGTGTCGGTCGGGCTCCTCCTGGTCTACGCACCAGCGCTCCTGGCGAACCTGCCGCACGCGGCGCTGGCAGCCGTGGTCATCGCCGCGTGCCTCTCCCTCGTGGAGGTGGCTGGCGTCCGGCGCCTCTACCGGCTACGGCCCGGGGAGTTCGCGCTCTCGATGGTGTGTTTCCTGGGCGTGGCGCTGGTCGGAGTCGTGCAGGGCATCTTCATCTCCGTGGGTCTGGCGCTCACGGCTCTCGTTTGGCGCGCGTGGCACCCCTACGATGCCGTGCTCGGGCGGGTCGACGGCCTCAAGGGCTACCACGACATCTCTCGGCATCCCGAGGCCAGGCGCATCCCGGGCCTCGTGCTCTTCCGCTGGGACGCGCAGCTCTTCTTCGCCAACGCAGAGGTCTTTCACGACCACGTGCGCGCCGCCATCGCCGGCGCCCCGACGAGAACGCGGTGGGTTGTGGTAGCCGCTGAGCCCGTGACCGACGTGGACCTCACCGCTGCGGACGTGCTCCTCGACCTGGACGAGGACTTACGGCGGGAAGGCATCGACCTGTGCTTCGCGGAGATGAAGGGCCCCGTGAAGGACCGGCTCAAGCGCTACGGGCTGTTCGGCCAGATCGGGACGGAGAGCTTCTTCCCCACGCTCGGACAGGCGGTCGACCGCTACCTCGAGGTGACGGGCGTCGCGTGGACGGACTGGGATGAGGTGGCTGGACCGCCGAAGGACCCTCCGGCTGGGGAGTAGTTCTCCACCGCGACCTGTCGGCTGTGCTTACGAGTGCCAGTTGTGCGAGGAACCGAAGGCGGGTCGCCTGTCTAACCGAAGCTCCCCGAAAGGGAGCGAACACTGCTGGGAGGCAGGGATTTGAACCCCGATAACGTGGTCCAGCGCCACAAGGAGTGACTTGGGCGGTTTCGGGTGGCGTCGGACGGTTTCGTGCGCAGAGTTTCAGGCTTCTTTCCAGTGGTCAGTTGTGGCCTCATGCCCTCGGCGGGAGAAACGCGATGGGGCAACCTGATGGGCCGGTGAAGAGCTCGCCTTCTGCCAAGCACCACTGCGTTTCTCGCGGCCGGTTGCGGCAGAGGGGTATAGTTCTTGTCATGGCTACTATTGGACTCATTGGCGCCGGGAAGATCGGAAGCCAGCTCGCTCGACTGGCGGTCGCGCACGGCTACGACGTCGTCATCAGCAACTCACGCGGGCCGGAAACCTTGACCGCGCTCGTCGCTGAGCTCGGACCGAAAGCC
>JADGOB010000074.1 GCA_017883185.1 Acidobacteriota bacterium
GCGTAGCCTCGGAAGGAATCCCGATCGCTCTGCCCAACACAGCCTGCACCCGACCGGCGTTGGTGCCATGGTGAGCGCCGGCGGGTGAGGCCTGATGGTTATGCGAACAATTCCAGGCACCATCAGGTCAGCATGTTGACACGCGTCACGTGACACGCTACTATTGACCGATGATCAAGACGTTCGCGGACAGGCGCACCCGGGATCTGTTCACGACCGGGGCAGCGAAGCGCTTTCCGCCCGACGTCGCCGGGAGAGCTGCTCGCAAACTGGAATACGTCGACTTGGCGACGAACTTGGACGACCTGAAGGTGCCGCCTGGCAATCGCCTCCATGCGCTCAAGGATGACCGTCGGGGCCAACACGCGATCGCGATAAACGCCCAATGGCGCATCTGCTTTCGCTTTGTCGATGGCGACGCGTATGACGTTGAGGTCTGCGACTATCACTAAATGTGAGGTGGAACGTTGAGCGTACCTAACACGCGACAGATGAAGCGTCGGCCAACTCATCCTGGCGAGATGCTGCGCGAGGATTTCATGCCGGACTACGGATTGACCGTTGTTGGCCTCGCGGAGTCCGTGGGCGTGTCTCGCCAGTCGATCAACGAGCTGCTGCGTGGTCGGCGGGCGGTCAGTCCAGAGATGGCGCTCCGCCTCTCTTGCCTCTTCGGCAATTCTGCGGAGTTCTGGTTGAACGCGCAGCGAGCGGTCGATCTCTGGGATGCGGCGGAGGCCATTGGCAATGACATGTCACGAATCAAGCCCCTGCGTGTCGCATAACGAGCGCGTGCAGCCGACGCCGCCCCTGGGCGAAGATACGGCGGCGCGGCTGAAGCCGAGCGTTTGTGGCATCACACCCAGAGTGGAACGAGGTGCAGCCGTGAGCGACGGATGGATCGTAACGAACGTCGAAATCCTCGGCGGGAAGCCGTGCGTCCGGGGCACGCGGCTGAGCGTGGAGTTCCTTCTGGAACTCGCGGCCAGCGGAGCGACCCAGGCCGACATCCTCGGGCGGTACCCGCAGTTGACAGCTGAGGGGCTGTCCGCGGCGTTTCTCGTCGTCGCTGAGCACAGGCGGGACCGGGTCCTGATTCACTTGCGTCAGGAGTCCTGATCCCGCTTGAAAGATTCTTGAAAGATTGCGCCGGAAAAGGCCGGGGCCACCCCACAAGACCTGACCAGATGGCTGCAGCTCGTCTCCTCGTCCCGCGGCCGCCTCGAGCCCGGCACCGTCTACGTGACGCTCGGTCGCATGGAGGAGAGAGGTTACGTCGAGTCGGAGCCCGACCCGTCGGCTGACGACGACCTCGTCCTGCCCCGACGGATCTACCGGCCCACGCCGTTCGGCCTGCGGCTGCTCGACGCCTGGGAACTCATGGCACGGACCATCCAGCCGGAGGTGTCGCGCCGCTCGGGCACAGGCGACGATCTCGGTCACCGTCCCACGTAGCCGGAGCGGTTGCGTCGCCCTCGGCGCGGTCTCGCAACCGGAGAGGCGGCGGCCCCGGCTCGGGGCCGGACACCCGACTCGACCCAGCCTCGTCTGCCGTGCGATCATCACGGGCGGCCGGCCTGGCGCCGGCGCGAAGCGTGGATGCCCTGGTGTGCGGCGACCGCCACCAACAGGGCGCGACCGGATGGAGGTGCGCGATGGAGGCGATTCGCTGGGGGATGATCGGCTGCGGCGACGTGGCGGAGGTGAAGAGCGGGCCGGCCCTCCAAAAGGCCGACGGCTCCTCGCTCGCGGCGGTGATGCGCCGCGACGCCGCGAAGGCCGCCGACTACGCGCGGCGCCACGGCGTGCCGAGCCACTATGACGACGCGACGGCGCTGGTTGCCGACCCGGCCGTCGATGCCGTCTACGTCGCCACCCCCCCGTCGTCGCACTGCGGCCTCGCGCTGATGGTGGCGGCTGCGGGGAAGCCGTGCCTGGTCGAGAAACCAATGGCCCTCGATCATGCAGAGTGTCTCCGGATGGTGGAGGCGTTCGAATCGCGGGGCGTCCCGCTCTTCGTGGCTTACTACCGCCGGGCGTTGCCACGCTTCCTCCGTGCCCGCCAGTTGCTCCATGAGGGCGCGATCGGCACGCCAACCTCGGTGCACATCCATCAGTACGATCGCTTGCTGCGGGGCGCGGCGGCGAACACGTGGCGAGTCGATCCGGCCGTCGCGGGCGCGGGGCTCTTCCTCGATCTGGCGTCTCACGGCGTCGACCTGCTCGACTTCCTGCTCGGGCCGGTCGCCGCGGTGGCCGGCTTTGCCACCAACACCGGCGGGAGCTACCGTGCCGAAGATGTGACGGCCGCGTCCTTCCTGTTCGAGTCGGGCCCTGCGGGCACAGGCGTGTGGAACTTCAACGCCGACCGCAATGCCGACGGGATCGTGGTGACCGGCACGGGCGGAGAACTGCACATGCCCGTGTTCGCGAACGGTCCGCTGGTCGTGCGGAAAGACGGGCACGACGAGGTCATGCCCTTCAACAATCCGCCCCACGTCCATCAGCCGCTGATTCAAACGGTCGTGAACGAACTGCTCGGCCGCGGACGCTGCGAGTCGACCGGCCGAAGTGGCGCGCGCGCGTCGTGGGTCCTGGACCAGTGTCTCGCAGGGTTCTACGGCCGGCGCTGAGGCCGGGAGAGTCGATGCACGGGCCGTCAGTCGAACGACGGCCCGTCAGTCGGCATCGGCCGACCAATGCTGGCCCAGCGTGCCAGCCACCTTCTGCTTCAGGTAGGCGCGGACGAACGGCTCGATGTCGTCCACCTCCTCCCTGATCCGGTGGTCCTTCACCACCTGGTAGGGGTGCAGCACGTAGCTGCGGATCTGGCTGCCGAAGGCGATCTCGAGCTTCTCGCCGCCCAACTGGTCCAGCTTCGCCTGCTGTTCCTTCATCAAGGAGGAGCCACGGTGATCACCGTGGTGGACATCGCGGAGTTAGAGGACGGTGATGCTGGCCCCCGTGCCAGTGCGTGGCTCGCTTCACAGACTGTAGAACACCCGTTTCGTCAACTCGGCCGTCACGATGTAGCAGCCCACCACCGCTCCGATCGCCCCGAGGTACCAGACGCCCACCGGGGTGAAGCCAAACACCGCACCTATCGGCGTGTAGGGAAGGGCAATCGTCGCCCCGACGATCAGCAAGGTCGCCACCGCCAGCGGACGGCTTGGCCTGCTCATGAAGAACGGCCTCCGCGTCCGGACCACAAGCACGATCAGGGACGCCGACACCACGGATTCCAGGAACCAGCCCGTCCTGAACTGTTCCGGGGTAGACCCCAGCAGGTGCAACACACCGAAGGTCGCGTAGTCGAACAGCGAGCTGACCAGGCCGAACGTCAACATGAAGTTGCGGATGAACCGGGTGTCCCAGCGCCGGGGCTGCTCCACCATCTCCGCATCCACGGTGTCGGAGGCGATCGTCATCTCCGGGAAGTCGGTCATCAGGTTCGTGAGCAGGATCTGCTTGGGCAGGAGGGGCAGGAAGGGCAGGAACAGGGACACGCCCGCCATGCTGAACATGTTCCCGAAGTTCGCGCTGGTGGCCATGAACACGTATTTCAGCGTGTTGGCAAACGTCTGTCGTCCTTCCTGCACGCCCTGCACCAGGACGCCCAGGTCTCGCTCGAGGAGCACGATGTCCGCCGCCTCTTTGGCCACGTCCACGGCACTCTCGACGGAAATCCCCACGTCTGCCGCATGGAGAGCCGACGCGTCGTTGATGCCGTCGCCCATGTAGCCCACGACATTGCCGGCCTTCATCAACGCGAGGATGATCCGCTCTTTCTGGTTGGGCTCGATCTCGGCAAAGACGTCCACGTCGTTGACCCGTCTCATGAGGGCATCGTCGCTCATGTGCCGGAGATCCGCGCCGCTGAGAAGCTCGGAATTCGAGAGCCCGACCTGCGCGCTGGTATGGGCCGCCACCAGCCGGTTGTCGCCCGTGATCATCTTCACGCCGACGCCGAGTCGTTTCAGGTCGCTGATCGTGCCGACGATCCCGGCCTTGGGAGGATCGAAGAGGACCAGCAGGCCAGCGAACACCATGTCCGCCTCCTGGTCTCTGGTGACCTGTGAGGCCGGGCCGACATCGCGCCAGGCGATGCCCAGCGTGCGAAACCCCTGGCCGGACAGGTCGCAATAGCGCGTGTCAATCTGGTCGCGGACCGCGCCGATCTGCACGTCAGCGCCATCGGCCGTCCTCGCCGTGGAGCAGACCGCAAGCACTTCCGCCAGCGCTCCCTTGGTGACCATCACGTGCCGGTCCTGGTCGGCAACCAGGACGCTCAGGCGCTTGCGGATGAAGTCGTACGGCACTTCGTCCAGCTTCCGGCACGTGGTGAGGTCGAAGCGGCGGTGGCTGCGGATCGCCTCGTCAATCGGGTTGACCAGGCCGGTTTCGAAGACGGCGTTGAGGTACGCGTAGCGGAGCACCTCCTCGCTCTCCTGGCCCTCCACGTTCAGCGCCGAATGGACGCGCACCACGCCCTCGGTCAGCGTGCCAGTCTTGTCGCAACAGAGCACGTTCATGCTGCCGAAGTTTTCGATCGACGAGAGGCGCCGGACGATCACTTTGCCGAGCGCCATCCGCTTGGCGCCATGGGCGAGGTTGATGCTGATGATCGCGGGCAGCAGCTGTGGCGTCAGGCCGACCGCCACGGCCAGCGAGAAGATGAACGCCTCGAGGACGGGGCGGTGGAAGTAGACGTTGATCGCGAAGATGACGATCACGAGCACCAGCGTGACCTCCATGAGGAGGTACCCGAAGCGACGGACGCCGCGTTCGAACTCCGTTTCCGGCGAGCGGAGCCGCAGTCGTTCGGCCACCTTGCCGAACTCGGTCGCCGTCCCGGTACGGACCACCGCGGCCACGGCACTGCCGCTGACCACGTGCGTGCCCATGAAGAGGGCGTTGGTTCGCTGCCCGAGCGGCGCGTCGGGAGCAGTCGTCTCCGCGCTCTTTGCGACCGGATAGGTCTCGCCCGTCAGCGTCGCTTCATCGAGGAAGAGGTCCTTCGACTCGAGAACCAGGGAGTCTCCGGGAACGCTCTTGCCGGCGGACAAGACGACGATGTCGCCCGGCACGACCTCCGCGACCGGAATCTCTCTCTGTGCGCCATCCCGCAGCACCGTCGCTTTCGTTTGCACGACGGTGAGCAACGCGTCGACGGCGTGGGCGGCGCCGCGCTCCTGCCAGAACCCGAGCACGCCGCTGGCCAGGACGATGGCGAGGATGATCAGGGCGTCCGCGGAGTCGTGCAGGAAGAACGACAGTCCGGCCGCGAAGAGGAGGATCAGGATGAGCGGGCTCTTGAACTGGCCGAGCAAGAGGGTGAACTCGCCAGCTCGCCTCTTCGCCTGGAGGACATTCGGTCCGACACGATCGAGACGCTGCGTAGCGTCGGCACTCGCCAGACCCTGCGAGGTGGTGTCGAGTTGCCGGAGCACATCGCCGGCGGGAACGCTCCAGAACAGGTTGGGCGGCTCGCTCATATGCTCCACGCAACAGGGCTGAACGCCTTTCGCGACACCGGCCTCGCCCGTCCAGGGGTTACGCGTGCATGGTCAAGACAGGCCGCCGCAGAGACGGTGAATCACTGCGGCGGCCAGAGGAGAGGTCCGTCCCAGCATCGCCTACTTCCCGGTCGACACGCGGGGTGCCGCAAGCGGAACCGGCCCGCGCGCCGGCTTCGGAGGTGGGGCACTGGTTTCACCAGCTCCCAGCTCGTCCATCGCGATCCGCAGCTTGAAAGTGGCATCCGGGGTCACATAGATGTTCTGTGTGATCGTGCGATACCCGTCGAGGTGCAGGGTGATGGCGTGCCCGCCTGGCGTGGTGTGAAGCCGGCGAAACACGCCGTCGAAATTGTCGACCACCCCGGCGTAGAAGCCATCGACGTAGACTTCCGCCTGTTTGGGGGACGCGAGCACTCGCACATCCCCGGACGGCCGTGTCCCCGCGGGAGCGGCGCCGTAGTACTCGTACGGGCCGTAGCACGGATACGGGCTGTAACACGGATACGGGCCCCAGAACGGATCGTAGACGAGCGGGCCGAACCGGTAACCGCCCGTGATGATGATCCGCCCGCGACGCCCTTGAGCGGCGGCCGGCGATGCCCAGAACGTCGTCGCGACCACCAGCAAAACTCCAGACACCAACGTGACGAGTGTTTTCCTGCGCACGTGTTGTCCACCCTTTCAAGCAGGCTCATATCGTCTCGATGCAAACAGTGCGCCAAGCTGGGGCACACGTAACGCTGTCCGAAACACGCGTTCTTGTGAGTGCGGCTGCGCTACGGCAGCGAATGGCCTCGACTGGTGTCAACGTCGCCCTTGGAACGCACGCCGAGCCGGTCACTGTCACCACAACTCAGTCCTGCACCTCGCTCGCCGCTGTTCACTTCTGTACATCGACGATTGAGGGTTCCGGGCATCGCAGGTGTGGCCCGGACGATCCGGCTCGCTGGCGGTCCCGCGGCCGATCCGAGCCATCGTTGGGACGCGGCTCGCCCCGGCCGCTCGCCAGTCGCGCCTATCGTCGCTCAACCGTATCGTGTTGGATCGCGGACGTTCGAGGCCTTGATGCTGGCCGTGATGATCACGGCGGGCGCATCGGCCGCGTACGCGCAAATCGCGGCGACTTTCGACGCGTCGTTCGCCTTCAGGCTTGGCACCTCGGTGCACCAGCCGGGCAAGTACGAGGTGCGCATGAACGATGATCTCTTGGGCGTCACCCTGGTACCGGCCAAAGGCGCGTCCCTTCTGGCCCTCATGGTGACACGCCTGGCAGAACCGGAACCGGCGCTGGCGGATGCCAAGCTGGTGTTCCCCCGAACGCCGTGGTGAGGGCGCGCGGAGACGGGTGCGCCTGGACCGTCAGAACGCTTCCTGAAACCCGACGTAGAGCCCGTAGGAACCCTGATATCGGCCGGTGACGTATCCCCGACCGGAACGCCCCTGCGGATCACCCCCCGTCGCCGGAAGATCGAGATACGGCGCCGTGCCGCTGGTGACCATGTCGCCGTAGGCCCAGAGAGCGAGTGTGTGCCTGGCGGTGTGAGTCAGGCGCCGGTAGGTTCGCGCCTCGACGTAGAGCTCCCGCCAACTCGACGGGCTACCCAGCAAACCGCCGACGAACAGGCGGGAGCCCTCGCTTGCAACGTTCCGACAAGCCGTGCGTTCCTTGTGTCAGCGCTGCCGGTAACTCTCGAGGATATCCAGGTCCACCAGGTACCTAGCGCCGGCGGCGTTCAACGCGGCAAACAGATCTCTGAAGTCTGAGTTCATGCCGGTCGTTCCCTCGCCACTCCGCCCAGTCTTCGACCATCTGCCACAGCATGTTTACGCGTCCCGATCGAGAAGGTAAAGGAGATCCTGAAGAAGTACGGGATGGGGCGGTGATCTCCCGCTGCTTCCCCTTCCTCAAGCCTGCGCCGGCTCGGGGAACACCGCCTCGCAGTCGAGCGTCTGCGCCCCGCTCTCCGTGCATACCGCATACTTGGCCGGGTGCATCGACACGCCGGCGTGTTCGCCCTTCGCGTTCACGATGTAGAAGTTGATGCCGAAGTTCGGATGGCCCTGCGAGTCGAGGAGCCGCTTCTCGATTGTGTTCGACGCGATCCGCTTCGCCGCGTCGATCCCGGCGTCCTTCGGGTGCATCCCGCGGCGCATGTTCTCCACGATCAGGTAGGACGTGAGGTTGTAGAGGTTCGCCTCGCCGCGCCCCGTGGATCCTGCCGCGCCGACCGCGCCGTCCACGTACAGGCCCGCGCCGAGGATCGGCGAGTCGCCGCTGCGCCCCGGGATCTTCCACGCCAGCCCGCTGGTCGTCGTCACACCGCAGATCTCTCCCTTGGCGTTGACGCCGTCGCAGTTGATGGTGCCCCAGTAATGCTCGGTGTCGATCCCGAACTCGCGCATGATGTTCAGGCTGATCTTCTGGATGGCGATCTCGCGGTCCTCCGGCTTCAAGTAGTGCAACTGGTCGGTCTGCTGCTTCCACTTGAGCCATGCCTTGCGCGACGCCTCGGTGTTGAGATCGTCGAGGATCTCGAAGCCGAGCTTGCGCGCGAAGTCCTGGGCGCCCTTGCCCACGAGCAGGTGGTGGTCCGTCAGATCCATCACGGCCTTTGCGACGAGCGACGGCGTCTTGACGCCCTCGATCGCCGCCACGCCGCCGGCCCGCTTCTTCGGGCCGTGCATGCAGCTCGAATCGAGCTGCAGCACCCCCTCGGCGTTCGGCAGCGCGCCGTAGCCGACGCCCATCTCGGTCGGGTCGAGCTCGTTCAGATTGACGCCGGCGATGAGCGCGTCGAGCACGTCGCTGCCCTTCGTCATCATCTCGAACGCCTTCTCGACGCACGTCTGGGTCCCGCCGTTCTTGTACCGGTTGCCGTTCGCCGAGGCGACCACGACCGGCTTGACGCCCTTCGGCGTCATCATCGTCGGCGCCTGGCCGAATACGGCGCGGGGCGTGGCCGCCGCGACGGCCGCCACCGCCCCCGTCCGCACGAAATCGCGACGGTTCATCTTGCTCATCGAAGGATGCTCCTGGTTCCGCACGCCACGAGGCGTGACCGATGCTGGTGGTTCGCGGATGGCCCGCCATCCCGACTCCCGTTTCCGACGCTCCAAGCTCTCCCTGTCAGCGGCGCCGTGCGCGCAGCCGCGCCGCACGCCCGGGCTTCGCCTCGCGATCGAGCACCTCGGCCAGACCTTCCAGCGCCTGATCGTTCCGGGGATCGATCGTGAGCGCTTCGGCGAACGCGCGGCCGGCCGCCTGGGCCTCCCCGGAGCGAAGCTCGAAGAGGCCGAGGTTCCCGTAGATGGTCGCGTTGCGGGGATCGGCGTCGATCCCGCGATTGAACGCCTCGCGCGCCTCCCGCGATTGCCCCAGGTTCGCGCTGGCGATCGCGAGGAGCGCGAACGCGCGGGCGTGGCGGCGATCGAGCGACACGGCACGCCGCGCGAGAGCGGCCGCCGCCTGCATGTTGCCCTCCAGGAACCGGACGGTCGCAGCATAGTAATACGTGTCGGCCCGATCCGGCGACTCCTGCTCCATGTCCACGACGACCGCCCGCAACCGCGGCAAGTCCTGGGCGTCGGCGTAGACGGACGCGAGCTGCTCCCGCGACTCCGCGCTGCGCGGATCGCGGGCGATCGCCCCGGCCGCCATCCTCGCAGCCTCTTCCGCCCGCCCCCCGCTCGCCAGCAGCCGCGACAGCTCGAGGCGGGGAGCGGTTGCGTCTGGCCGTCGCTCGATCAACCGCGTGACGAATGCGATGGCCTCCGCCTGGCGGCCGTTCAGGCCGGCGGCCCGGCCCAGGCCATCGAGCGCGGCCAGGTCCGCCGGATCGAGTTCGGCGGCGCGCGCGAACGCCTCGTAGGCCGCTCCTGCCGCCTCGGCGCGAAGCTCCATCTCGGCGAGCGTCCGCCAGTTGACGGCCGACGCGCCGGCGCGCGCCCGGGCCACCACTCCGGGAGGAGTCACGTTGGCCGCCAGTTGCCGCAACGCGCGCACGTTCTCCTCGGTCGGCCGCCCCCAGATCGATCGGGGCGCGGAGTACTCGAGCTCGAGGCGGTCGTCCGTCTGCACGGGCGCGCCGTTCCCGTACGCCCGGAGGAACGCATCGTCACCCAGGCAGAGCGCGAGGAGATCGAATGGGGCGGAAGCGGCGACCTCGGCCAGGCTCGCGGCGACTGAGGGATGGTCGAACCCGCTCAGGAGGCGTTCGAGCCGAGGCGCGACGGGCTCGGCGCTCCCGATCAGCAGCAGGTCCTCGTCGCCCACGAGCCACGCGGTCGCATGGGGAAACACCGACGTGAAGGTCGCCACGATCGACCGCAGGCTCGCCTCGCTGATGTCGTAGGTGTGCGTCCACTGGCAGAGGACGCCGTCCGGGCGGAGCCGCGCGCGCGCCGCGGTGAAGAACTCGCGCGTGAAGAGCGCCGCCATGCCGGACATCCACGGGTTCGACGGCTCGGAGATGATCACGTCGTACTGGCGCGACGAGAAGAGCAGGTGCGAGCGGCCGTCGCCGACGATCAGGTGGCTGCGCGGATCGGCGAGCGCGTGGTGGTTCTCGCGCTCGAAGAACGCGGACGCCGCGACGACATCGGGGGAGAGTTCGATCACGTCCGCGCGCCGGATGGGATGGGCGAGCGCCGCGCCGAGGGTGACGCCGCTGCCGAGGCCGATCACGCACACGTCGTGCGCCGCGCCGTGCACCAGCAGCGGCAGGTGCGCGAGCAGTTGCTGCGTGAGCATGTCGCCGCCATTCGACGCGTCGACCTTGCCGTCGATCGCCAGCGACACGGTGCCGGCCAGCCGCCGGACGGACACGGTGCCAGCCGCGCCGTCGCGGTAGTAGAGAAGGTCGCCGGCGCGCAGCGTCCAGTCGAGGTCCGCGTCGCCGAGATACGCCGCGTACTTGTACCCGCCGCTGGACATCAGCGCGGGGTCCCACCCGGGCAGCGACAGCGCGGCGAGCGCGACCGCCACGATGGCCGTCGCGCCGAGGATCCTCGGCATCCTGTCGCCGACACCAAGCAGGATCACGACCGCCGCGGCGGCGAGCGCCAGCCCGGCAGCGGCAACGATCGTGGCGTGGAGCCCGAGGAGCGGAATCAGCAGGAAGCCTGCGCCAAGCGCCCCCCCGATGGCCCCAAGCGTGTTCATGGTGTACACGAAGGCCACGTCGCGCGGGATCGTGTCGAGCGAGCGGCGCCCTACCGCAATCGCCAACGGCATGGCGGCGCCGAGAGCGGTGCTGAGCGGCAGCAACACACCGGCCATCAGCTTCCACTCCGTCGCGATCATCGACCCGAACGCCGCCCGCGGGTCGGCAGCGGCTCGAGCAACCGCGAGCGGCACTTCCCCCGTCAGCGCGAGCGCGGCGAACGCCATGGACGCAGCTATCGTCAACGTGCCGGCCAGCCAGACCGTCGGACGCCTGACGCGATCCACCAGCCAGGCGCTTGCCGTCGATCCGCACGCCAGGCCGCCGATGAAGGTCGCCAGCATCAGGCTGAAGGCGTAGCTCGTCGGGCCGATCGCCAGGGCGAGGATACGCGTCCAGGCGACCTCGAACACGAGCGCGACGAAACCCGAGAGGGTCAGCGCGAAGGCCGCAAGGCCCAACTGGCCGCTCTCGACGGGTCTCGAGGCCGCGCGGTCGCCACGCATGGTGGTCCGCGCTTGGGGAGGTCGGCCGACGCCCCGCTGTCGCGCGTTTCCAGGTCGAGCGCCGGCTGACATCCCGGCGGCGCGCGCGCCCGCCGGCTGCCGTGACCCTCCGGGCAGCGGCGCGACACCGCGAGTGTCTTCAGGATGGCCGGCCGGGGGCAGGACGGCGCGATCGCCGAGGACGCGTTGATCCTCCCCTCGCACCCGGTTGGCCAGGCCGACCGCCATGGCGGCGACGGTCGCATTCAGCAGCGCCCCGATCAGCGTCGTCCTCCACGCACCGAGCGAGGGAAGGAGCAGGAAGCCTGCGACGATGGCGCCGGCGCACGCGCCGATTGTGTTCGCCGCGTAGAGCGCGCCTGCCTCGCCGCCTGCCCGATTCGCTTCCTCGACCTGCCAACGCGTGGCGAGCGGGAATGTCGCGCCCATTGCCGCCGTGGGCAGGATCAGCGAGACGAGGCCGACGACGAGGCGGGCGAGCCCGAACGCCGCGCCGCCGTTACCGTCCGCGTAGGCCGAGGCGACCAGCGGACGGGCCGCGAGAAGAACGAGCGGCATCAGAAGCGCGCAGCCGCCGATCAGCGCTTCCAGCCCAGCGTAGGCGATCAGCCCGCGCCTCCGGGAGAGCGAGGGCGCGATGCGTCCGGCCACGAACGAGCCGAGCGCCATCCCGCCCATGTACGCGGCGAGCACCGTGCTCGCGGCAGCTACCGTGTGCCCCATCTGGAGCGTCAGCAGCCGCGTCCACGCGACTTCGTACAGCAGGCCGGCCGCACCGGAGATGCCGTAAACGAGAAGGAACAGGCGGCGAAGGGACACGGCGGACCCCGACTACGTGAGCGAATGCCGGTTGACGGAGTGACGGTCGAGGAAGCGTCGCCCGGCCGCGAACACCGGGGATTGTGGATCGAGCGGACGACGGGGGGCAACCGGCATGAATAGCCGATTGCCCCTCTCGAGACCACGTGCCCGGGCGAAGGCCCGAGCCTCCGATCGTCAGAAGCTGAACTTCAGGCCGAAGCGGACGACGCGCGGGTTGAGGATCGTGATCGGCTGCAGGAAGTTCGGGCCGCTCACCGTGTTCAAACTCGTCACCGCGTTCGAGTTGGTGATGTTGAACGCGTCCATCACGACGCTGAGCTTGCCCTTGAAGATCGTGAACCTCCGCTCCGCGCGGCAGTCGAACAGCAACGGGCTGTCCATCCGCTCGGCGCCCGTCGGTTCCAGCTGGACCGTCTGGGTGCCGTAGTTCACCTTGACGTTCACCTGCCGGCCGAACGGCGTCCCGGACTGGTACCGCATGACCGGCGTCACGCGGATGCCCCATCCCGGCTCGTACGACATCGTGACTTTGGCGAACGTCATGCGCACCATATCACCCTGCGCGACGTCGTTCGGGCTGTAGGGAATCGTGTTGAAGTTGTTGCGCCAGGTCATCGCGTAGCTGGCGTTCAGTGACCAGCGGTTGCTGAAGCGGCGGTTCGCGGCCAACTCGAACGTGTGCGCCGTCTCGGTGTAGTTCGGCACCGTGACGGTCGAGGTGAGCGTCTGGCCGAGCAGCGACGGGTTGAGGTTCAGCAACTGGAGGGCCGCACCATCGTCAGCGGTGCCGACGATGCCGTCAGGACCCGGGTCGGGCATGGTGAGGGGAATCGTGTAGGCGCTCGCGGGCGTGAGGATGTTGCGCGCCTGGTAGCGGTCCGAGGTGTGGTTCATCACGTAGGCGACGTGCATCCCGAACTTGTCCCCGAGCTGGCGCTCAAACGACGTCGTGATCTGATCGGTCCTCGGGTCCTTGACCGTCGGGTCCAGGACCTGGTTCGCCACACCGCCGCGTGTCGCCTGGAGCGATCCTTCTTCGCCCGGATCCCAGTAACCGTTTTTGTTGAGATCGGTCCACCCGTAGCGTCGCCACTGCGGCACGTTGTTCGGGTTGACCGCGTTCGAGATGTCGCGCGTCGGGTTCCAGTAGTAGCGGCCGTAGCTCGCCTTCAGCACGTTCTTGCTCTTGCCCGTCATGTCCCAGGAGATCCCGACCCGGGGCGCGAACGAGTTCCACGCGACGAGGTCCTGGGCCTGCACGTCTATGGCCGGGAACACGGTCGTCGAGTAGCCGAGGGGCGTGCTCGCGGGCCGCGACTGATCCGGATACGCCGACTTGTAGTAGTCGTAGCGGACTCCGGCGTTCACTGACAAGTGGTTCATCGTCCACGTGTCGGTCAGGTAGATGCTGTCCCAGTACAACCGGCTGTCCGAGTCGAGCCCGGACGCAAGGAAGTAGACCTGGGTCGGGACGGCGTTGCTCAGGATACTGACGTTGTTCCCCGGGTACGCGTCGTACCAGAACTCGCGCCGGTCATCGAGCTGGATTTCCCAACCGAGCCGGAAGTTGTGGCTGCCGTGCCAGCCGTCCTTGTAGTAGCTCATCGAGCCGGTGGTCTGCGGCCGGTTCTGGTGTGCGGTCCAGTTGCGGTTGCCGCCCCACACCGTGTTGGCGGAGATGTCCTCCACGCGCGGCTGGTCCGTGTAGCTGGTCTGGTGCCAGTCGTCGAACCACTGGCCGACACGCGCCTCGATGAACATCGCGTTGCCGAACGTCTTGTTCCACTCCACCTTCCACACCCAGCCCGGGTTCCACTGGTTCCAGGTGGAGTTCGTGTTCGGGTTGATGTCGGTGTTGGCCAACTGGAAGCTGTCCAGCCGGTACGGCTGCTTCTTGATGCCCATCATCACGTACCCGACCAGCCGGTTGTTCTTCGGCAGGTTGTAGGTGATCTTCCCGGTAAAGTCGGTGATCGTGGTCACGAAGGGAACCGTGGACGGCAACTGCGGGTAGTTGAACTCGATGTCCTGATGGCGGAACGATCCGTACCACCACAGCTTGTCCTTGATCGCGTAGCCGCCGCCGCCGAAGTTCAGATCCTGGTTCTTGAAGACGCGGTTCGACTCCGGGCTCAGCTTCCATTTCGTGATCTGGTCCCCGGAGATGTCGTGTCCCTGCAGCGACTTGTTCTCGTAGTCGGTGTAGAAGTCCCCGTGAAAGGTGTTGCCCCCCGACTTGCTGATGAAGATCGACTGGATGCCGGGGTTCGCCATGTCCGCGCCCTGGCCCGCCGCGGTCACGCTGACCTCGTCGAACGACCCGTAGTCGTAGTAGAAGCCGACCGAGTTGTTGCTTTCCAGCCCGATGATGCCCTCGATGAGCGGCTTGGTCTGGCCGTTGACGCCGTACGCCCGGTAGGTCGTCTGCGTACCCGCGGTGCTCCCGCCGACGTCGATGCGCGCCATCTCGACCGACGGCGCCGTGCCAAGGACCGCCCACATATCGCGCGCGGACGGGATCGAGGCGAGCACTTCCTTGCTGTACGAGGTTTGGATGCGCGTGTTGACGGCGTCCACCACGGGCGATTCGCCGACGACCTGCACGGTCTCGGCGACGGTCGAGATCTTCAGCTGCACGTCCACGGTCGCCGTGAACGCGAGGGTGAGATGAATGCCTTCGCGAACCAGGGTGTTGAAGCCCGAAAGCGTAAAGGTGACCTTGAAGTCGCCGGGCGGCAGGGCCGGGAAGCGATAGATGCCCTGCTCGTTGGTGACCGTCGTCTGCACGCCCATCAACGACGGTCCTCCCACCGTCACCGTGACGCCCGGAACGATGGCGCCGCTTTCGTCGGTCACCTTACCCCACAACGAACCGCCGCTCGATGTGCCGGCTGTCTGCCCCCATGTAAGAGAACTGAGGCAGACCAGCATCGCGCACGCGAACAGTACCGGATGTCGCATCAATTTGCTCCCTTCACACGCGAAGCTGTCTCTGAAACAGGCGACGATGTGTCCTGGGGGGCACGAGGACGCTTGGGTTTACGGGATTCTCTTCTACTTCTACTCCGATCCCTTCTTCTTGGCAATCTGCATGTTCACTTTCGACGCCTCGATGTTCAAGTCGATCCACTCCCCGGTCAGATTCTTGAAGCGCTTGTAGGCTGCAATCTGCCTGCGGATGTCCGCCACGCATTCCTGCCGGACATACTCGGTGCGGCTTTTCATGGCGCGGGTATAGCTGACCCCGCCATTCCAAGCCCAATCACATCAACAGGTTCTCGTGATCGGCGGGAGCCTGCTTGCCATCAGGCCGGGGGGCGCGGGAGCCCTCGCTTGCAACGTTCCGGCAAGCCGAGCGTTCCTTGTGTCAGCGCTGCCGGTCACGCTCGAGGACCTCCAGGTTCACCAGATCCCGTCCCGAAGCAAGGACCTTCGCGACTCACGCCAGCCCGGCGAGCATCGCGGCGGCGGAATCGGCGCTGGCAAGCCGGCAGAACAGCGGGTGTTCGCGGCCGAACTGGTGTCGCGCGACTTCGAGCACCAAACCCTTGCGCCAGGCGCCGTCGCGCTCGGCCCGCGAGATCAGGCGGCGCAGGAAATCGCGCTTCTCCTCGTCGGTGTGGACACGGACGTCCTCGCCGCGGCAGGCCGCTTCGATATCCCGCAACAGCCACGGGGTGGCGACCAGGCCACGGGCCGGCGTGACACCATCGACCCCGGCGACCGCCCACATGCGCGCGGCCGCCGCCACCGTATACAGATCCCCGCTGCCGAACAAGGTCACGCCAGGCAGCAGTTCCCGGGCCCGGGCCAGTCGCCGCAGGCCGTCCGGGGCCGCGCGGTACATCTCTTCCACCGTACGGTAGTGCAGCACGACGAAATCCGGCTGGGCCTCCCGCACCGCCCCACAGATCCAGGGCAGCTCCTCTGCCGACTCAACGCCCACCCGGATCTTGACGCTGATTCCCTTGGTCGGGCAGGCGCGGCGCAGGGCGAGCAGCGCGTCGCGAATCCAACGCGGATGCCGCAGCCGTCCGCCGCCCGCGCCACCGGAGACGACGATGCGGCTGGGACAGGCACAGTTCAGGTCGATCCCGACCACCCCGGGCTCCGTCGCCAGGCGGGCCGCGGTTTGGGCCAGCATCGGGATGTCGGTGCCCATGACCTGCACCACGGTGGGCAGTGGAGAGAACGCGGCCAACCGATCGCGCAGGCGGGCCTGGCGCGGGATCCCTTCCGACACCCGGATGAACGGCGTCACCCAGGCGGACACCAGCCTGAGCTCATTCATGACGGCGCAGAATGCACCGGCCGTGATCCCTTCCATCGGCCCGGGAAGGACGCGTCCGGGCAGCGTCCCCCCTCCCGCCAGCGGCAGTGATTCAAGCCAGATTGTCGGGCAGGGGAAAGTCACTGGATCTCATTTCCGTCCGCAGACCGTGGGATGCCCTGTCGAAGCCACCGCGCCGCTCTGGCGCTGCCCGCGAGCATCTACCGTGGCAGCCCCTCTTCGGACAGGAGGTACGCGATGCCGATCGACGTCGCGGTAGCGACCAGTGCTGCGAGGACCACCCACCGTCTCACCTGGTTCTGCATGGTTTGGTCAGTATCGCCGCTGGCGCGGTTGCATTCAAGCGCCGTACTCTGCGCCCTTCGTTCGTCCCTGCCGAGGTTGTCAACCTCATGTAGTATCGGAACGCCGGGCGTGAGATGCTCTACACATGCCATTTGCCACGCTCAAGCTCCATCCGAGTCTCTCGAAGGGCCTCAAGGAACTTGGCTTCGCCCGACCCACACCCGTCCAGTCCGCCGCGATTCCGCCGGCCATGGTTGGGCGCGACATCCTTGCCTCGGCGATGACCGGGAGCGGCAAGACCGCGGCGTTCCTGCTGCCGATCCTGCACCGCCTCATCGATCACCCCCGCGGGGCGACGCGCGCTCTTGTGTTGACGCCCACGCGCGAACTCGCCCTCCAGATCCTCGAACACCTGAACGATCTTGCGGTCCATACGCCGATCACGGGTGCGGCGGTGATCGGCGGCGTGGGGATGGGGCCGCAGGAGCACGCCTTCCGGAGCGGCGTGGACGTCATCATCGCCACGCCCGGGCGCCTGCTCGATCATCTTCGGGCGCCCTACGCCAAGCTGGGGAGCCTCGAGCACCTGGTCATCGACGAGGCCGACCGGATGCTCGACATGGGATTCCTGCCCGAGATCCGACGGATCCTCCGGCACCTGCCCGCGCGGCGCCAGACCTTGTTCTTCAGCGCGACGCTGCCCGCGCCTATCGTGGAGCTGACGCGCGAACTTCTTCAGGATCCCGTGCGCATCCATCTCGACCGGCCGGCGACACCGGCCGTTGGCATCGCTCAGGCGGTCTATCCGGTCCCACAGTCGCTGAAGGCCGCGCTACTCGTCGCCCTGCTCGAGCGTGGCGACGTGCAGGACGCTCTCGTCTTCACTCGCACCAAGCACCGCGCCAACCGCGTCGCCGAGTTCCTGGTCCGCCGCGGTGTCAAGGCCGAGCGGATCCACGGCAACAGGTCGCAGGCGCAACGCACGGCGGCGCTCAGCGGATTCAAGGGAAGGAAGTTCCAGGTGCTCGTCGCAACCGATATCGCCGCGAGGGGTATCGATGTCGAGGCGTTGGGCCACGTCGTGAACTTCGACGTCCCGAAGGTGCCAGAGGACTACGTGCACCGCGTCGGCCGGACCGCGCGGGCCGAGGCGGTCGGCAGCGCGTTCACCTTCGTGGCGCCGGAGGAGGAGGCCGACCTTCAACACATCGAGAAGATGATCGGCAAACGCCTGCCGCGCGTGACGGTGCCCGATTTCGACTATGCGGCCCGACCCGCTGGCCAACTGGAGATTCCGAGGGCGGTGCGGATTGCGGCCATTCGCCAGGAGAAGGCCGCGGCGAGAGCGAACGCCGAGGCCAAGAAGCAAGGAGGTGCGGTTGCGGGCCGGGCTCCTGCCGCGAGACCGCGCCACCCTTCCGCCAAGCCGGGCGGTTTCCGCGGGACGGGCGCCGCCGTCCCCGGCGGGCGCTCTCCGGGGCGGCCCGGCCGCCGCCGCCCGCGATGATGACGATTTCGTTATCGCACCGAGACTACGGCACCTCGAGCAGTCGCGAGATCCGTCTCGCGACCCTCGTCCAGGTCCATCAGTCCCTGGACGACGCCGCTCAGAAACGCCCGCTCCTCGGTCTCGGCCTCG
>JADGOB010000210.1 GCA_017883185.1 Acidobacteriota bacterium
CGGCGTGGAGTGCCGGGCATCGGGAGCCACCCTACGCCGCCGAAATCGAGTCTACCAGGGTTCGCCCGAGGTTGGCCCGGCCGTGACCGAAGACCATGGAAGACCACCGAAGACGGCCGAGCACTTCGATCAATAGACATCGCGGATCGTTGAGCGATCCGGGTGCCGGAGTAATCCTCAAAATCCCGAGAAGCTCACGCTTCGTGTGGGTTCGACTCCCACCTCCGGCACCAACAAGTCGATCTCTTTCATAGACTTACCGCAATCGTCACGCGAAACAGTCCCGTGCGCGGCGAGGCCCGTGGGGCAACCGTGGGGCAATTCGCGGGAAAGCTGCGAGGCTGGCCAGCGTGGCCCGAACGGGCCGCAGCCGACCCGTCGTGTGGCTCAGGTCGCGCGTGACGCACACTGGCCAGCGGGGCGCGGCGGCGGCCCGCCGGGTGCAACGCTTTGTTCGGGCTCCGCGTGTCAAGGCAGTTGCGCCAGACGTTCCGCGTGACGACGTACGAACCATTCGGCCAGCAGTGGGCGGTACTCTCGTTGGATGTCAAGAGGAAGCCGAAAGAAGTCCCCAACGGTTGTGCCTCGACATCGAGCCGCGCCACAGTGGCAGGCCCATGCCGTCCCGCCGGTGATGTTGATGTTGTAGTCGCAGGTTGTTTCGTCACCTGGACAGATGTCCCGCCGCGCTACGAGGTAACAATAGTCCGCTTCGTACAGCACGTAGGCGTTTGGATCGCAACTGTGGTTGCAACTGTGGTTCAGGTGCCGATCTGGGAATCTCAAGAGAACGACCTTTCCGTCGGGATAGTCGCAATGGTCCGCGCGCTCGCCGAGATCCTCCAGCAACGGTGCTTCGGGAGTGACCTGACGCACAACGGTGATTCGCCGAATGCGCTGGCCGGCACTGAACGGACGGCGAGCAAATACTCCCAGGCCTTCAATTTCAGACCGGCTCACCGTGACGACGTCGCCCTCACGGATACTCAGCGTTTCCGGGATTCGTTCGACGGGCGAACTTCCGAGATGGCGGATGGCCTCGTTCTCGAGCACCGGCCCGGGTGCGCCGTGACGGGCGACCCTCAACATCGCTCGTCCCACCTCCTCGGTCGTCGTCACGAAGTGCGGCAGCGTCACGCGAAGCAGCGGAAGCAGCGGCCGGGTGATCGTGTATAACGCCTGGTACAGCCGCGTCTTCGATCTGATCCCGTGCAGCGGCTGGATGAACGCCGGGCGGAACATGTAGGCGGCCGTGAACGGCAGCCGCAGCAAGGCGTTCTCCGTCTTCCCTTTTACCCGCGCCCACGCCACGCGCCCCTGCCCGGTGCCGTCCGTCCCCATCCCGCTGACGTAGATGAACGTCATCCCGGGGCTGAGTCTTGCCAGCACGCCCGCGACGGCCACCGTCAGGTCGAAGGTGACGCGGCGATAGGCCTCGTCGGTCATACCGACCGACGACACGCCCAGGCAGTAGAAGCACGCGTCGAAGCCGGCCAGGTCCCGCTCGATCGGCGCAAGGTCGAACAGGTCGCGGTGCACCAGTTCACGCAGCTTTTCGTGCCGCTGCCCGGTGGTGCTCCGCCCGACCGACAGCACCGACTCCACGTCGGGATCGAACAGGCACTCGCGCAACACGCCCTGCCCCACCATGCCGCTCGCGCCGAAGAGGAGAACCCTCATAACACTAGTAGAGAGTAACGCGGAGGTCCTGATGCCTCAAGCCGGCATCGCGCAGCACATTCCAGACGCCATTGAGTCTGGGTTCAATTCCCTCCTCCGGCACCAGCAAGAGCCTCCCCCATATTTCCGCAGTCGCATTGCGACTCGGTCGACTCGGCCGGCTCGGTCACCGGCGCACATGCAGCGCCCGATAGCGCCGCGTCAGGTCATGCCGAGACAGCCCGGTGTAGCTGTCCAGTAACCCTCTCGCCTTCGGTCTCTTCATCGCATCACCCGCGCCCCATCCTACTCCAGGTCCGGACGAGGAGCGGCCCGAGCAAATAGGAGGCGGCCGGACGCTGTTTCGGTTAGGATTAGCGAAGGCAACCTCTGCTTGACTGGAGAAGGCTCATGCATTCGAGGCCGTGGAAGACCATCTCGACCGTGCTCGTGGCGGCCCTCTGCCTGATCGACGTGCCGGCCGCGCGGGCGCAGACGCAGGGCGGCGGCGTCGCCGGAACGGTCACGGGGCCGTCCGGCGCGACGGTCGCCAACGCGACGGTGGTGGTGAAGAACCTGGCGACCAGCCAGGTGGTCACGACGACGACGAATTCGGCCGGCGCGTACTCGGTGCCGAACCTGCCGGCCGGCGAGTACGAAGTGTCGGTGTCGGCAGAGGACCTCGAGGCGAAAGCCGTCAAGGTGACGGTCGCCGCGGCAGGGGCGCAGGCACTCGACGTCGTACTCGTGGCGCGCCCGCTGCCGGCGCCGTCCCTCTCGGACCTCGGATTCTCGCCGCAACAACTGACTGGCAGTCCCGAGGAGCAGGCGCGGCTCGACCACCGGACGCACATGCTCAAGATCCACCAGCGGCTGGGCCTGTTCACGACGGCGCCGCTCGCGGCGACGGTCGTCGCGGGCCTGTTTGCGGGCGGCAGGCAGGAGAGCCGAACTGGCCGCAACGTGCACGCGGCGCTCGGCGCGGTGACCGCAGGCATGTACTTGACCTCGGCCTCGTTTGCGATCTTCGCGCCGAAGGTGAAGGGCGCGAAGTCGAGCGGGCCGACCCGGGTCCACAAGATGCTGGCGTGGGTGCACGGCACGGGGATGGTGCTGACGCCGCTGCTCGGCGCCATGGCCTACCATCAGCTCAGCCAGGGCCAGCGCGTGCACGGGATCGCGAGTTACCACGGGGCGGTGGGCGTCGTGACGCTCAGCGCGTACGCGGCGGCGATCATGTCGGTGTCGATCAAGTTCTGAGCGATGAAGAAGCTCCTGTGCGTGTGCCTCGTGCTGCTGGCGCGTCCGCTGGCAGCTGCGCCGGATCCTCAGTGGACGCTCGTGCGCTCCACGCTCACCTATCACGTGTCGCATCCGCTGCACCAGATGGAGGGCGTCAGCCACGCGGCGCGGGGCAAGGGCGTCTGCACGGCTGGCGAGTGCGACGTGCTGGTGGCGGTCCCCCTCCCTTCGTTCAACGCGGGCGACACCAACCGCGACCTGCACATGCTGCAGGCGGCGCGCGGCGCGACGTTTCCGATGGTGACGGTGCGGACCAAGGTGCCCGAGAGCGGCGCGGCGTCCGGCACGATTCACGTGGATCTCGAGGTTGAGTTCGCCGGCCAGACGGCGCACTACAAACAGGTGCGGTTCGAGGTGACGACCTCCGGGGATGAAACGCGGATCACCGGAACGATCCCGGCGACGCTCTCAGATTTCAAGATCGACCCGCCTTCCCTGCTGACGATGCCGATCGAGAACCAGATCCCGGTGACGGTGGAGCTGACCTGGAAGAAGAACCAGTAGAGGGCCGGCGCTCCACCCCAGTGCCCTGTGGAACGGACAACTGCGAGCGGACCCCGAGCCTGCCCACTCGCCCGCTTCTGCTCAGGGCAGCAGGAACGGTCGCATGGGTGCCCACTTCCTTCTCCATACGATGGGCACAAGCAGCCGCGTGACGACAGGCGGCATGAAGCGGGCAAGAGCGGCCCTTCTCTCCGGCGGCAGATTATGGAGGAGGAACGGCACCACCAGGTGGTCCGGACCCGCGTGCTGCCGACTGTGCTGTCCGGCGGCCCTGGCCAGCGTTTCATCCTCCTTCGCGTCGATGAGTGCGACGATACGGTTCACAGAGAACTCGTGGTCCAGATCGACGCCGCGACTCCGGTCCCCCTCGCCCTTGTTCACCTTCATCATCTTGCCGGCGACGCACGTGATGCCGTCATTCGAGAGGAGGTAGGGCGGGTCAGTCCATACGCAGTCCACGCTCTCGTCCGGCAGCGTCGGCAGAATCTCGAAGCTGTCCCCGCAGAAAAGGCGCGAGGCGCCGTCCGCCGATTGCCACGCGAGGAGGTCTGTCTTTGGCTTGGTCATGATTGTGATCGCTTCGACCGCACAGAGGCAGAGCGCTGCCGATAGGTAGGATAAACCAAACCGGCTGGCGATGTTACACCTTTCCTTCGCCTGGCAGAACCGCTCGGGCGCTGGTTGTTCGCACCTGTTTCTGTCGGTGGCCGCCGTTGGAGGGCGGCCAGGATGTAGAGACATCCCGGCGTCGCCCGCCAAACCTTGGAAGAGGCGCGCGTAGGCGTGGCCGCCTATCGGGGCTTTCCGAGGCGAGCGGACCGCGTGCGGGTGGCGGGACTGGCGACGGCGCTGTCGAGCCCGCCGAGGAGGTCGCCCAGGGGTCCAAGGCATGCGCCAAGCGGCCGAGCGGCCGGCCCCGATGGCGGAGACGATTTCGTACGGGCCGAGGCGGGCGCCGGACCGGAGGGCCATGCGAAGACCGGGGGGCATTGTAGCTCCGCGTCCAGACGCGAGCCTGGTCATGGGGCAATTTGGGGCAATCAGCGGTGCGATGGAGCGCGTTGGGGCGTGAGGCGAGTGCGATGAAGCGCAGTAAAGCGCGGTGGAGCGCGTCAATTCCCTCGACTCAAAATCCCGAGAGGCTCACGCCTCGTGAGGGTTCGACTCCCTCCTCCGGCACCATTAAGTCGATCCCCTTCACACACTTAGCGCGATCGCGGCGCCAAATAGTCCTGTGCGCGAAGACCGCCGTGGGGCAACCGTGGGGCAATTCGCGGGAAACTGCGAGGCTGGGCAACGTGGGTCGACCGGGCGGCGGCCGACCTGTGGTGAGGGCAAGCTCGCGCTGGCGGCGCGCTGGCCAGCGGGATGAGGCGAGGGACCGTTGCCGCGATGGAGCGCTCCTCGCGCTGGCGGGCGGCGGCCGCGTGCGGTCATGTGACGACAAACCTGCCCCTAATCAGTTGGAGCGGCGCAACGCGCGTCACCCTGCTTTGCGGCCCGTGCCCGCCGCGTCCGCTGAGGATCGCCTGCTGACGACCGCCGCGATTGCAGTGCTCGCCCTGTAACGGGTACTGCTCAGCCCTCGAGGACTTTGGGAGTCACTTCCGCGGCAACTGCCTTGATGGCCACCTTCACCGCATCTTCCATTGGGTCCTTGAAGGGCACCTCGATTCGCAGCAATCCGTTCACATAGGTCGCTTCAGCTTTGCCGGGCTTCACCGGCCAGCCCAACGCCAGTGCCGACACGTACTCGATATCTCTTGCTGGCGCCAACAAATGGACGCTGTCTTCGAGCATCTTCACGTCGATGGTCTCCTGCGGTGCTCCTGGGATGGCGAACTCCACGATGAGCATGCGGCGCTCGCCGTCAGCGTACGCGACGGTATCCGGCGCGACTTTCATCCGTTCTACCGGCATCTCGGCACACTCCTTTACGCCATCTGTCCCCTTCGACCACCACCTGGATGCGAAAGCTCAGTCACCTGCCAGCCGCGGCGAGGCGTATCTGTGCACCGGTGTGCATGTCACTCGGCGACAGATCCTTCCGTCATCAGGCGGAGTGGCCCGACTCGTCCCCGAACTCCGCCGGACTGCTCACTGTCCGATCCGGGGTCAATCGGGATGAGTCCGCGCTGTATCGTGGCCCAAGCCTGACGCGCCCGCTGGCGCCGCCGCAGCCCCGCCTTTCGCAGCCGCTGGAATCTCGCCTTGTCGCCGTTCAGTTCCGACATGGTGACCTCACGCTTCAGGACAGCGCGTGTTCTGGTGCCCCAAGGATAGGGGGCGACGAGGCACGGCGTCTGTGCACTTTGGCACAGCACGCGCATCACAGCGGTCTGTTGCGGTGTCATGAGTGCACAGAAACTGCCGTTTCCCGCCACAACGGTGTGTCCACCTTGGGGCAACCGTGGGGCAATTCGCGGGAAAGCCACGAGGCTGGCCGAGGTGGCCCGAGCGGGCCGCGGCCTAGCGTTGGTCCGGGCGGAGCGACGCTCGCGCCAAGCTGGGCAAGCCTTGCCGCCGGCGGGCCGTCGGCGAGCGTCCGCGTACTCTGGCAGACCCATCGCAGCGGCGACTCGGGGGCGCCGCGCGTCTCGAGATCGATCAATCGGTCCAACGCCATGAGCAGGGTGGGGTCCGAGACCGCGATTCGCTTGCGACCGGCACTCGGCCGCCGCACCCGGCCAGGCTCGAGCTGGACCCCCTCTTCGATCTCTCGAATCCCGCTCGTGATCGCGGCTCGCGTCAAACCACACGCTCGATGGACACGGGACACTCCGCCATAGCCCAAGGCCAGGGCTTCATTGGCCGCGAGGAGGCGCCGGGTCCGCTCCTCCAGCATCGGCCAGACGGCGCCGAGCTTCTGTTCCAGGACAGCCTCGGAACGTGAGATCATGCCTCAACATCCTATCGCCGCAGCCTGAATAGTTG
>JADGOB010000211.1 GCA_017883185.1 Acidobacteriota bacterium
GAGCAGCCGGCCGCGTCTGTCGCGGAACTCGACGTGCCACGGTTGTTCGCGCACCGTGACGGAGCCGTAGGCGCCGGAGTATCGGTGACCGCCTTCGATCTTCTCGTACCGCCACGACGTGTCGTGGCCAGGCTCCTTGACGAGCATCAGTGATTCGCGGTCGGGGCGGAAGGGTGCACCGGTGCCGAGTCGCATGCGCACCGTCCGTGGCGAGACGAACTGCAACGAGAAGGGAAACGTGGGGTTGACCGGGTACTCCTTGGCCGGGAACACCGCCCCGGGAAACGGTCGCAGCCCGGGGCGCATGTTGTCGAAGGCGAACAGCGGGACCAGCTGGTGCCGCACCCACGTCACCCGGCCCGACGCCGTCGCCGGGTCGAACTCGCCCAGGCGATCGGCGACGTAGAAGGCGTTCGTGAAGTCGTGGTAGTCACGGCTGACGTCGACGATGTCGCTCAGGAGTGGCGAAGGCTGGTTGCCGGCTTGGGCGCGTGCGGGCACCGTGCCGACCACAACGCTGCTGAGAGAGGCAAGCAGAACTGTTGCGAGGGTCGTCCGACGGTTCGCACGATGCATGGCATCTCCCTCCCCACGTGCTGAAGTGTAGATCGATTCGAGGCCGGCGCCGTCTGATGGATGCTGCTCGACACGGAGACCCCTCTCGACCGGGTGTGAGCCGAAACGCCCGGCTCGGCTCGAGTGTGCGGCCGTGGCGACTTGACTCGAGGCGTGGGGCCTCGCCGGCCGGCCGCGCCTGGGTCGCCCGTCGGCGGCGGCGCGTAGTCGTTCGCGGCCCGTGGTCCCAGGATCTCGGTGAGGATCGGTTTCAGACCGTCGGCCCAGACTTGGTAGCCCCTGACGGTCGGATGCAGCTTGTCGCTGGCGTTCATCACGCCGTCGAGAAGGCGCCCGTCTCTGTCGGCAAGCCTGTCATTGACGTTCAGGTACCGGACCTTCTTGCCGTCAGCAAGCCGCGCAATGTTCTCGTTGATCCGGTTGATCTCCCGCATCACCGCGATGTTGTCGTTGCGCGGGAACATCGCGGTCAGGATGATGACCGCGCCCGGGGCCTTCTTTCGGCACACGTCCCTGATGGCCTTGAGTCCGCGTGTGATGTCCGCGATCGCGGCAGCGTCACCCGGCTGCGTGCCCACGTTGTTCGTCCCGGCAAGTACGACAATGACCTTGGGGTTCACACCGTCGAGTTCGCCATTCACGAGGCGCCACAGGATGTTCTCCGTTCTGTCGGCGCCCCATCCGAAATCGGCGGCATTCCACCCGAAGAAGTTCTCGGTCCAGTTCTTGAGGAGGTCCGGATAGTCCGTGGCGCCCCAGCGCCGGACGATGGAATCGCCCGTGAAGTAGACGTCGATGCGGCCCTTCTTGGTCTTCTCGACCAGCTCGGCATGCGCGGTCATGGAGTTTGCGTCGCTTCTCGGCATGGGCCGATCAGCCGGGGGGTGGCGCTTCTCGGCTGTGCCCGCCGGCGTTCTCGCCGGCGGCACGTGCCTGAGGAACTTGTCGGCCCATGGAATGAAGTACTTCCAGTTCGGGCCATCGGTGTGTCCGCCATCGTGCTGGCGCCAGGCCAGTTGCCCATCGAGCAGGCCGACATTCACGGCGGGCATCTTCTCCCTTCGATAGTCATCGGACGTACCGAGGTCCTTCGCCCCGACGAGACGAAACACCGGACCGGCCGCGACCGCCGCCATGTAGCTACCCTGCTGGTCCAACCACTTGGCGTCTCCCTTCTCGGGCACCCCGTAGCTGATGAACGTCGGTCGCGGAGCGCACAGCGCGATCAGTTCATGGGCGTCCACCGGGAGATCGCCGGCGTTCGTGCTGCCGAAGTCCGCTTCGGCGGCGCCGTATTTCAGGAAGTTCCCGGCCATCCAATGGTACTCGCCCGACCCGGTCAGGTTCTCCACGGCTTCTCCGAAGTTGCGGCGATGCAGCTTCGCGCCGCCTTCACCGGAAGAGCCGATGAGCGCTACCGCGAACCTGGGCTCGAACGCCATCGTCACGAGCGCAGCCTTGCCGAAGCGCGAGACACCTTCGATGCCGACTCGCTTCGCGTCCACGGTTCGATCGGTCTCCAGGTAGTCCAATGCACGGGCGGCGCCCCACGACCAGGCCCGCAGGGAGCCCCAATCGTCCGGCTTCCGCGGCCGGCCCTTGTTGGCCAGGCCGACGATGCCCTTCGTCAGGCCTGCACCGTTGTCCGCTTGAACGCTCGCCGGGTCGAGGAAGGCGTACCCCCAGCCATCGGCAACGAGCTGTTCGATCGCGGGAGGATCCGCTCCGGTGCCGCTCGGAGAAACCCCGGTACCAGCGCGCCCGGCGGGGGGCGCGCCCAAAGCCTGAGGAAGGCCGCCTCCCCGGAACATGATCATCACCGGCACCGGTCTCGTTGCCGCCGCCGGTGTGACCAGCGTCAATTGGATGTCGACTCGTATGAGTGGGTACGCCGAGTTGTCGACGTGTCCGACGATCCGTCTTCCAACGACCGGATACGTCCCGATCTCGCCGCTGGACGTCTCGGCCAC
The DNA here is from genome assembly GCA_017883185.1 of Acidobacteriota bacterium. GTDB lineage: Bacteria > Acidobacteriota > Vicinamibacteria > Vicinamibacterales > Fen-181 > FEN-299. The sequence continues at coordinate 2,547 of JADGOB010000211.1, forward strand.
CTCCCAGCTGACCTTCGGGACGCCGGCAGGAATGCGGCCGTAGACCTCCCGCTCGAAGTCTTCAACGATCTCCTTGCGACGCTGTCCCCACCAGATTCCGGCGGTCGTGACTCTTCGGCCGTTCCTCAGCGTCAGACCCTCCGGCAGGTTCGGGAACGGATTGGCTTTGGATTCGTCGTAGTTCGCGGGATTGGGCGCCCGCTCATTGCCGCTGGGACCCGGACGAAGGGACTTGATGCCCAACTGGTCCATCATGTTCTGATGGTCCTCCGCGGTCGTCCAGTTCTGCGGTCCGGGAACCATCGCCGCGCGCGCGCGTCCGGCGGGTGTTGCCGGCGGAGTCGACTGTTGTGCGGGCACGCCGGCGGCGGACAGCACCATCGCGAGCCCAGAGAGCGAGCACGCCCAACGACACAATCCGAAGCGGGGGATCGTCTCCATCAGCCGTTCCTTGTCGAGTGTCCTTGACGAAGGATTGACGTCGGATGCCATGGGCGAGAGTATTCTATAGCCGCCGGCGGTTCCCGCATTTTCGGCTTTCGCCACTTTGGAGGACAACGAGCGTGCCGTTCCGAGCTCCCGGGCGGTCGTCCCTCGCGGGCCTGGCGTTCGTGCTGACGGCGGCGGCGGCGATCGCCCAGCAGCCGATCTTCACGCCATTCCACGAGAGCGGGATCTACGCCCTGGGCGAACCCGTCGGCTGGACTGTCACTCTGCCTCCCGGCACGCCGGCTCCACCCGGAGGCTGCCGCTACACGATCCGCAAGAACAACTCCGAGGTGATCAAGACCGGCACGATCGACCTCTCGCAAGGACGTGCCGCGATCGAGACCGCGCTCGACGAGCCCGCGATGGTCTACGTCCAGGTGGAGACGAACGGTGCGGGCCGGCCCATCGCGCTCGGCGCGGCTGTCGCGCCCGCGCGTCTGCGGCCCTCGGTGCCGCGCCCCGGAGACTTCGACGCCTTCTGGGACGCGAAACTGCGCGCTCTGAACGACGTGCCGATGGACCCCGTACTCATCTCTGTGGAGACGGGCGAGCCCGGCGTGGAACTCTACACGGTCAAGATCGGCAGCCTCGCGTCGCACGTCCAGGGTTATCTCGCCAGGCCGAAGAAGGAAGGCAAGTTTCCCGCCCTGATTATCTTCCAATATGCCGGTGTGTACGCGCTCCAGCCGCGCACGGCGACCGACCGTGCTGCCGAAGGGTGGCTGGTCTTCAACGTCGATTCGCACGACATTCCGCCAGACCTGTCAACAGGCGTTTCCGTCGACTATCGGACGATCGGCAACACCAGCCGGGAGACGTCGTACTTCCTGAACATGTACCTGCGAGACTCGCGCGCGATCGACTACATCGCCACTCGTCCGGATTGGGATGGCAAGACCATCGTGGTGATGGGCACGAGCATGGGAGGCCAGCAGAGCCTGGCCGTTGCCGGCCTCAATCCAAAGGTGACAGCTGTTATCGTGAACGAGCCTGCCGGCGCCGACTCGAACGGCGATCTGCACGGCCAGAAGGCCGGGTACCCAAACTGGCCGTCGAGCGATCCCAAGGTCATGGAGACGGCCCGCTACTTCGACACGGTCAATTTCGCGCCGCGCATCAAGGCTCCGACGCTTGCCGCGATGGGGTTCATCGACACGATCGCGCCGCCAGTCGGCATCTGGATCGCACTCGGCCAGATCCCCGGCCCCAAGGAAGCCGTCCCCATGGTGGAGTCCGACCACAACAACATCACGCCTGAGAAACAACGAGCCTATGAGGCGCGCTCCAAAGAGGTGCTCGACATTCTCCTCAAAGGCGGGCAATTCAAACCCGACGAGACATGGACCCGCAAGTGATCTGGAGGAATACGAAGGCCTCGTGATGGCGCCGGCCGTGTTCGGGCTGCGTCGCACGACCGTCTCGCGGAATCGGAAAAGGAGCTACGATGCTCAGTCGTCATGCCGGATCGATCCTGCTTCATCTCGGGTGTGTAATGTCGGCACGTGGTTCGAGCCGGGCGTGGCGTCGGCTCCGCGTCCCCGCGGGTCTGCTCCTCGCCAGCGTCGCACTCGCACCCGTCGCGGGGTACGCGCAACCCTCCGGCGGTCCGTACGGTCCCGTCCCACGGACCTACGAGGTGCCGGCGGACGCCGCTCACGTCTACTACGTGGCACCCGACGCCAAGCCCGAGTCGAAGGGAACGAGCCTGAACGAGCCCACGACGCTCGAATCCGCCGTCGCGCGAGTCGTGAGCGGCGACGCCATCATCATGCGTGGGGGAACGTATCGGACTGGCGGGCTGGAGTTCAACCAGCGAATCACGATCCAGCCGTATCGCGACGAAGTGCCCGTGTTGAAGGGCACGCAGGTCGCCACGCAGTGGGAGTCCCTGCGCGACGGCGTGTGGCGCACGCCGTGGAAACGTCTCTTCCCGCAGAAACCGGCCGACTGGTGGCGGCGAAATCGCGAAGGGATGCGCACGCCCTTGCACCGCTTCAACAACGACATGGTCTTCATCGACGGTGAGTTCCTCCAGTCCGCCGGCTGGGAGGGGGGCCTCGACGCGCACTCCTACTCGATCGACTACGACGGCGGGTACGTCTACATCGCCGTGGACCCGAAGGACCATCTGATCGAGATCACGGCTCACGACGGCGCGCTCGTCCGAACGATCAAGCCCGTGCACGGCAAGGTGTCGGACAAGAAGGGGCCGATGATCCGTGGCATCACCTTCACCCAATACGCCTACCGTGCCCTGGAGGTGGAGGGCGTCGAGCCTGAGGGGCCCGCGGATCCGTCGACCTTCGGCAAGGATGTCGTCGGCACGACGCTGGAGAACGTGACGATCACCTACTGCTCGCGGGTTGCCGCGTACCTGCGGGGAGACGGTCTGGTCCTGCGCAACTCCCTCATCAGCGATACGAGCACGGAGGGCATCTACATCATCGGATCCGCCGACGTGCTGCTGGAGCGCAACATCTTCCGACGAAACAACATCGAGAGAATCACCGGCTACTACCCCTCTGCAGTGAAGATCTTCAACCAGTCCTACCGCGTGACGTGTCGCGACAACCTCGTCGTCGAACAACCCTACTCGAACGGGATCTGGTACGACGTCGGCAACGTCGATGGCGTCTTCGTGAACAACTGGATCGAGAATGCGATCGACGGGTTCTTCTTCGAGATCTCGAAGGGCGCCATTGCCGTCGGCAACGTCTTCGTGAATTGCGACAAGGGCATCCGCGTGCTCAACAGCTCCAACGTGCGTCTCTACCAGAACACGCTGGTCAACACGGTGGCCTCCTTCGAACGCACGCCAAGGAGCGCGGTGGGCGACCACTTCGGATGGCACCCCGCCACGGGTCCCGATGTCGAACAACGCCATGGCCACGTCTTCGTCGGCAATCTGCTCGTCGCCGACCCGTGGTTCCATAAGCCCCTCCTGAACGTCGAGCAGAGCGAGCCCCTGTGCGGGCGGCTCACCGAGCCGCAACTGACGCGGCTCGACGGCAACGTCTACGTGCGGCGCGGCGACGTGGCCTCGCGACCGCTGATCACGTGGAGCCCGGTGACCGGAGAGAAGTGCGCCGTCCAGCTGGCGGCGCCCTCCGAACTCAACAAGCTTCACGGGAGTTTCGAGTCCCACAGCCGATCGGTGGACGGATACTCCGGCGCGCTCTTCAAGAGCCCGGAATTGAACAACTACGAA
>JADGOB010000212.1 GCA_017883185.1 Acidobacteriota bacterium
CCCGGCTTGCCGCGTTCGCCGACACCGCGAGACGCCGCACCTGCGCGTCCGGGTCCTCCTGCGCTCGCGCAGCCAGGTCTGCATCCACCGCGTTGACGGGAAGCAGGCACAGGAGCGCCAGGCGCCGGACACGCACCTCGTCCGACTGCCCGGTTGCGCCTCGTCTCCGACCGATCTGTCCGGCCGGCGCGGCAAGCGCCACGGCCTTCAGCCTTTCCACGGTCGCCGGCATCAGCCCCTGCTGCGCCCTGGCGCGCACCCGCGAAAACGACTCGAGGCCGCGGAGCGCTCCCAGCAGGGCAGGAACCGGCACCGCGATGTCCTTGGTCGGCGTCAGCGTCAACCCGACGATGCGGCCGCCGGCGGCGCGTGTCTGCACCTTCCTGGTCACCTCGGTGCGCGAGGCGACCGCGAGCAGCGCCCTCTCGATGTCGGCCGCAATCGCCGCCGACTCGGTCGGCAGGCGGCCCAGCGATTCAGCGATGGCGCCACGCACATCAGCCTCGCGCTCTCCGACCAGGCGCTGCAGCAGGCGGTCCCGCACGGCGCGCACCGCCTCCACCTCTCTCCCCGCGCACTGCGCGAGGGCGTTGGCCGCTTCGGCGCGCACGGCAGGAGCCTGCGCCTCGAGGAGAGGGAGGAGATGCGTCACCACCTCTGGCCTCTCGAGACGGCCGAGCGCTCGCACGGCGTCCGCCTGAAGCGGCGACGAGGGCATGGAGGCCACGCGGATCAACAACTGCAGTTGGTCTGCAGTGGCGGCCCGCGCGTCCTCCGCCTGGATGACGGCCACGCGGGTGACGCCGGCACCGGCGCCGCGATCCTGGCTGACGGACGACACGGCGCCGAGAGAAATCGTGGTGGTGATGACAGCCGCGATCAGAAGGGGTCGCATATGCGGCCGATCGTGGGCGCTCGGCTGGCGGTTGTCAACGGTCTGACCTCGAACTGCGAGGCCTCGAACCGGGCGGGTCACCGGCGGGGACGGCGGTCCTCCCGTGACTTTCCCGAGTACTCCAGCATCTGCGCGGTGAAATCCATCGGGTAGGAGATCGCGACGTCCGTCACCAGTCCCGCGTCGTCGCGCACGAGCTCCAGGCGGGGCATGACGAAGCCGGTGTACGACGCGAGGTTGAGCTCTTCCACCCGCACGACGATCTCGTCCCTCAGCGCCGGGTCGAAGTGAATGCCGTAGGTGTCGAACAGCGCCTTCGCCGCGTCGTAATCGCCTGTGGCCTTGATCCGCTGCACCTCGGCCAGCAACCGGCCCACGCCCTCGCGGAACGCCGCGGCATTCTTCATCACGTGGAACGTCTTCCCCTCGCGCATGCGCACGTCGATCGCCGTCGTGTTGGCGATCAGCCAGTGCACCACCATCTGGCGGTTGCGCATGTGGTCTTCTTCGATCTGCGACCCTTCCCGCATGCGCCTCAGCTGCACGAGCGCGTTCCGCGAGTACGCCTCGTACTGCGCCAGCACGATCTCGGCGTGGCTTTCGGCCGGAACCAGGCCCAGATCGACGATCTTCGGGTCGGGCAGGAAGTACAGGCCCACCAGGTCGGCTCGGGCCTCCTCGAGCGCTGAGAAATGCTCGCGGAGAAACGCCTGCGGGTTTCCCTTCAGGCGCTCCTCGATTCGCCCCGAGCCGTGGCCGATTACCTCGTGCATGTTGGTGAGCAACTCGCTCGCAAACGCGCCCCACGTCTCGGCCCGCTCGGTCTCATCGGGCGTCCACGAGAACTCGCTGCGGAACCCGCGCGGCGTGGACTTCTCGTGGGCGTCGGCCACGTTGGCGAGCGACACCGACTTGCTCCCGTGCCGTTCGCGCACGTGCTGGTCGTTCGGCAGGTTGATCCCGATCGGGGTGACCGGGCCGGCATGACCCGTTTCCACCACGACCTCAACCGCGTTGCCGGTCACCCCCGTGACGCCCTGCTTGCGGTAGGCGGGATCCCACGGCATGTGGTCCTCGAACCACTGTGCCTCGCGCGCCAGCGTCCGGATGGCCTCGGTCTTGTCGTGGTTGACGTAGTAGACCAGCCCCTCCCAGGCGCCCTTCATCCCCCGCGCGTCGAGATACACCTCGATGAACCCGTTGATCGTGTCCACCGGCGACGAACGGTCCGACACCCACGCGATGTCGTACGCCTCCCGGTCCTTGTCCTCGCCGGTCCGGTAGTACTTCACGAGCGCGGCCAGCGCCTTGGCCATCGTCTGGGTTGCGTACGGAATCGCCGTCTCGAGATGGCCGATGATGGCGGCGATCTCCTTCCCGTAACGACCCTCGAGGCGATAGACCTCCTCGACGAGCCGGTCGCCCGAACGGACCAGCCGCGAGTTCAGGCCGTACCGTTCCTCGAACCCCTCGAGGTCCGCCATCGTCACGCCCTGGTACAAGTTGTTCGCACTGGCGTCCAGGATGTCACGCCCGGCGCCTGGCGTCTTGCTGGTGCAGATCGACTCGAACGACAGGTCGAAGAACAGCGGCTCCATGCGCCTGAGCATGTCGTCGAGCGATTCCCCTTCGTGCACCGGAAAGCGCGCGCCGTGGCTGGCCGCCTGGTGGGCGGCGCCCCGGAGAGCGTCAGGCGTGCACGTCAGGAGGAACTTCCTCGCGGTCAGGTTGTTGAAGGGGCCGATGTTGATCCAGAAGAGTTTCGTGTAGCGCAGGATCTCGGCGAGTGTCTCCGCGTCGATTCCGGCCGGGTGCGTCACGATCTCTTCGAGCACCTCGCGCATCTCGAGGTTGTGCGCATAGCGCTGGTCGAAGAAGATGTCGCGCCCCGCCAGCGCGGCATGGTAGAGGTGCCAGACGAGGAGTTTCTCGCGAAGCGGCAGCGCCGAAAAGCCATCGGCATAGAGCTGGGCGATGGCCGCTTCACCGACACGTTCGAGCAAGTAGGGACGGTCGGACATGTGGGGTCGCGCCAGTGACGTTTATGGAAGTTCCAGAGCCTGGAGGTAGTCGGGTACGACCACCGACCAGCGGAGTTCGTCACGGATTCTTCCGGCAAACGCGTCGGCCGCGTCGGGCTCGCCGTGGACCACGCACGTCAGCTTCGGCGGACGGCTGAACCCCTCGAGCCACCGCATCAGCTCGTCGGCGTCGGCGTGCGCCGACATCGAGTGGATCTGTGCGACTTGCGCGTTCACCTGCACCATCGCGCCGTGGATCTTGATTTCGCGTTCACCCTCGAGGAGCTTCCGCCCGCGCGTGCCGGCCGCCTGGAACCCGGTGAAGAGGACCGTGTTGCGCGGGTTGGGGAGCGCCGCCTTCAGATGGCTCAGCACCCGCCCGCCGGTCGCCATGCCGCTCGACGAGACGATGATCGCGGGAAGACGCGATCCGGCCAGCTCTGCGGACTGGCGGGGCGTCGTGATCGTCTGGAACCGCTTCGTCATGAACGCCGACACCTGGCCGCGCGCCGACGTGATGTCGGGGTCCAGCTCGTTGGCGCGCTGCGAGTACTGCTTCAGGGCTTCGAGCGCCATCGGGCTGTCGAGGAACACGGGCACGACCGGGATTCGGCCTGCATCCTCGAGCTTCTTCAGCCAGTAGATCACTTCCTCCACCCGACCGATCGCGAACGCGGGGATGATGACTTTCCCGCCGCGGTTGATCGTCTCCGAGACGACCTGGGCCAGCGCCTCGCCGTCGTTGTCCGGCTCGTGCACCCGGTCGCCGTAGGTCGATTCGACCACCAGCGTGTCCGCGGTGCTCAGCGGCAGCGGGTCGGGCAGGACCGGCCGGCCGTAGCGCCCGATGTCGCCGCTGAAGACGACCTCGCGGCCGCCATCGACATCGAGCCCGAGCAGGGCAAAGGCTGATCCGAGCAGGTGGCCCGAGTTCACGAATCGCACGGTCACGCCGTCGGTCACGGGCACCGGCCGGTCGAATCCAACCAGCTGCAGGTTGGCCAGCACACGGTAGGCGTCGGCCTCGGTGAAGAGCGGAAGTGCGGGGCTGTGCTTCGAGTAGCCTTGCCGGTTCGCCTCGCGCGCGTCTTCTTCAGCGATTCGCCCGGCGTCGGGCAGCACGATCTTGCAGAGGTCAGCGGTGCCCGGCGTACAGAAGACGCGGCCTCGGTAGCCCTCGGCAAACAACCGCGGGAGGAATCCGCAGTGGTCGATATGGGCGTGGGTCAGGACGACCGCGTGAATGCTGTCGGCCGGAACGGGCAGTGGCTGCCAGTTGCGTTGCCGGAGTTCCTTGAGGCCCTGGAACAGACCGCAGTCAACGAGCACCCGGCGGTCGTTCACTTCCAGCAGGTGCTTCGACCCGGTGACGGTGCGAGCCGCGCCAAGAAAGGTCAAAGAAGGCATGGGCCACTATATCCCGAAAATTCCCACCTGGCCGCCGGTGTGCCAGAAGAGCACTGTCTGGTCGGCCGCGATGCGGCCTTCGCGGATCCACCCGATCATCCCCGCCAGCGCTTTCGCGGTGTAGGTGTGGTCCACCACCAGCGCCTCGCTGCTCGCCAGCAGCGCCTGGGCTTCGCGCGAGGCGGCGCTCGGCACTCCGTACCCGTCGCCGATGAACCGGTCGTCCGCTTCGATCGGGCGCGACAGCGCGAGGGCCCGGCCATCGACACCGAGCAGTCCGCCGATGCCCTCGATGATCGCTCCCACGGTGGACTGAATCCCCGCAACGCTCTCGTCCGCGCTGATCCCGATCACTCTCGTCGCCAGCTGATACAGCGAGCATCCGGCGACCAGCCCGGCCTGCGTGCCGCCGGACGAGGTCGAATGGAAGATGTAGTCGGGCGGGAACGGCAACTGCGCCACCATCTCGCCGACCGCCCGGACGAAGCCGAGCGCGCCGAGCGGGGTGGACGCGCCAAGCGGGATGACCGACGGCCGGCCGCCCTGCGCACGCCACGCCGAGGCGACGTCTTCCATGGCGGGCGCCCGCTCCTCGCGCGACGCCACGTAGCGAACCTCCGCGCCGAAGAGCGAATCGAGGAGCGCGTTTCCCGACAACCGCTCTGGCGGCGTGCCGTTGGCGACGATCACGCAGCGCATCCCGAGGCGGGCGGCGGCCGCTGCCGTCACGCGGCAGTGGTTCGACTGCACCCCTCCCGTGGTGATCAACAGGTCCGCGCCATCCGCCCGCGCGCGTGCGGTCACCATCTCGATCTTCCGGACCTTGTTCCCGCCAAACCCGAACGAGATCGCATCGTCCCGCTTGATGAGCAGGCGCGGAGCGCTGAGGATGGCCGCCCGGAAACGGGCGACTTCCTCGATCGGCGTCGGGTAGTGGGCGAGAGACACTGACGGGACGGCGTACAGGGCGGCAAGCGCCTGACGGTCGGGTTGTGGCATCGGGCGGTATTGTATACTCACGCCATCGTTCCGAGATCTCACCTTTTCGAAGGGAAGCCATCTTTCGTGAGCCTGTTCCTCGACTCGCTGCGCTCCGGCACACTCTTCGTCGCCGCCGAACTTCGCCCGCCCCGCGCCGAACTGGCGTCGGCCGACGGCATGGATGCCTGGATCGACACCTACCACGCGGTTCGCACGCTGACCTCGCGCAACACCTTCGTGTTCCTCACCGACAGCGCCGTGGGCGTGCCCGAGGAGGACAACCTCCGCCATCTCATTGTCAACCTCGGTGACGATGCGCCGCTCGATCGCGTGGTGCCGTTCCTGACGTCGAAGCATCCGCTCGACGACTGCCTGGCCTACGCCGACCGCGCGAACCAGCACGGGTTCCAGTCGCTCGTGGTGCTCGGCGGGGACCGGCGCGTGGGCGTCCCGCGGTCCGTGGAGCACGCGTGGCAACTGCGGCAGCAGATCCGCGGGCGCAGCCCTGACCTGGCGCTGGGCGGGTGGGTCAATCCCTACCGCGACGGGGTTCGGCAGGTGGACTACCTTGTCGATCGCGAGTTCACCGGAGAGTTCTACCTGACGCAGGTGGTGTCGCACCACGACCCGGCACCCGTCGAACGCTTCATGAACGAGGCTGACCGGCGCGGGGTCCAGATGCCCGGCGTGTTCGGCGTCTTCTATTTCCGCAGCGCCAACGCGCGGACGCTCTCGATTCTCCAGGACTTCATCCCGGTGCCGGCCGAGGCGCTGGCGCGGGAATTCGGCGACGGCGCATCGCCTGAGGAGGTCTGCGCTCGCACGATTCGGACGATGATCGAACTGGGCGCCCGGCGGTTCTACGTGAGCAACCTGCCACTGCGACGCACGCACGAGACGCTGACCGCGATCCTGCAACTCGTCGGGGTGACGACGGG
>JADGOB010000213.1 GCA_017883185.1 Acidobacteriota bacterium
CGTACGTGACGCACAGCCTGTCCTACGAGATCCAGCTGCTGGACCTGACGAGAGGTGAGACGCGACAGCTCACGTCGGGCCATGGCGCGTGTCGGCCTCGCTGGTCGCGAGACAGCAAGCGCCTCGCGTAGGTCCAGAACGACGGCCCGACCTCCGCCATCAGGACCGTGACGCTCGCCACAGGCGCGACGCAACGCGTGTTCGCCGACGCGACGCTCTAGAGCTACGACCCCGCCTGGTCACCTGACGGCTCGCACCTGGTCGTCACGGTGAGCCGCGAGCACGACCGCGGCACGGACTGGAAGTGAGAGGCGCGGCGGCGACTTCGGCCTCGGGGTCTCAGCGCACTTTCCTCACCACTCACGTCTCCCAGCTCGCCTCGGTCGACTTCTTCACGGCCCCCACCGCCACGTTTCGCGTGTTGTGTGTGTTCATGGTTCGCCGGTTTGCATCACTTGGCAGGCCGACCGGCGGCTCGAGCCCGGCTCACTCACTTCACGGGCATCGCGATAACCCCGCATGCGATCCGATCGCCGGCGTTCCCGGCGGGATCGGTCTTCATGTCATCCGCTTTCGCGTGGATGACCAGAGACGTGCCGCCGTTGGCGAACACGGACGTCGGGCCGGGGCCCAGCGTCACCTGGGCATTCGTCACCGTCGTCTTTGCCCTGCCGTCGGCGCCGACCGTGAAGTTGCTCATGTCGCCGGCGTGCGGGCCGTCCGGGTTCTCGAGCCCGTGCTTCCTGTTTTCAGGATTGAAGTGAGGGCCGGCCGTCGCGAACGGCGGCTCGCACTTCGCGTTCTGGTGAATGTGGATCGCGTGGTCGCCGGGCGACAGGCTCTCGACGTCGAGCGCAATCGCCACGCCGCCGCGCTTGGCCGGCGTCAGCGTCGCGGTGCCGATCGCCTGCCCCTCCGCGTTCTTCAGATCGACCTTCGTCGCAGCCTGCCGCGCCGCCACCTGCAGGCCTGACACGGCGCAAGCGAGCGCGACCACTACCAGTGTCCGTTTCATGTCGCTCCTCCAGTCCCCAGCATCTTACAGCGGCGCTACCTGGATCGCCAACGACGCTATGACGGACGCGTGCCGTCGGTCGCCTCCTGCTCGAAACGCACGGCTTCCTTGACCAGCCTCGCCACGTGTGTCCGGATGTCCTCGGGCCAGTCGTGGATGAGGTTATGGAGGCGCGCCTCGTCTTTGGCAAACAACGCACGCGATGCCTCCTTAGAAATCGCGTGGTCCGCGGCATGGACGTCGTCGATCGGCTGGAACTGGGCGACCGTATTACCGGGGCGCGCATGCTGGGCCCAGGGCCGGGATCCCGATAGGCCACGAAGCGTCCGATGTCTACAGGAGTTCCGCCTCGATGTCCACGGCGCCCGCGATGCTCGACGGGATGGAGCAACTCGCCGCCAGCCACGCCGCGAGCAACCTGGTGAGCGGGACGCCCGGCGACTGGAGCCGGGCGCGCTGCTCTGCGAGCACCGTTAGCCGGCAGGGCGACCGCCGCTCCAACTCCGTGAGGAACGGTCGGCTGAAGTGATCGGAGAGCGATGCAGCCGCGTCGATGACCGTCAGCGGCAGGGTTCGGCCGATCAGATCGACGACCGGATCGTCCGCCAGGCGGAACGAAGCGAGCCCGGCGAAGACCGACCGACCGAGCGCGAGGGTTCGCGCCGTTGGCGCATCCAGCCCATCGTCAAATCCCACCGAGAACGGCGTCTGCTGGTGGTCCTCGCGGTCTGACACGACATCCTCGAGGTCGTCCCGCAACTGGAGGAACACGCCAAGGCCGAAGATGCACTCCGCCTGTCCGCGCGTGAGCGAGCCCGCCACGAGGTAGCCGTCGGCGAGCACCGAGGCGCCGCCTTTCAGGAAGCAAATCTCCATCACCTCCGACACGGCCTCGTCTGGCAGGTCGAACAGGGCGAGGCTGCGCTCCTGTGCGGCGTGGATGGCCAGGAGCGCCCGGTACACGTCGGGATACGTCGAGCGGTCGAACTCCCGCTCGATGAGGCCGACCAGCCGAAACACCTGGGCCTCGTGCTCGCCGGACGGCGCCACGGAGTCGCCCAGCAGGCGACGGGCGAAACGCGCGCTGAAGTCCAGTTTCTCCTCGTGCTCGAGGCCCGCATCGTCCAGGTAGTTGTCGGTGTAGGGATACAGCAGGCTGTAAGCAAAGACCGAGGGGGTCAGGCGAACCGGGACGCCCAGCAGGTGCTGGAGGCAGTGCATGGTGAGCGCGTTCCGACCCGCCTGATAGATATCCGTGGTGGCCAGGGCCGGATCGAACCGGCGGGCCACGGCCGGGAACCGCTCGAGTTGATCACGAAAGGCGGCGAAGGGCAGCGCGTGCAGGCGTTCGCCCGGCCAGCCCAGTCCCGCTGAAGCCAGGTCGTCGAGCCGCGGGGCAAGCCGCCGCTGTGCATCCGACCAGTCGGCCTGGGATGCGCTCCCACGGGCCGCTTCTGCCAGGAACGCATCCACCAGGGCGGTCAGTCGGGCTTCGCATCGGGCCTGTCGAGGCGGGTCGAAGATCTCGCTGAACAGGGGCGCACGCGGGTCGGCGCACTCCCAGATTCGGGTGAAGGTGTCGAGGAACGGGCGCAGATCGAGGGAATGGCGCGCCGCCCGAAAGGGTAACACGGTGACCGCCACCAGCGGGTTATCCGGGCTCAGCCTTTCCACTTCAACCACCGCAAGTAGTTGGTGTACCGCTGGAGGAGGTACTTCAGCTCGAGGATGTCGTCGAACAGGTGCCCGTACAGCTTGCGGCCGCGGCGCGCACCGCCCGCGGTTGCCGAATAGCCAGGTACGTCCGAGAGCCTCTCTTCAGTTCATGCCAGAGGTCCCACGCGTCCTGCACGTTCAGCCAGAACTGCGCAGTGGTTCCGAAGTAGGCTGCCAGACGGAGCGCCGTATCGGCGCTGATACCACGCTTGCCCTTGACGACTTCGTTCAGCCGGTTGGCCGTCAACCCAAGTGCGCGCGCAACTTCCGCCTGCGAGAGGCCCAGATCCTCGAGAAAGTGCGCGACCATCTCGCCTGGCGAGGTGGGTGGACGGTGCGTCGGCAGCCCGTGGGTCTTCAGCAGGCTAGTGATAGTCTCCACACCACACCTCATCGGCCACGCCCTCCTCCCAGCGGAAGGTGACACGGTATTGGTCGTTGACGCGCACGCTGTAGCGGCGATCCGAAAGCCGCTCGAATCGGTTGCCTGGCGGTTGTGCCATGTCGCCGACGACGTGGGCTCGCTGCAGTTGGTCGAGAAGTCGGCGCGCACGGGACCACAGCGAGACGGGTAGCTGTTTCCGCGAAGCCTTGCTGGAGCGTCCGTTGAAGACGTCCTCGGTGCCCGCGTCCGCGAAGGTCCGAATCACGCGGCTGAGTATACCCGATTACCGAGGATCCGTAAATGGATGGCTCGCACAGGTCTCGAACCACGCCCTGTCGCGTCACCCCAGGCTTCCCACCCGCCGCAGCCGGACCACCGGTTCGCGCGCCTCGCGCGACCGGGCGAGGTCTACCTCGAACTCGGCCACCCAGTCGTTGTCCATCTCGGGATCGATCAGCATCTGCTGCACTCGCCACGTCGCCTCATCGTCGGAGGGCTTCACGTGCGTGTGGCGCAGGTTTCTCGCCTCCGGGTCGAGGCGGAGGCGCTGGTGATCGACGAGGTAGGCGTCCAGGACGGCGCGCAGCCGTTCGGGCGTCCACGTCTCGCCGTCGGCGTCGTGCGGCGAGTCGAGCACGGCGACGGCAGCCGCCAGGTCGCCAGTGGACCACGCGCGGAGGAACGTGAAGACGCGCGTGCGGATCGCGGCGGTGAACCGCTTGGTGTCGCGCGTGACGTCCTGCTCGGCCGCGTCGGCCCCGGGCGGCCGCAGTTCGAGGCCTCGCGACCTGGCAGCTTCCAGCGGCAGGTACGCGGGGTCCCGCATGCGCTCCCATTCGTCAGCCAGGCTCGAATCCACCTGCCGCAGGAGCGTGCGCAGGTACACTTCCATGTCGAGCACCTGGTCCGACTTCACGCCGTCCGGCACGGTCTGGCTCAGCACCTTGTAGACGCTGTTCAAGTGCCGCAGCAACAGCCCCTCGACGCGCTGCAGCTCGTAGTCGAGCACGTACTCGGCGAACGAGTGGAAGTTCTCGAACATCTCCCGCGCGATCGACTTCGGCCGGATGTTCTCCTCCCCCACCCACGGGTGCCGGTCGGCGAACGCGTTGAAGGTCGTGTAGACGAAGTCGCTGAGCGGCTTGGGATACTCCAGCTTCTCCAGTTCCTCCATGCGCTTGTCGTAGTCGAGCCCGTCCGCCTTCATCTGCGCGACCGCCCGGTCCTTGATCCGGTCCAGTTGCCGGCGGAGAATCAGCTCGGGGTTCTCGAGGATCGACTCGACGAGCGTCAGCAGGTCCAGCGCGTAGTCCGGCGAGTCGGGGTCGAGCAGCGGGATGGTCTCGAGCAGGTAGAGCGACAGCGTCTGGTCCATCGAGAAATCGTCCTGCAGGTCCACGTTCACGCGAAGGGTCGACCCCTCCTCGGTTCTCGGGACGATCTCGACGATGTGTCGCGCCACCAGCGCGCGGAACAACTGCCAGGCCCGGCGACGGTGCGCCGTCTTCCCACTCTCGGGTTCGTGGCAGTCGCGGACGAGCCGTCGCATCGCGGCGCACCCGTCGCCCCGACGACCCAGGACGTTCAGCAGCATGCCGTGCGACACCCGGAAGCGCGAGGTCAACTGCTCGGGCGCCGCGCCGATCAGCCGCTTGAAGGTGCCCAGGTCCCAGTTGACGAAGTTGTGCTCTGGCGGCTTGCGCTTCACCACCTTCTTGCCCTCGCGCGCCGCCCTCTCGCTCAGCCTGATGTTCTCGATGACGTGTTCCGGGGCCTGGACCATGACGTGGCCGCGGGTGTCGAACCCCTTGCGGCCGGCGCGTCCCGCGATCTGGTGGAAGTCGCGCGCGCTGAGGTGCGCCGTCTTCCGCCCGTCGAACTTGCAGAGCCGTGTGAACAGCACCGTCCGGATCGGCACGTTGATGCCCACGCCCAGCGTGTCGGTGCCGCAGATGATCTTGAGCAGTCCGCGCTGCGCCAACTGCTCCACCAGCACGCGGTACTTGGGCAGCAGCCCGGCGTGGTGCAGGCCGATGCCGTGCTTCAGCCACTTCCGAATCTCCGAGCCGTAGGGGCTGGTGAACTCGAAGCCCGCCACGATCTCCGCCAGCGCCATCTTCTCCTCGCGCGTGCAGATCTTCAGGCTCGTGAAATCCTGCGCGCTGCCGGCGGCGTCGGCCTGGGTGAAGTGCACGACGTAGACCGGTGTCTTCCCCTCGTCGGCCAGCTTCTCGAGCGTGTGCGCCAGCGGGATCTCGGCATAGGCGTAATCCAGCGGGACCGGGCGGTCGGCCGACTTCACGGTGACGGTCGGCCGGCCGTTGAGCGCGGTCAGCGCCGTTTCGAAGAACGACGTGTCGCCGAGGGTGGCCGACATCAGCAGGAACCGCGTGCGGGACAACGTGAGGAGCGGTGTCTGCCAGGCCACGCCGCGGTCGCGGTCGGCATACCAGTGGAACTCGTCCATGACCACGTTGTCGATCCGCGCGTCGGCCCCCTCCCGCAGCGCGATATTGCCCAGCACCTCGGCGGTGCAGCAGAGCACGGGCGCGCCGCGGTTGACCGAGGCGTCCCCGGTCGAGAGGCCGACCTGTTCCGGGCCGAACTCGCGGCAGAGCGCCATCCACTTCTCGTTGACCAGCGCCTTGATGGGGCAGGTGTAGACCGCCCGCTGCCCGCGCGCCAGCGAGGCGAACAGCATCGCCGAGGCGACCAGCGACTTGCCCGACCCGGTGGGCGTGTTGAGGATGACGTTCTTCTCGTCCAGCAGTTCGAGGATCGCCTCTTCCTGCGCCGGGTAGAGGGACAGGCCCTTGTCGGCCGTGTAGTCGAGAAAACGCCCGAGCAGCGCGTCGCCGGACACATCGCCATCGTCGGGAATGAGGGCGCCAAGGAGTGCAGACATCACGGGTAGTTGTACCACGGGATTGCCTCTTCCACGCGCCGCATCGCGGCTCCTCGATGAAGGCGCCCGGCCCGCCCGACCTGCGGATGAACCCGAATCGGGGCCAGCCGGCCTCGGCCCTGGCGGGGGGCACGTGGGCCGGTCGGGGTGTGTATGTCCTCCGCGGCCGTGCGCGTGGCGGCCGGGACTGGCGGAGACCTTCATCGCCGAGGCGATCC
>JADGOB010000075.1 GCA_017883185.1 Acidobacteriota bacterium
CCCAACCGCTCCCACACCGGCGTCCAGGCCCACGGGCTTTGCCCGACCAACTGCTGCATCGCCTGCACGTTGCCCTCGGGCAGGCGCGCGGCCATCGGCTCAATCGATTTGCGCTCCCCGTCGAGGAGCAGGCCGCGAATGTAGACCGCGCCCCAATGGCGTCGCTCACTCCGACCGACCGGTTCCAGCAGGTCGGCCAGGAACTGCTCCAGGCGTGCATGGCATCGGCGAAGCTGTTTGTCGGTCATCGTGGCCGAAGCGTACTGCAGTCGGCCACCGCGCGCCAATATTTAACGTAGTAATACTAGCAGCCGCTCGATCTCCGTGCGCTTGCGTGGCTGCTCGAACTGCTGCCGGAGCTTGTCGAAGTCGATCCGGGACAGGTCCACGAGACCGTCCGTGCCGTACGGCGGCGGCGTTCTCGGGCCGGAATGACGTAGCCCTCGGCGGCCACGGAACGGTCGAGCAATGCCTCCACTTGCTGCATGATCTCCGTGATGTCGGCCGGGTCCGGCAGGATCGCCTTGTAGAGGCAGACCGTTGCCGTCGAGACCGGCTGGTGCTGTTCGGCGAGATGACGCAGGAGCGGTTCGATGAATTGGTCGTAGGTCGGAATGGCTACGGTGTGTGCCTCGGCGCACATCGTAACGCAGAGCCGGTCGGGTTGTCGCGCCCGGGACGAAGCATTGTGGCGCTCGCTCCTCATTGACCAGAAGTGGCTTCAGCCTTCACCGCTCGCCACCCTCGTCAAGCCGTACCGCCTCGAAGTGCTCACGCGATCTCCACGGCCCGGCCAACAGGGCCGCCGTCCGTCGCCGCATCGAGATCGCGCGTTCCGACGACTACACCACACCACGAGGAACGCCCGCGAAGTGCCACGTCCCATCCTCGTGAGAACCGACACGGGGGAATGCCCGCCTAATAGGGTCATGAACTCAGACCAGATCTGGCCGTACCGTACTGCCAGCCGCGCCGCGAAGAACGCGATCACTCGCTGGTCTTCCCCCCAACTGGGAGAGTGCTCTCTTCAGCGTAAGATGCCGACTCTTCTGCGTCAGTTCCGACTCCTGTCGGTGTGCGTGGGTCTAGGACTTCCCTTTGGCAGGCTGGCCCTCGCTCGTCTGGTGCGAGGCTTCGACCTTCCCGCCACGCCGGCGGAACCTGGTTATCGCCATCCCGACGAACGGGGACAACAGGTAAGTGTAGGCCAGGACAACCAGCGTCCACCGCGGTTGGGTCGCGATCGCGAGAAAGCCGATCGCCACGGCGAGCAGGATCGTGTAGGACCGGCGCGCCTGCAGATCGATGGTCTTGAAGCTGCGGAACCGGATCGTGCTGACCATCAGCAGGGCGGGCACCAGCATCAAGACCAGCGCCGGCAGGGCGCTGGGGTAGTCGTGCAGACCGTAGGGATACATGAAGACCGTGGAAGCCGGCACCGCGGCGGCAGCCGGAATCGGCATGCCGACGAAATACCGTTTGTCGGAGCTGGCCTGGATGTTGAACCGCGCGAGGCGGATCGCGCCCGCCGTCACGAAGACGAAGCCCGCGGCCCAGCCGAGTCGTCCCAGTGGTTCCAGGCCCCACCGGAACATGAGCAGCGCAGGCGCCATGCCGAACGACACCACGTCGGCCAGCGAGTCGAACTCGCGACCAAACCCGCTCGTTGTCCCTGTCAGCCGGGCGATCCGGCCGTCCAGCATGTCGAGCACGACCGCGAAGCCCACAAACGTGGCGGCGGTTTCCAACTCGCCGCGCATCGCGTAGACGACGCAGGCATAGCCGCAGAACAAGTTACCCAGCGTGAACAAGCTCGGAAGAAGGTAAACGCCCCGCCGGAACCGGCGGCGCTGCATGTCGGTGCGCCGCTGCAGCGGGTTGAGCAGCGGCCGGCGCTCGGGGCCAGGTTCAAGGTGCATGAAGCCTCAATTCAACTCGGCGAGGATCGTCTCGCCTGCCCTGACCCTGTCGCCAACGCCGACGAGCAAGCGTGAGCCCGCCGGCAGGAAGAGATCGATGCGCGATCCGAATTTCATCACGCCGAACCGGTCGCCGGCCCGTACCTGATCGCCCGGCCGAACACGGCAGACGACCCGTCGCACGAGGACACCTGTGATTTGACGGAAGACCACGACCCAGCGTTCGGCGTCGATCCAGATTTCGTTGCGCTCGTTCTCGATCGTCGCCTCCGGCCGGTAGGCCGCACGATAACAGCCCTGCCGGTAATCCACCCTGGCCACCCTGCCCGTTACCGGAATCCGGTTGACGTGCACGTCGAGCGGCGAGAGGAAGATGCTGAGTTGCACCCACTCCCCGTCCGGCGCGGCCTTCGGCGGGGGGGCGCCGGCAACCATGACGCGTCCGTCCGCCGGCGATATCACGTCCTGGGCGCGTGACGAGGTCTGGCGATCGGGATCCCGGAAGAAGAACACCAGCGCAGCGGCCAAGGCGAGAAACGGCACCGTCCAGACGAACAGTTGCAGCGCGGACAGGACCACGGCCGGGACGAGGGCCGAAACGATCAACGGAACACCAGCGGAGTCGATCTTCATGGGCGACAGCCGTGAGCGGGGTCGAAAACCGCCCAAGACGTCGAGAGCCGGCAACCGAGCCGGCTCTCGACGCGTTTGGCAAATCTCGTTCTCTGGCCGCTCCCTAGCCTCGCTGGAGGCTGGGGGCGGCGGCTGCAGGCACGGAGGTCTGCCGGCAGCGCCGGACGATCAGCTCCATCTTGTCCTTCAGCTGCAACTTCCGTTTCTTCAGCGTAATCTCTTCGACTTGTTCGGGTCCCGACAGGTAATGCTTGATGGTGAGCTCGTTCAGGCGCTCTTCAAGTTCGTGGTGTTTACTGGCGAGTTGGTGAAACTCTTCGTCCGTTTCGAGCAGCTGGGGCTTCAAATCCTCTGAGTCTGCCATTCTCCGCCTCCTTGAATGGGTAAAAAGAGAAGCGCGCGGCTGCACCCGCGGGTCATCGTGTCTTGAAATCGCACGACAGATATCCATCGCCCGGGCACGCCCCCGGACAATCTACAGGCACGCTACCATATCGTACCCAGGGTTTCAAGTTGCTCCTGCCCCTTCGCTGCCGGGAGGGCGCTCCAGGCTCTCTTTCCAGAGGATGAGCGCATCCTCGACCGGGTTGGCATAGTAGTTCTTCCGGGCGCCGGCGATCGCGAACCCCAGCCGCTCGTACAACTTGAGGGCGGCAAGGTTGGACCGCCGCACCTCGAGGGTCGCTCGGCGGGCCCCCAGCCCGGCGCCAAGCCGAAGCACGAACTCCAGGAGCATCCGTCCGACCCCGCCGCCCCGGCATTCGGGTCGAACGGCGACGTTATTGATGTGAATCTCGTCGAGAACGACCCAGATGGTGCAGAACGCCGCCACCGACCAGCCAGGCGTCCGCAGGACGTAGCCATACGAAATCCCGACGTTCTGCACCTCCGCCTGGAACATCTGCCGGGTCCAAGGGTTGGTGAACGACGCCTCTTCGATGGCCAGGACATCGTCGAGGTCCGGTGCCTCCATCGTATCGACCGACCACCCGGGTGGCAGGCTCTCGTGGACGCCCACGGGTTCTCGCGTCGGGAGGCGCCGGTTTTCGTCCATGGTTAGAATCTCCCGGCAGAGCCGGGGATTCTAACTAGCCCGGCCGAGCCCATTCTGTTCCGGCTCGACCCGGTTATGGGGTCCGACCGGCGCGGCGTTCACGCGTCAGCTCCGCATCCGGCCGACGAACGTAGAGCGGCTTCACCCCGGCAGGGGAAACGGCCAGGCCGGCCAGGGCTCCGCGCGCAGCGCTCGCGGCGATGGCCGGCGCCAGCGGGGGCACCGGTCGGACGATGCACACCCCGGCTCCCAGGGCCTGCTCCAGCTCCGAGGCATACGTGAGCGCGCCGTCTCCCACAAAGACGACGCTCTTCCCTTCAACGTGAGGTCGCCACGAGCCCAGCACCTCCTCCGGCCTACTGACGGTCGGGGCGGCCACTGGCATCCACGCCGTATCCTCCCTTCGATACAGCCGGGCGTACACTTCGCCGCGTTGCGCATCCATCCAGGCAGCCCGAAGCTCGCCGGTGCCGCCATCATGGAGCGGAGTCTCCCCCGCCGCTTCCACGAGGGCGTCGAGCGCGGAAACTCCAACGATCAGTCGGTTGTGGGCGAACGCCAGACCCTGGACCGTGGCAATGCCGATCCGCAGCCCTGTGAAGGAACCCGGGCCCACCGCCACGCCATACATATCGACATCGCCGAGCGTGAGGGCATGTCGAAACAGACAGTCGAGGATGTCCCCTGGCAGGCGCGTCGCGTGGGTGCGCTCCCCGTCGCCGACCAGGACCTCGAGGAGGTTTCCGTCCCGGGTGAGCGCCAGGCTACCGGCGCGCGTGGTGGTATCGAGCGCGAGAATCAGCATCAAAGCAACGCCCTATTGTAGACTGTCTAGAACCTGACGTTCATGGCACCATCTCCTGAATACTCCTCGTCCGCCGTCGCCGCAGGCCAGGCCACCCCGGCCATGCGGCAATATTTCGATGCAAAGCGCCAGTACCGTGACGCGATCGTGTTCTTCCGCATGGGCGACTTCTACGAGATGTTCTACGAAGATGCCCTGGTGGCGGCGAGGGCTCTCGAACTCACGCTGACGTCGAGGAGCAAGGATGCCAGCGGCGGAAGCATCCCGATGTGCGGGGTGCCGTACCACGCCGTGGACGGCTACCTGGCCCGTCTTGTGAAGAAGGGCTTCCGGGTGGCCATCTGCGAACAGGTCGAGGACCCGAAGAAGGCGAAGGGACTTGTTCGCCGCGAGGTCGTTCGCGTGGTGTCGCCGGGAACACTGACCGACGCGGCGTATCTCGACGCCAGGGAACCGGCATTCCTGATGGCCCTCGCGCCCGCGATGGCACCCGTCCGGCGCCAGGGAGCCGACGGGCAGGAGACCTCGCTCGAAGCTGTGGGCGTTGCCCTTATCGATCTGTCCACCGGCGAGTTCCTCTCGGCTGAATATGCGGGCAAGACCGGCCTGCAGGCGCTTGCCGACGAGATGGCCGTACTCCGTCCGCGCGAGCTGCTCACGCCCGTCGATTTCACGATGGCCGACAGGCTGCCGGCGATTGCCGCCCTCGGCATCCCGACGACAAGCGCGGACGGGTGGAGCTTCGAGGCCGAAGCGGCACGGGCGTGCCTGGTCGAGCAGTTTCGGACGAAGAGCCTTGACGGCTTCGGCCTCGAAGGGCATCCGCTGGCCGTTCAGGCGGCCGGAGCGCTCGTCCGGTACTTGCGGGACACGCAGAAGGTGGACCTCGCGCACGTCCGGGCCGCCAGTTTTCGACAGGCCTCCGAAACCCTCGTCGTCGATCCGGTCACGCTGCGGCATCTCGAGGTCGTTGAGTCCGCCACCGGCGGCCGTGCCGGCTCGCTGCTCGACGAGATCGACCGCACGGTCACCGCGATGGGCGGACGGCTGCTCCGCCAGTGGCTGCTGCGGCCGCTCCTGTCGCTCGAGCGCGTCCGCGATCGCCTCGATGCGGTCGAGGACTTCGCCTTCAAGACGACCGAGCGCGGGAAGTTCCGGGACACGCTCAAATCCGTTCAGGATCTCGAGCGCCTGGTGGCCCGGACCGCGCTCGGGTCGGCCGGGCCACGGGATCTCGTCGCCCTCAAGCAGTCGCTCGGCGCGGTCCCGCGGGTCCGGATGATCCACGAGGAGATGCAGGCCCCGTTGATCCGGAGCCTCGCCGCGGAACTCGACGACGTCCCCGAGGTGCGGGCGGTCATCGAGGCGGCGGTCATCGACGACCCGCCCGCTCTCGCCCGGGACGGTGGCTTCGTGCGCGACGGATTCGACGCGTCCCTTGACGAGTTGCGCACCATCAGCCGGTCAGGCAAGCAGGTCATCGCGCAGATGGAGGAACAGGAACGCGCGAGAACCGGCATCGCCACGCTGAAGATCCGTTACAACCGCGTATTCGGCTACTACATCGAGGTGTCGAAGTCGAACCTGCACGCGGTGCCCGCCGACTACCAGCGAAAACAGACGATCGCGGGCGGCGAGCGCTACATCACGCCAGCGCTCAAGGAATACGAGGAGAAGGTGGTCGGCGCCGACGAGCGCATCCTCGAGCGCGAGGTAGAGATCTTCGAGAAGCTCCGGGCCGAGGTCGCGACCGACGCCCCGCGGATTCAGGATTCTGCGCGGGCCATCGCCGCGCTCGACGCCCTGGCCGCGCTAGCCGAGACGGCCACGATCAACAACTACACGAAGCCTCACGTGCACGAGGGCGACGAGATCCAGATACTCGAGGGCCGCCACCCGGTGGTCGAGCGGCGCTCCACCGAGGCGTTCGTCCCGAACGATACCGTCCTCGACGGCGCGACGCACCAGCTGATGATCCTGACGGGCCCGAACATGGGCGGCAAGTCCACTTACCTGCGGCAGGTGGCGATCGTCTGCCTGCTGGCCCAGGCCGGCTCGTTCGTGCCGGCGCGCCAGGCCAAGCTCGCGCTGGTGGACCGCATCTTCACGCGCGTCGGCGCCTCGGACAACATCGCCAGGGGGCAGTCCACGTTTATGGTCGAGATGCAGGAAACTGCCAACATCCTGCACTCCGCGACGTCGCGCAGCCTGGTCATCCTCGACGAGATTGGCCGGGGAACGGCGACATTCGACGGGTTGAGCATCGCCTGGGCGGTGGCCGAATACCTCGCCACCAATCCCCGCTCCCGTCCAAAGACCATCTTCGCCACGCACTATCACGAGCTGACCGACCTCGCCGATGGCATCTCTGGTGTCGTGAACTACCACGTCGATGCGCGCGAATGGCACGACGACATCATCTTCCTCCGCAAGGTGGTGGCGGGCCGCTCCGATCGCAGCTACGGCATCCAGGTGGCCCGCCTCGCCGGCCTGCCACCGGCGGTGGTCGAGCGGGCGCGCGAGATTCTCGGCGCGCTCGAGCACGACGAACTGACGCGCGGCGGACGGCCGTCGCTCAGCCACACCGCGACCGAGCCGCAGCAACAACTCGGCCTCTTCCAGTCGCTTCCGTCGAACGGCGAACGCCTGGTCGAACGCCTGCTGTCGCTCGACCCGAACCGGATGACGCCGATCGAGGCGATCGCGTTGCTGGCCGACATGAAGCGAGAAGCGCAGGAACCATGAGGCTCGCCGCGGTCGCCTTCGCGCTCCTGTCGCTCGCCGCCGGGTGCGCGAAACCGGAGTCCAGCCCGTCGGCGGTCATCACCGTCGCGCTGGTCAGCTCGCCCAACAACCTGGATCCCCGGGTGGGCACCGACGAGGTCTCCCAGCGCATTCACCAGCTCATCTTCGACCCGCTCCTGTCGATCGACCACCAGCTCCGCGTGGTGCCCGGCCTGGCCGAAGGCTGGGAGATGCCCGACAACCGCACGTACGTCATTCACCTTCGCAGGGGCGTGCTATTTCACGACGGCCACGAGCTGACGTCGGACGACGTCGTCTACACGTTTTCGACGCTGCTCGACCCGGGGTTCCTGTCGCCCCGCAAGGGCGCTTACCGGATGGTCCAGTCGGTGACCGCGCGTGACCGCTACACGGTGGAATTCCGGCTAAAGGAGCCGTTCGGCTCGTTCCCGGTCAACCTCGTGATGAGCATCGTCCCTGCTGGCTGGAACGGCAAGACCCCTCCGGTGGGCACCGGGCCGTATCGGTTTGTGAGTGCGGCGGCCGACGACCGCGTGGTCCTCGACTCGTTTCCGCGCTACTACCGCGGCGCCCCCCGGAACGCGGGGATCGTCCTCCGCGTGATTCCCGACGATGTGATGCGGGGGCTGGAGTTGCGCAGAGGCTCGGTAGACCTGGTCGTGAACGACCTGGCGCCCGATATCGTGCACCAGTTGCAGTCGGAAGGGCGCTTGCAGATCGTCAAGGCTGACGGCACCGACTACGCCTACCTCGGCTTCAACCTTCGCGACCCGGTGCTCGCCAACGAGAAAGTCCGTCAGGCCATTGCCTTTGCCATCGACCGGGGCGCGATCATCACCTACCTGAGGCGCGGACTGGCCATCCCTGCCGTCGGCGTCCTGCCTCCCGCGTCGTGGGCGTTCAATCCGGACGTGTTCGCCTTCACGCACGACCCGGCCCGCGCGCGCAAACTGCTGGACGAGGCGGGTTACCGGGCGAATCCTGGGGACGGCATCCGACTGAGGCTCTCCCTGAAGGTGTCGTCGTCGGAGTTCAACCGGCTGCAATCCGCCGTGATCCAGCAGGACCTTCGCGAGGTCGGCATCGAATTGGACGTTCGCACCTACGAGTTCGCGACACTCTATGCCGACGTGCTGAAGGGAAACTTCCAGATGTTCACGCTGCAGTGGGTCGGCGTCTCCGACCCCGACATGCTGCGGCGCGTGTTCCACTCCAAGCAGGTACCGCCTACCGGCTTCAACCGCGGCTACTTCCAGGATGCCGAGGTCGATCGCCTGATCGACGAGGCGACCTTGACGGCTGACGATGCGGTTCGGCAGCGTCTCTATGGGCGCGTGCAGGCGATCGTGGCCCGGGCCGTGCCGTACGTCAGCTTGTGGGACAAGGTGAACGTCGCGATCGCGCAGCCGGCGCTCCGCGGCATACGCCTTGCTCCATCCGCCGATTTCACGTTCCTTCGGGAGGTCTACCGGGAAGGAGCGGGGCGGTGAGGCACGCGATCCTCGAGTCAGCTCTCGTCGCGATCGCGCTGGTTCTCGCCGTCGCTGCGCCACTGGGGGCGGCCTCGCAGTATCAGCCGCATCTCAGGTTCAGGGTGCTTGCGACGCCGCACTTCCGGATCTACCACCACCAGGGCGAAGAGGCGCTGGCGCAGCGGCTCGCGCGAATCGCCGAATCGGTTCACTCCACCCTTCCGGGTCGAATCCGCCTCGAGGCGCCCCCCGTCACCCACGTCGTTCTGGCCAACCAGGATGACGACGCCAACGGGCTGGCGACGCCGATCCCGTACTGCACCGTGAGGATCTCGGGCGTCTGGCCTTCGGCATCGGGGTTGATCGGGAACACCGACGATTGGCTGCGGCTCGTCTTCATCCACGAGTGGGTCCACGTCCTGCAACTGGATCGGTCGGTGGGCTGGGCGGCGGTCGCGCGGAAGATCCTCGGTCGCTCCCCCGTCGTCTTTCCGAACCTGTTTCTCCCGCAGTGGCAGGTCGAAGGGTTCGCGACGTTCTGGGAGAGCCGCGCCACCGGGCTCGGCCGCTTGAACGGTGGCGACAGCGAGGCTATCGTGCGCAGGCGCGCGCGGGTGAGACAGTCCGAACCGATCGACCGGGTGAACGGCGGTCTCGTGGACTGGCCGGACGGCTACGCCCCCTATCTTGACGGTGCCTGGTTCTACGACTACCTCGCGAACCGGTTCGGCGAGGACGCGGTCGGGCGGCTGGCGAACGTCACGGCCGGCCGGTTCCTCTATCTCTCCTCGCCTGCATTCAAGCGGGTCTTTGGCCAGAGCCTCGGAAGCCTATGGACAGACTTCCAACGCGATCTCCGCGCAGGACCACCGGCGGTCGAGCAGTCGTCTCCGGCGCCGCGCCGGTTGACCAGGCATGGTTTTCTTGTCACTTCCCCGAGGTTCGACGCGTCCGGCCGGCAGGTCCTGTATGCCCTGCGCGACGCCGACCGGTTTCCATCCCTGATGCTGACCGCCCTCGACGGCGGCACGCCCAGGTCCATTGCCAGCCGGTTTGGAGGGACTCATCTCAGCGTTCGCCACGGACTCGTCTATTTCGATCAGGTCGACCTGCAGGACAACGTGGCCTGGCGGAGCGACCTCTATGTCGCCGATCTTCGGACTGGCCGCTCGAGGCGACTGACGCGTGACGCCAGGCTGCTCGAGCCAGACGTCTCCCCTGACGGGCGGATGCTCGCGTGCCTTCGGGTGGCCGAGGACGGCCGGCTCGCCCTGGCGTTCTTCTCTCTGATCGAGCATGGCGAAACCTCGTCGCTGTCACCGGCTGAGGTGGCCGTTCGCCCGGATGAGCGCGCCAGCTACGGGTCGCCGCGGTGGTCTCCGGATGGCCGCCGCCTGGCGGTAGAACGCCGAAGGCTGGAGGGACCGTCGGAGATCGTGGTGTTCGATGTGGGGGACGGGAGCGAGCAGGTCGTCGCGTCCTCGTCATCCACGCGGAACCTCACGCCAGCATGGATGCCCGACGGGGACACGCTCCTGTTTGCCTCCGATCGAAGCGGCCAGTCGTTCCAGGTGTTCGCCGCGTCGCGAACTGGCGACGGGCTCCGCCGCGTCACGCAGGTTGCGGGCGGGGCGACGTATCCCGAGGTTTCACCTGACGGACGGCGCCTTGTCTATGTAAGCTCGGACGCCACCGGCTACGACCTGTTCGAGGTTGCCATCGAGCCTGGCGCCTGGACGTTGGCCGACG
Source organism: Acidobacteriota bacterium (assembly GCA_017883185.1). Classification (GTDB taxonomy): domain Bacteria; phylum Acidobacteriota; class Vicinamibacteria; order Vicinamibacterales; family Fen-181; genus FEN-299. The sequence goes on from JADGOB010000075.1 coordinate 10,399, forward strand.
ACGAGATCCTGGCGCCAGGGGCCGCCGTCGCGGGGAACCCTGCCTCCGACGGCAGCGCTGCGTCTCTCGACACGAGCGGAACACCGGCGGTGTCCTCGGCCTACTCACCGCTGAGGACCTTGCTGCCCCGCGCGTGGACTCCCCTCGCCGACAGCGTCGATGGCCGCATCCGCCTGGGGTTCGCCGTCGACGGCGTGGATGTCCTGTCGCGGCACACGTTCGGGGTGTCGGTTCTGTGGCGTCTTGGGGGCACCACCGCGATTGGCGGCGGTCATGGCGGGCGGCCGGACTGGACGGCTGATTACGTCTACGACCGCTGGCGGCCGGCTTTCTTCGCTGCCGCCTCCGACAGGACCTCTTTCCTGGGCCTCGCAACCGCCGGCGGAAGGACGCTGCCGGACGCGGAACTTCGCGAGAGGGGCGCAGCCGCCGGGGTGGCCTTTCAGGTCCGGCGCGTGCGCCACGCGCAGATGTGGCAGGCGGCGTTCAACGTCCAGCGGGACACGCTGACCGCGACAGGTGAGCCGGTGTTCAAGGCCCGGAACGCGCTCCGGACCGCATGGGAGGTCAACACCGCGAAGACCTACGGCAGGTCGATCAGTGACGAGGACGGCGTGTCTGCGTCGGTCACATCCGAACAGGTGCGGACCGGGTTCGGCGCCGACGGAGATGCCGATGCGTTCACGGGCGAGATCCGAGCGTTCCTGCGTCCGGGCTCGGGGCACGCGGTGCTCGCCGCGCGGGCAGGCTACGGCGTCTCGACGGGAGACACGCGGGTCCGACGCGAGTTCTACCTGGGAGGCTCGTCGTCAGCCGGAGCGCTCGTCGACTTCGGGAGCAACGCGTTCCGGATGCTCCGAGGGTTCGACGACCAGCTATTCGCCGGAACCCACGTGGCCGTGGCGACTGTCGAGTGGCGACAGCCCGGCTGGCGCATCGAGCGGGGCTGGGGCACCATTCCCTTCTTCCTGCGGACGGTGCACGGCGCCGTCTTCGTGGACCTCGGCCACGCCTGGGACTCGGGGTTCTCGATGGCCGCCGTCAAGACGTCGGTGGGCGTGGAAGGGTCGCTCGACCTGGTCGCCGGCTACGGTCTCCCGTTGACGGTGAGCGCGGGTGTTGCGTGGACGCGTGACGGCGCGTCGGGCGGGCGTCGTGGCACGGCCGTCTACCTTCGGCTCGGCCCGTCGTTCTGACCGCCCCGGCCCGGGAGAGACTCCACGACGGGCTCCTGGTTTCCGCTGCACGGGGCGGCAAGTGCGGCTACAATGATCGGTCGTCGACACCTTTTTCGAGGAGCGACATGGACTTCCGAGCCGACTACGACCACCACTCGCCGCTCGAGTTCGGCGGGTTCGAACACTCGCGGAGCTTCGAGGATTCGCGAGCCGTCGTGCTCCCGGTGCCGTTCGAGAGGACCACCAGTTACGTGACGGGCACCCGGAACGGGCCGCGCGAGATCCTGCTCGCCTCCGGGCAGGTGGAGTTGTGGGACGAAGAGACGCAGAGCGAAGCCTACAACCGAGGGATCTACACGCTCCCCGAGATCGAACTTCCCTACAACGACATCCGCGTCGCCCTCGACGAAATCAAGCGGGTCGTCAACGACATCATGGAGCACGAGAAGTTCCTGGTGGTGCTGGGTGGCGAGCACTCGGTGAGCGTGCCGGTGGTGGAAGCGCTGGCGGCGCGGACGCCCGGCCTGTCGGTGCTCCAGATCGATGCGCACGCCGACATGCGCGACTCCTACCAGGGCAGCCGCTACAGTCATGCCTGCGCGATGCGGCGCATCGTAGAGCACGCCCCGTGCACGCAGGTCGCGATCCGGAGCCTCTGCAAGGAGGAGTCTCAGGCGATCCCCGGGTTGCGCACACGGATCTTCTGGGACCACAACATGCGCCAGGATCCCAAGTGGATCGACAAGGTCGTGGAGTCGTTGAGCGACCAGGTCTACCTGACGATCGACTGCGACGGGCTGGACCCGGCGATCATGCCGGCCGTGGGCACCCCCGAGCCTGGCGGGTTGTCGTGGCACGAGACCGTGGCGCTGCTGCGGGCGGTCATGAGCAAGCGCCACATGGTCGGTTGCGATGTCGTGGAACTGTGCCCGCTGCCGGGCATGGTGGGGCCGAACTTCCTCTGCGCAAAACTGATCTACAAGATCCTGACGTATCGCTTCGCGAAGGCGAGCGGCGCGGCCGGTTGACGGGCCGCGCATTACAGCGAAGATTCGTAAGACCGCCTCTCCGCTCAGATCTGCTCCATCGCACGCTTGGCCTCGGCCGAGTACGCCGACTGCGGGAACTCGTCCACGATCCGCTTGAACGTCTGGCGGGCGTCCGCCTGCTTGCCGGCGGCGCCGTAGGCCCGCGCCAGCTGCATCAAGATGCCGTCCACCGGCAGATAGCCGTCCTTGTTGGCCGACATCTCCTTGTAGACGGCGATCGCCTGGTCGTACTGTCCCGCCGCAACCTGCGCGTCGGCCATCCCGAGCTTCGACATCTGCCCGTAAACGGAACTGCCAGAGCGATCGAGCACTTCCTGATAGCGCTTCACCGCCTCGGTGTTCCGGCCAAGCGCGGTCAGCATCGCCGCGGCGTGGTACCGCGCGGCAATACCGGCATCCGACGAGGGATACGCGTTGGCCACGGCCATGAACTTGGCCAGGGCCGCCTCGTTGCGGGCTTTCTCTGTGGGATAGCTGCCCGCGGGCGGCGGCGCCGGAGCCGTCGTGCCCGCAGCGGGCGCCGGTGCGACCTGGGCCCGTTCGGCGGCCATCGCGTCGGCGAGCATGGCGCGCGCCTGGCCGGCCGTCTGCGAGCGCCACGCGGCCAGCGCAACCGCCAGCACCACGATGACCGTCAAGGCGACGACGCCAGCCAGGATGGGCTTCCGGTAGGTCTCATAGGCTTCCTTCGCGCGGGCAACCGTCGAGGCAACCTCGTTTTTCTTCAGTCGATGGCGTTCTGTTCTCTTCATGAAATCGAACCAGCAGCCGCACCCGGTGCGGCGAGTCGGGGCCCGGCACTCTGTGCCGGGGCGTAAGTTGGGAAAACTCGACGATTATACCCGACTCGGCGGGAACTGCCACTACGGGTGTGACGCACGTGCTCGCAACGACGGCTGCCGACCGACCGCCTGGGAGGCCGTCGACGACGGGCAGGGCGTCATTCACGTGACCGCCAAGACGGTTGCCCTCCCCCACCCATGGAATCGCCCATGTCGCGAGACATCACCGGCCACGAACACCGCTGACGCTCCACACATCATCATATCGCCAGGATCGCCCCTCGCACCCTCCGCAGGCGGCTATTTCTTCTGCTGATTGAGCACATTCATCGCCAGCGACACCATGGCCCCCACGTCCGCGACGTTGGCCGGCAGAATGAGATTTGTACTGCCCTTCGCCAACTGGCCGAACTGCGTGACGTACTGTTCGGCCACTCGCAACCGGACCGCATCGCCACCGCCAGGCGTCTCGATGGCAATGGCCACCTGGCGGATGCCCTCAGCCGTGGCGGTCGCCACCGCCAGGATCGCTTCCGCCTGACCCGCTGCCTCGTTGATCTGCTGCTGTTTGCGAGCCTCGGAGGCCTTGATGACCTGCTGCTTCTCGCCTTCGGCATTGTTGATGGCGGCGTCGCGTTGACCTTCCGACGTCAGGACCACGGCGCGCTTTTCTCGCTCGGCGCGCATCTGCTTCTCCATCGCGGCGAGCACGTCGACGGGAGGTGTGATGTTCTTGATCTCGTACCGCAGGACCTTGATGCCCCACGACTCGGTGGCCTTGTCGAGCTCGCTGACCACGGCGGTGTTGATATTCGTGCGTTCTTCGAAGGTCTTGTCGAGGACGATCTTGCCGATCTCGCTGCGCAGGGTGGTCTGGGCCAACTGCATGATCGCAAACAAGTAGCTGCTGATCCCGTATGACGCGCGCTCGGGGTTCAGCACCTGCAGGTAGAGCACGCCGTCGACGTGCACCTGCACGTTGTCGCGCGTGATGCAGATCTGCGCAGGGATTTCGATGGTCTGCTCTTTGAGCGTGTGCCGGTAGCGGATCGCATCCACGAACGGCACCAGGACATGAAAGCCCGCATTCAGCGTGCCCGCGTACTTGCCGAGGCGCTCAACCACGACGGCCGTCTGCTGCGGCACGACCACGGCCGTCTTGACGAGGACGATGATGACGAGGAATGCGAAAGCGACAAAGACGATCAGTGTGCCCATGCTGTCACCTCACTCCGGTCCAATCGTAATGACCAGGCCATCGATCTGGATCACCTTGCACCGGCAGCCCGCCGGGATGACCTGTGTGCCGCGATTGCGCGCGGTCCAGGTCGTGCCGCGCAGCTCGGCCTTGCCGACCGCGCCCGGTTCGAGCGCCGTCACGGGGATCGCAAGTTCGCCGACCAGCGTCGTCACGCGCGCGTGTCCGCCGGTCTTGCGCTGCATCATCCGCAACAACGGGTTGCGGAACAGCGTCAGGCTGATGATGGAGAACAGCGAGAAGAGCAGGACCTGCAGCCAGAGCGGTCCCCCGATGCCCAGCAGGGTGAGGACCGACACCGCCAGGCCGCCCAGGCCGAAGAACAACAAGTAGAACCCGCCCGGTGTCAGGATCTCGAGGGCGGCCAGGAACAACCCCAACACGGCCCAGTGCCACCAGAACATGACAGATGCCCCCTCGCCACGTGTGTGTACGGCCGTGGCCGTGCCATTATCGGGCCGGGGAGCCTGTGGTGTCCACCTGCCGGTCCCGCCGTCCCCAACGGCCGGGCTCCTCCGCGCTACAGCGCTCCTGCGACCTTCTTTGCAATGATCTGTGCGGCTTCGAACTTGGGCTTGGGGCCCTTGTACACCGACGTGACGACGTCACCTGCGCTCGCCCTTTCGCGCTGGCCGCCTCACTCGATCCGGGCCACGCCGCCGCCAGGCTTCGGAAACCGCTCGAAGACGGCAGGGTCGTGCCCGGGAACGATCAAACGCGGGCTCGACGCGAGGCGGAGCACCCGCTCCTGGACGCGCAGGTCGGCGGCCTGGTCCCCGGTGAGCCCGAGCGGCAGGTGCTTCTCGAGATTCTCGTAGAGGTAGATGTTGTCCGACGCGAGTACCACGGTCCCCGCCGCTGATCGGGCGGCGACGTACTGCGACGCGTAGGTGTGCTTGCCGCCGGTGTAGACCGTCACCCCCGGGATGATCTCCTTCGCATCCCCGTCCACCAGCGCCAGGCGGCCCTCCTTCTTCAGCTTCGCCAGCATCGCGGCATCGTCGGCCGCGATGGCCTTGTCCTTCGGCTGGCCCTGCTCGTCGACGTAGTGGGTGAACTCGTCTCGCTGGATCCACACACGCGCCGCCGGGAACAGATCCAGGCCGCCCACGTGGTCCCAGTGGATGTGCGTGATGATGATGTCAGTGACGTCTCCGGGTGCCAGGCCGATCTTGCCGATCGCGACCGAGGGCTTCACGAAGTCCGCGAGCTTCCAGCGCTCGAAGACTGGTCCCTGGTAGGAGCCTGCGTCCACCAGTACGTTTCGTCCGCCCGGCCCCTTGAGCACCCAGATCATGAACGGGATGTCGATCTTGCGGGATGGATCGGCGCCGGCGACGAGCGAAGAGACCGCGAGACCAGGAGCCGTCGCGTACCGGACGGCGTAGACCTCGTACACGGGAGCGCCCGGTGCGGAAGCGGTGGCAGGTTTGCTCTGGCCGGTTGCGGTGCTGCCCGCTCCGACGCCCAGTCCGAGCACGACCACGAGTGAAGCGAGACCTCGACCCGAGCACAATCTGCATGTCATCAGCTACCTCCTGGCCCTTGGCCCACTGCCGGATGGCCGGGGCCCGCTCCGGCCTGGGCGCCGCCTGCAGTATTGTGCCACGGTCAGGCCCCGGCGCCTGGGCCATCGCTACAGGTTGAGCCAGTAGGAGAACTTCACCAAGAAGACGTTGTTGATAGCGCATTAGCGGCGTGTCTGCCGAGCCCATGGAAGAGGGCCGCTCGGCTCGGTGTCCCCAGCCAGTGGCGGGAAGGTAAACGGAATACCCCCTATCGGACGCCGCCAGCACACCGCCGCGGCGGAGGCCAGCTTCTCGCCGAGCTGGGCCTGCGCGGCCTTGGCCCAGGCCGGCTTCGGGCGGATTTTCAGCTTGCGCGGGCCCGGCGGCGCGAACGCCAGCGCGCCAGCGCGGGGCCGTCGCTGCTCACCTCGCGGCGCGCCACGATTCAACACTTGTCGGCGCAGCTCGGGGCGATACCCTCGACTCGGCGCATGGTGCAACACCTCGCGGCGACGGGCGTCACCACGACGCAACGGACTGTTGCCGGGGACTATCTGGCGCTCGGCTTGGTCGCGGCCAATTCGGCCGGCGGGCGGCCTCGGCCTCTACCCTTCGCCTGACTCGTCACGGCCGGTCACGCGGGTCGCCGGCATCGACAAGGATCTCGCCACCACGGCGGAGGCCTGAACCCGCAGATGGTGCACGAGCGGGCGGCGCGGGTGCGGGGAGCCTCAGCTCGACGTGGCGCGGCCCCGGGCGCACAGTAGGCGGAGCGTCGGCCGTGTTCTCGCACGACCGGCGCCCAGTATCCGCCGACGCCCAGTCGCTCTTCTAACTGCGCGTACGCGCGATCGAGGCAGGGATATTCCCGGCGCAGCGCCGCGTAGGCGGACGGTCGCTGTCCTGGGCAACACCAACAGGCCCCGCACGGGCAAGGATCGTCATACTGGCTGAGTGGCGGAACGGCAAGAGAAAGGGATGAAGCACTGCCCATTCTGCGCTGAGGAGATCCAGGACGCGGCTGTGGTCTGTCGGTTCTGCGGCCGAGATCTCGCGCTCGGCTCACCCGTCGTGGTCGCCCCGGCACCTCAGAAGCCAGATCGTCAGCTGGCGCTCAATAAATGGGTCGCAGAGTACCAGGCCTACGGATTTCACGTCACGAGCCGAACAGATGATTGCGCGCAGTTGACGCAGCCGAAGCGCTTCAGCTTCATCCTGGCGGCCCTCAGTTTTCTATTCTTCGGGATCGGACTCGTCTTCTACCTGCTGTTCTACATGGCACAGCGAGACACCGTGATCGCGCTGACCGTGGACGACAGCGGGGTGATGCTGCACGAATCCGGACGGAAGCCTCGATGCCTCAGTGGAGGGCCGGCCCAACCGACCAATCGCGCGGTCGGGCGGCCCGCAAATATTGGGTGCCCCTTCTGCTTCAAAACCATCACGCGAGGAGATGCCACCTGTCGGCACTGCGGAAAAGACCTCCCCCCGCCAGCGGAGCCTCCGCCCAGTAGTCGCGCGAAGACGCTTCTCGCCGGCGGAGGAATTGCCTTGTTCATCGTGGTAGCCATCATGGCCATGGAGGTCATGCCGATGGTCATGCTCCCGTCGTCGAAGACGAATGCGGCGAGTGAACCAG
>JADGOB010000214.1 GCA_017883185.1 Acidobacteriota bacterium
GTGGCCGCGCTCGGTGAAGAACTCGACAAACTGGCGGCGGATCTCAGCCGCAGTGAGGTATGGAATCGGCAAGTCAGGCATCCCGCACACGGTACCAAACCCCAGGCGTGTGGCGCAGGGCGGCTTACGGCCACCCGGCCCGCCGGGCATATTCCTCGCGGGAGCCGAGTTCTTGATCCCGTCGGCGCCCGTGGCGCTCGTACGGTTGCCGGCGGCATCGAGGGCCCGATCCCACTCCGAGGCTTCATGTAGGAAGTTGACCCGGCAGTTCGTTCGCGATCGCGATGGCAGCCTCCTCTACGGCTGAACGATCCGGACTCAACACATGTACCACATAGCCATCGATGGCGAACCAAACCAGGGTGTAGTCGGGCAGGCCGGCGTACTTTGAGACAGCCCATCGTGCGTGTATTGAGCCCAACGGTCCGTCACGCCATTTGCGCGCACGCGCGCTGAAATAGTCCTGGAAGACCTTGAGAAGCCGACCCCCGTTGATGCCGGGAATTCGGTAGACCTCCACTCGCGGATCGGCAGGCTGTTGCCGAGATAGACGAACGAGCCCGCCGGGATCGTCTCCGACAGGCGGCGAACCAGCGCTGGCTCGCTCCGGAGATGGGATGCAAGCAGGCGATCGCTGGCCGCGGCCACCCGGGCGTCCCAGGCGAGAAGGGCCTCGACAGAGGCCATCGTCGGCGCCGAAGTCCCGTCCAACCGAGCGGCGCCAGAGAGTGCACGTCGCGCATCCGCCGGGAGGGGCAGCGGCATCCCTGCCGGGACGTGCAGGTGTGTGCCGTGCGTCAGGCCCCGCCACGGCGTCCTCGAAACCGACAGCACGGGCACCCGGAACGACAGATCGAGGTCGCGCCAGATCCGGAACGACGGCACCTCGCCGATGCGGATCACCGAGTCGAACAGGTGCTGCTCGAACCCGCGCTGCACCACCTCATCGCCCGACCGAAGCAGCCGCGCGCCCGGTGCCGATCGGATTCCCGAACTGGCCTCCGCGAGCATCGGCGCGCCGAGCTCCTGGCAGAAACGGGCGGTCGGCCCGCGATCACTCGGCTGGTGAAGGCCTCCGACGATGATGAGCGGAGAGCGGACGCGAGCGAGAAACGACTCGAACTCGGCGATGGCGGACGCGTGGATGGCGGCAGCGTCGCGGGCCGACAAAACGGTGCCAGGGTCTGGCGGGACGGCGCCAGAGACCAACGGGACGCCTGTCGTGCTGCGCCAGTCGGCCAGCAGCGGATCGGAGAAGCAGACGTTGATGTGCGCCGGGCCATCCGGCGCCGGCCGCGCCCAGGCGTCACCTGGATGCTCGAGATCGACGAAGACTCTCGCGAATGTGCCAAAAATGTTCACCTGATCGATCGCCTGTGGCGCCCCTGAGCCGCGATACGCGCGCGGCCGGTCGGCCGTCACGGCGAGGAGCGGCACACCCGAGTAATGGGCTTCGACCATCGCCGGCAGCAGTTCTGCCGCCGCCGTCCCCGACGTGGTGACCACCGCCACCGGTGTTCCATCCCGCCTGGCTCGCCCGAGCGCAAAGAACGCCGCGCTTCGCTCGTCGAAGAACGACAACACCTCGGGACAGGGGTCGGAAAAGGAGTCCGAACCCTTTTCCACCTGTTCGTCGAGGACTTCGACGAGGGGGGCGTTGCGGCCTCCCGGGCAGACACAGAACGTCCTGACACCGCAGGCCCGAAGTCGACCGATCACGGCCACGGCAAGGGCCTGGTTGGCGCTCACACGTTCCACGTCGCCCTCACGGCCTGCATCTTGTCCAGCAGCTCCTGCCACTCGTCCGGGTAGCGGCTTTGCGACACCACGCCGCAGCCGGCCCAGATCTCGAGCTGGCCATCGCGATACTGCAGGTTCCGGATGGCCACGACGCAGCGGCCGCCACCATCAGGCCAGCGCAGACCGAACGGCGCGCCGAATCGCTTGCGGTCCCCTCCCGGATCGATTCCCGTCAGCCACTCGGTGCCCGCGGTGCCACGCGGGTACACGCCGAGCGCAGGCGTCGGGTGCAGCCGCCGCGCCACCGCCTCGAAATCGAGCGGCGCCGTCGCGTCCAGGCAAATATCCACGGCGAGGTGTTCGAGCAGGCCGAACACGCGCACCTCGGTGCCCGATGCGCGCGGCCGGCCCCACGCTTCGACCTGGGCCAGGAGATCGTCCACCACACTCTGGTGCTCGTCACGGTCCTTGGGACTCTCCTCGAGGCTGGCGAGCCCTGCGTCGGACCGGCGGGTCCCCGCCACCGCCATCGTCGAGAGGCGCCGACCGTCTTCGATCTCGAACAGGAGTTCCGGCGTGGCACCGATCAGGAACTCCGGCGAACCCGTCCCCGTGTCGGCAGCCGGCCGGTAGAAGCCGTAGGCGTACAGGTTCGGCGGCAGCACCGGAACGCAGCCAAGCAACTGCGCGAAGAGCGCCGGCGCGTCCTCGGGCGCGAGGGAGGCCGTCATCACGGTGATCGGCACGCCCTTGCGAAGCGTTCCGTCTTCGAGGCGCGAGGTGAGCGTCCGGAACCCCTCGGCAAACCGTCGCTCGTCCGGTGCGCCCCACGATGGCGTGATGAGCCCGGCCGTGCCGATCGGAAACCGCTGCGCCCACTCGGCCTTCGACAACGTGTGAAGGGCCGTGGCGTCGGTATCGAACCACCAGGCGCGTTCGCAGGCCAGCGAGAAATCCGGCGCGAAAAACGCCGGGGATCCGTCCCGTGGGGACAGAACGGGGTCGAGTGGCGCGGCGACGCACGCAGTAGCGTCGGCGCTAGTTTGAAGGAAAGCCAGCGCGGTTCGCATCGATGCCATTCGATTATATCGGTTCCTGCTACTGCGCGATGCGTGCCATTTGAGACGATCGTCCGTCACGTCGACGAGGCCCGACTCCACCCCGAGGCCGCGTAGCCGGCTTGCGGCCAGGGTGTCCCCGTCTGTCATAATGCCTCGATGCGTGCTGCCCGACGCATCGGGGACGTGCAGGCCCCGATCATTCCGATCATCGGCGAGTGGATCCGCCGCAACCCGGGGACGATCTCGCTCGGCCAGGGCATCGTCTCTTACGGCCCGCCGCCGGAGGCACTGGCGGCCCTTCGGTCCTTTCCCGGGACCGCCGACGATCACCGCTACGGACCGGTCGAGGGTTCGCCCGACCTGATTGACGCCATCCAGCACAAGCTGGCGCTCGAGAACGGATTCGCGCCAGGGAGCGATCGCCGGGTCGTCGTGACCGCCGGCAGCAACATGGCGTTCGTCAACGCGGTGCTGGCCGTGACCGATCCCGGCGACGAGGTGATCCTCCAGGCGCCGTTCTACTTCAACCACGACATGGCGATTGTGATCGCGGGCTGCCGGACGGTGGCGGTGGCGACCGACGATCAGTACCAGCTTCGCCTCGACGCCATCCGCGCGGCCATCACGCCGCGGACCCGCGCCGTCGTCACCATCTCGCCGAACAATCCCACTGGAGCGGTGTACCCGGAATCGGCGCTGCGCGCGGTCAACCGCCTCTGCGCCGAGCACGGCCTCTATCACGTGCACGACGAAGCGTACGAGTACTTCACCTACGGCGACGCCATGCACTTCTCACCCGGTGCGATCGCCGGCGGGGCCACGCACACCATCTCGCTCTACTCGCTGTCGAAGACCTACGGGATGGCGAGCTGGCGGGTCGGTTACATGGTGATCCCGGCGCACCTGTTCGAGGCGGTCAACAAAATCCAGGACACCAATCTCATCTGCCCGCCAGTCGTCTCACAGGCGGTGGCATGCGCTGCGATCCGGGCAGGGTCGGCATACTGCCGCGAACGAGTGCTCGAGCTCGCGGAGATTCGGCCGGCGGTGCTCGAGGCGTTCGCGCGCGTGGCCGACATCTGCGCCGTGCCTCGACCGGACGGGGCGTTCTACTGCCTGATTCGCGTGAAGACCACGATGGACCCGCTCGCGCTGGTGGAGCGCCTGGTGGTCGAGCACCGCGTGGCAGCAGTGCCGGGCACCGCCTTCGGCCTGGCGGATGGCTGCTATCTTCGCGTGTCCTACGGGGCGCTGGACAAGGACACGGTGGCCGAGGGGATCTCGCGGCTCGTCTCAGGGCTGCGCGCGATCGTCGGCTGACGCCGAAACGGACGGCCTCGAGTTCGGACGGCGACGATAGCCCTGTTGCCCGAACCCATGGAATGGCGCCGTGCGCGTCAAGCGCCCCGGCGGGCAGTGGTCAGGCGCTGAAGATGTCGGCCGCGGTCACTGTGAATGCTCCGGATGGCACGTTGCGCAGTTCCTCCCGCGCGCACACCGCGGAGATGGGCGTGTCCGTCACGCCCGGCAGCGCGGCTGCTTTGCGTTCGAGGACCCGGACCAGCGCGGCTGCGTCTTCGCTGCGCCCCCATTTCGCTTCGCCGAGAAGCACGGGCGTGCGCGAGCGGCCCGCAAGACCGACGGCGTCGATCTCAACGGAGCTGTCGGTGTTCCACCACGGTCCCAGCGCGACAATGTCCCCCGGCAGCGCTCCGGAAAGTACCGCGCGCACGAGGTGCCGTCTGAACGCCTCCTCCCACGGTGCGCCCATGGCGTCATCGAGGCCCGCCTCGAGCAACCGAGCCACCGGTTCGCCGAGCCCCCGTTCGATCTGCGACCGGTACCGCTCGACGTGGCCCAGCCAGAAGGCGAGGTAGTTGTCCGCGATGCGGTAGGTCTTGCGCCTCGTGCGGTCCGGATTCTCGGTGACTGGGGTCAGGCGTTCGACGAGCCGTAGCTCTGTGAGACGCGCCAGCAGTCGCGAGGGCTCGACGCCCAGCGCATCGTGGATCTCGTTGTGCTTCGTGCGACCGGCGGCGATGGCTTTGAGGGCGATTCCGCCCAGCCCGCTGACGTCTCCCTCAGTAGCGAGAAGCAGCTGCCCCTCGGTGAGAAGCGGCGCGGCGGGCGCGCAGAACAGGCGCGTGATGTTGTCGAGCACCGACGAGGACTGGTCCCACCACGACAGGTACAGCGGCACTCCGCCGAGGATCCCCCACACGACCGCGCGCTCCGATGGCGACAGATCGGGCAGCATCAGAGCGGCCTCGTGTGGCCCGAACGGGTGCACCTGCAGCGACAGGCCGAAGCGTCCGTAGAGCGGCGCACGTTCCTCCTGCATCGCCTGCATCGTTCGGACAGCCGAGCCGCACAGCAGGATGCGCAGCTTCGTGTCGCTCCCTGCGCGGTCGAGGAAGGCGCGCAGGATTCCTTCGAGCCCGGGAGCGGTCGTCTTGAGTTCCGGGAACTCGTCCAGGACAACGAGCAGCGGTTCCGACTGCGCTGCAGTGGCCAGCGAGTCGAGCGCGTCGTCCCAGTCCGAAAACGGTCGACCCGCAAGGTCGCGGATTCCGCCGATTCCGAGCGAGGAGACAGAATCCGAGAGGATGCGGAGTTCGTCGCTGGCCGGTCTGCCGGCGCCCGTATGGAAGAGCACTCGCTTGTCCTGAGCGAAACGCTGCAGTAGCAGCGTCTTGCCCACGCGGCGGCGTCCCCACACGATGGCAAGGCGAGCAGCATCGCCCGACCACCATGCTTCTATCGCCGCCAACTCCTCGAGTCTGTTCACGAATCCGTTCATGGCACGAAGTGTAACGCGCATCAGATGTTGGTAACAACTGATGTTAGTAACAAGCGATGTGAGTTACGCCATCGCTGCAGGTTGGCAGCGCAGCTGTGCGATCGTCGCGGCCACGCCGAGCAGGGATGTGAGCGCGGGCATTACGGAGTTGCCCACCGGAGCTTGCCGAACAGCCCGGTTGCCCGAGTCCATTGAATGGGGCCGCGCGGCGCCATCGTCCGCGCCCTCCATCGGACCGCGCGCCAGGCCGGGCCGACGTACGAGGCGCTGTGCCACACCGTGCGCGGGAGCCCCATGGTCACGCCGGACGAAACCGGGTGGCGGGTCGGCGGACGCCTCCACTGGCTGTGGGCGTTCGCGACCCCGGAGACCACGGTCTATGCGATTCGCGCCGGACGCGGGTTCCCGGAAGCGGCCTCGATCCTGAGCGCCGACTTCGCGGGCGTCCTCGTGCGGGACGGCTGGGCCCCATACCGCACGTTCACGCGCGCCGCGCATCAGACCTGTCTGGCGCGCTGCAGACACCGCCAGCATAGGTTCACCCCGGTAACCAATTACCTCAGCAGAAGACGCCTAGCTAGAACGCGACCACCAGCCCGCCGCCGGCCG
>JADGOB010000019.1 GCA_017883185.1 Acidobacteriota bacterium
CAAGCCGGGCAACAGATTAGGCGGGCAGGGCAGGCGGAACGCGGCCAGCAGGGCCGCGGCCCCCTGCCGCTGCTCAGGTGACAGAGGGTCCCGGTTCTACGTGCCTGGGTTGTGCGACGCCGTCATTGCGCTACGGCTGTAACGTCGCTACAATGCGGCTTCTCTCAACGACAGCAGCTTCTCTCGCGCCCATGACATTCACGAGTTCCGTTCCCTTTTTCCTGCTCGCGGCGTGCCTGACCGCCACGACGGCGCTGGCGCAGAAGCCGGCCGCTTCGGCCGCGCCCAAGCCGCCCACCAACGACGATTGCCTGGCGTGTCACGGGGACGCATCGGCGACAGGGGCCAGCGGCCGCTCGGTGGCCGTGTTGCCCGACAAGTTCGCCGCCTCGATCCACGGGCAGTCCGGCATCGCGTGCGTGGATTGCCACGCCGATCTGGCCAGGTCGGCCGATTTCCCGCACGGCGAGAAACTGGCCCCGGCGGCCTGCTCCAACTGCCATGCCGACCCTGCAGCACAGTACGACGCCGGCGTGCACGCCGAGGCGCGGCGCGCATCTAAGCAGAGCGTGGCGGCCGCCTGCAAGGACTGCCACGGCACGCACGAGATTCGGAGCTCCAAGGACCCGGATTCGCTGACGTATCACCTGAACCTGCCCGCGACCTGTGGGCGGTGTCATGGCAACGCGGACATCATCAGGCGGGGCCGGATCGCGATCGGGGACGTGGTGGCGCAGTTCCAGGACAGCATCCACGGGCAGGCGCTCAGCAAGAGCGGCCTGATAGTCGCGCCCGACTGCAAGGACTGCCACAACGCCCACGACATCAGGCGGAAGAACGATCCCGGGAGCAAGGTGTTCCGGACCGCCGTGCCGGGAACCTGCGGCAAGTGCCACGAGGGGATCCAGCGCCGCTACCAGCACGGCGTGCACGGCGACGCGCTGGCCAAGGGGCGCCCGGACGCGCCGGTCTGCGTGACGTGCCACTCGGCGCACCAGATCCAGCGCACCGAGGGATCGACGTGGAAGACCCACGTGCTGCGCGAGTGCGGCACATGTCATCCGGAGTCGAAGCGTACCTTTCGCGACACGTTCCACGGCCAGGAGACGCAACTGGGCTTCATGCGGGTGGCCACGTGCGCCGACTGCCACGGGGCCCACGACATCTACCCGAAGAGCGATGCTCGGTCGATGGTGTCGTCGGCGCGGGTCGTCGAGACGTGTCGCAAGTGTCACCCCGGGTCGAGTGCGAGCTTCGCGAAGTACGACCCGCACGCCGATCGGCACAGCCACGCGCGCAACCCGATGCTGTTCTACGCGGCGAAGTTCATGGAGGCGTTGCTCATCGGCGTCTTCGCGTTCTTCGGGGTCCATACCGCCCTCTGGGCCTCGCGCGCGGTGAAGCCCGACGTGCAGGTGAAGCCCCGACGCCCCGACGCCGGCCGGCGTTCGCAGGAGTAGCCCCATGGACGACACCCGCGCCGCACCCGTCGAACCGACGGCATACCAGCGCTTCGACAGGTACAACCGGCTCCTGCACGGCGTCCTGATGTTCAGTTTCCTGGGGCTCGCGTTCACGGGCATGCCGCTGTTGTTCAGCGACGCCGCGTGGGCCGTGCGCCTGGCCGGCCTGTTCGGCGGCGGCCGGTCCGCCGGGATTCTCCACCGGACGTTCGCGGTGCTGCTCATCGCCTGCTTCGTCCTGCACGTCTGGCGGCTGATGCATCGCCTCTACGTCAAGAAAGAACTGGAGGTGCTGTGGGGGCCGGAGTCGATGACGCCGCAACCGCGCGACATCGTGGAGATGCTCGCGCACATCCGCTGGTTCCTGCGCCTCGGCCCGCAGCCTCGCTTCGATCACTTCACCT
The DNA here is from genome assembly GCA_017883185.1 of Acidobacteriota bacterium. GTDB lineage: Bacteria > Acidobacteriota > Vicinamibacteria > Vicinamibacterales > Fen-181 > FEN-299. Next base: position 1,868 of record JADGOB010000019.1, read on the forward strand.
ACTGGGAGAAGTTCGACTACTGGGCGGTGTTCTGGGGAATGGGCATCATCGGCGGATCGGGGCTCGTCCTGTGGTTCCCGGAGTTCTTCTCGAAGCTCCTGCCCGGGTCGTGGTTCAACATTGCGCTGCTGGTACACGGCGAGGAAGGGCTCCTCGCGGTGGGGTTCATCTTCACGATTCACTTCTTCAACAGCCACCTGCGGCCAGACAAGTTCCCGATGGACCCGGTGATCTTCACCGGCCGGGTGAGCCATCACGAGTTGATGGAGGAGCGCCCCGCCGAGTACGAGCGGCTGCAGCGCGCCCATCGCCTCGATGAAATCGAGGTGGGGCCCGCGCCCGGCTGGGTGCCCACGCTGGCGAAGTTCGTCGCGCTCGTCGCGGTGACCTTCGGACTGGTGATGGTGGGGTTGATTGTCTACGCGGTGCTGTTCGCACGGCTGTAGATCGTCGCGGCGCGCGGCGGCCGTCCCGGCTCGCCCTTCACGCTGACGCAGGAGACGAGAACGCCATGCCCGGGGAATCGAAGTTCCGGCACTTCCGCCATCCCGTGACCCTGTTCGGCAGCTGGCTGACGACCGTCAGCGCGCTGCTGTTCCTCGGGGTGTTCTTCGCCGACCTGGTCGGGCTGCCGACGAACCCCTACATCGGGATCGTGTTCTTCCTGATCCTCCCCGGGTTCTTCGTGTGTGGCCTCGCGCTGATTCCGCTGGGTATCGTCCTCTCCCGACGCCGCGAGCGCCTGGGCAAGCCACGGCACGAGATCACGTGGCCGATCATCGACCTGAACCGGTCGTACACCCGGAGGATCGCCGGCCTGCTCGTGTTCCTGACGTTCGCCAACATCGTCGTCATCTCACTGGCCGCGTTCCGCGGCGTGGCGTACATGGACTCTCCGCAGTTCTGCGGCCAGGTGTGCCACACGGTGATGCAACCGGAGTTCACGGCGTACCAGAACGGCCCGCACGCCCGGGTGCACTGCGTCGCCTGCCACATCGGGCCTGGCGCGCCGTGGTTCGTGAAGGCGAAGTTGTCGGGCACCCGCCAGTTGTTCGCGGTCGCCCTGAAGACCTACCCAGAGCCGATTCCCTCGCCGGTCCAGAACCTGCGTCCCGCGCGTGATACGTGCGAGCAGTGCCACTGGCCGGAGAAGTTCACCGGCGACAGGGTCAGGGTCGTTCGGGAGTACGCCGAGGACGAGGCCAGCACGGAATCGACAACGACCCTCCAGTTGCACGTTGGCAGCGGCAGCGAGAGCATGGGAGCCCACGGCATCCACTGGCACATGGCGCCGTCCACGCGCGTCAGCTACATCACCACCGACGAGAAGCGACAGACGATCGTCTACGTGGAGGTGGAGGACCGAAACGGTGTTCGAACGTTCCGGGCGGACGGCGTGACCGACGAGCAGTTGAAGAAGGGCGAACGTCGGCAGATGGACTGCATGGACTGCCACAATCGGCCGAGCCATCGCTTCGACTCGACCCCCGAACGGGCGGTGAACGACGCGATGGGCAACGGTCTGATCGCGACGACGCTGCCGTTCGTGCGGCGCGAAGCGGTGGCGGCGCTGAAGGTCAGCTATGCGTCGCAGGATGCGGCGGCCGCCGCGATTGGGACACGGCTCGCCGCGTTCTACGACCGGCAACTCGGGCCGGGGGCTGCGGCGAGGAAAGCGGAGGTCGCGAAGGCGATTGCAGCCACGCAGGACATTTATCGGCGGAATATCTTTCCCACCATGAAGGTCACCTGGGGCACGTATCCGAACAATATCGGGCACGTCGATTTCCCCGGGTGCTTCCGTTGCCACGACGACGCCAAGAAGACCAGCGATGGCCGTGTGATCAAGCAGGATTGCGAACTCTGTCACAAGATGGGGTAGCGGCCCCCAACCCGTAAGCCCTGTGCCCCGTTTCGGTGTCTGTCAGATTCCAGACAGCCCCGGTTGCCTCGTGCTTGTCCGATCGTTCACAAGTCGGCTTCCGAGCTTGTGCTACGATTCAGAAGATCCGGAATCTAGGATCAAACCCTTCAAAATTTTGGAAAAGGCCTTGGGTGGATTTGCCGGAAATCCGGCAGCGAGCGAGAACGGGTGCCGAGGCTTCGTCAGTAGTGTGCAGAAATGCCCCGACCGCCACGTCGGATTGCGCCATAATTCACAAGGAAGTGTTGCCCTTTTCACCAGTGATTCCGGCGCATCTGTTCGGCATTCACATTGCACCAGCGCGAGCGGGCATTCGGCCAGTCTCTCTTGGGTCGATGGGCAGGTGTTCTCGACGCCTGCGCCCCCGGGGTACTTTTCTTTCCCCAACAGGTTCGTAGTCACAGCTGAAGGAGCAAGCCATGGATTCATTCGTCCAGAACCGCGGTCGGGCGGCGCTCACCGCCTTCGCGGTCGCCTGGCTCGCACTCGGCGGGCTGGCGCTGGCAGGCCAGGCCGACAAGGCGGCCGGGACGGGGTACGCTGGTGAGAAGACCTGTCTCACCTGCCACGAGGCACAGACCAAGGGGTATCACGGCGGCGTCCACGGCCGCATGTTCAACCCCAAGACGCCGATCGCCACCAACGGCTGCGAGAGCTGCCACGGTGCGGGCAAGGCGCACGCTGATGCGGGCGGCGACAAGACGAAGATCGCCAGCTTCAAGACGATGAAGCCGTCCGAGCAGAGCGCGGCGTGTACGAGCTGCCACAACCGGGGCGCGCACGCCCTGTGGACCGGCAGTCAGCACATGCAGCGCAACGTGAGCTGCACGAGCTGCCACAGCATCCACGACGCCAAGGGCGAGAAGCAGCTCAAGGCGAAGTCGGAGACGGAGCTGTGCGCGACGTGCCACCGGGCGCAGACGAACAAGCAGCTGCGCTTCAACCACATGCCGGTTCGCGAGGGCAAGCTGCAGTGCGGGTCGTGCCACAACGTGCACGGCAGCGCGAACGTCAAGCTGCTGGCCAAGGGCGTGACGGTGAACGAGAGCTGCACGAGCTGCCACACCGAGAAGCGTGGCCCGATGCTGTGGGAACACCCGCCGGTGGCCGAGAACTGCACGACCTGCCACGACGCCCACGGCACGAACAACGACCGGATGCTGGTCGCCAAGCTGCCGTTCCTCTGCCAGCGCTGCCACGTGACCTCGCGGCACCCCCCCACTATCTACGAGGGGTTCACGGAGAAGAACTCGACGAACGCCAACAAGATCTTCGGGCGGAGCTGCATGTCGTGCCACCAGATGGTCCACGGGTCGAACGCGCCTTCGGGCAAGGCGTTCCTGCGTTAGGTGAGGAGGATAGCGATGCGCAACAGATTGATGATTGTGACTGCCGCGCTTGTGCTGGCCTCCGTGAGTCTAGTGCTGGCGCAGGACAAGCCCGCGGAGAAGCCCCCAGAGGCGTCCTCGCTGGGTTCTGTCTCGATCGGCTTCCAGGGAAGCTCGGTAACCGGCGACCAAGCCCGGTTCGAGCGCTACCGCGACCTTCGCAACCGTCAGAACATCCAGTTCGACTTCGCGAAGGACACCGACAAGTACTTCTTCGACGTCACGGCCACCAACGTCGGTAACCGTGACGGCTCCTACGCCGTCGGGTACGCCAACAAGAAGGTGAAGTTCGAGTTCTCGTTCGACTCGACGCCGCTCAACTACGGCTACAACACCTCCACGCCTTACTCGGTCGCGACGACGGGTACCGATCCGGTGCTGTCTCTCAACTCGGCGACGAGGGCGGACATCGAGGCCAAGAAGGCGGGCGTGATCGGGATCCCGTCGAGCCTCGCGCAGTGGACCGGCGGCCGGTCGGTGTGGGCGGGTCTCGCCCCGCCGTTCGACCTCCAGACTCGGCGCGATACCATTCACTTCGGCCTGAGCTACGCGATCACCGACGCCATCGACGCGAAGTTCGAGGTCGCCAGCCACAAGCGCAACGGCTACCAGCCGTTCGGTGCCGGGTTCGCGTTCAACAACGCGACGGAGATCCCGCTCCCGATCGACGACCGATCGACGGAGATCGAGGCGGGCATCGACTGGGCGAACGACAAGGCGATGTTCCGCCTGGCGTACGAGCGGTCGATGTACAACAACACCTACACCTCGGTGACCTGGGACAGCCCGATCCGCGCGACCGATTACAGCAGCGCGGCGGTGACCGGCTGGGATGCGAGCGGTTACAGCAACGGCAACGGCCCGGCCCGCGGCCGGTTCGCGACCTCGCCCGACAACTCGATGAACGTGGTGACGGCCACGGGGCTGTGGAAGTTCGCGCACGCCACCTCGCTCAGCGGCAATCTCGCGCTGATCAACATGTCGAACGACGCGGCGTTGATCCCGTGGACGATCAACCCGGTGGTGGCCAACTCGAAGCTGTGCTCGGCCGCCAGCGGCATCATCGCGTGCACCCCGACGACGCTGCCGGCGAGCGCGAACACCGAGGTCAAGGGCGTCAACGCCTCGTTCGTGTTCAACACCCGGCCGATGCCGAAGATGAACGTGACGGCGCGGTATCGCTACAACAACCACGACAACCAGTCGCCCATCTTCGACTACAGCTACAACGTGCGGTTCGACGCGGTTCCGGAGTCGACGCCGGGCGTATCCACCGAGCCGTACACGATCACGCAGAACAAGTTCGACATCGATGCCTCGTTCGCGGTGCTGCCGTACTCGAGCATCAAGGTCGGCTACGGCATTGACGCCAACAGCAAGACCTACCTGGTCTACCGCAAGCTGACGGACAACACCCTGCGCGCGTCGTTCGACACGATGGGGAACCAGTGGGTGACCCTGCGCGCGATGTACGAATACACGAAGCGCTCGGGCAGCGAGTTCCACCAGGAAGCCATCACCGACGCCGGCGGGCAGGCGAACGCGCGGCTGTTCGACGACGCGGAGCGGACGCGCAACCGGGCGACGCTGCTCGCGACCATCACCCCGACGCCGGCCGTGGACTTCACCGTGTCCTACGCGCGCGGCAAGGACGACTACGACATCGGGCTGAACCCGCAGTTCGGCCTGCTCAACAACGACAACAACGCCGTCAACGTCGCGGTCAACGTGAGCCCGAAGCCGCAGATCGCTTTCGGCATGGACTACGGCCGCGAGAAGTTCAACTCGCTCCAGGCGTCGCGGACGGCGAACCCGTTCTCGGGCGTGGCGGGTGCCTACGAGAGCTGGAATGACGCGAACCGGGACTGGAACCTGACGAACGACGAGACAGTGAACACGTTCACGCTCTACTTCAACCTGCTCCAGGCGCTGCCCAAGACGGACATCCGGATCGGCTACGATTATTCAGATTCAGACCAGGGCTTCGTGCACGGCGGGCCGCGCGTCCAGGGGATGCAGACCAATTCAATCCTGACGGTGGGCGACACCAAGCCGTGCAGCCCGACGACCCTAACGTCGTGCTTCGAGGCGTTCCCGAACGTGACCAACAAGTGGCAGCGGCTGACCTTCGACCTCCGCTACAACCTGACGCGGCAGATCGGGATCGGCGCCAGTTACTGGTACGAGAAGTTCGACGTGACGGACTACGCGACGATCGACACGAACGGCCCGGTGGGCTTCTACCCAGCCACCGGCCAGCCGCGGATCGACTACCTCGGTGAGATCAGCACCGGCTACGGCAACCGGCCGTACACCGGCAGCACCGGGATCGTCCGCGTGATCTACATGTTCTAGACATCTTCCTGGGCTGAGATCGTCACGGGTGAAGCACGTTTCTGTGGGGGCCCTGGAATCTGTCTTGGGTGCGGCCTGGCAGCCTCGAGGCTGCCAGGCGCCCTTCAGGGCGCGATACGCTGTGGAGTGTGTCGCGCCCTTTTTTCGTGGGCTCGGCGGGCGGCAGGCCGAGATTCTCGTCGCACAGGGCGCGCGTGTGCGATAATAATGAGACGCATTCGCAAAGTCGTCCAAACACCTGGTTTCCCACGATCTTCCATCACCATGTCCTGTCATATCGCCGCTGAACGCGCCGCCGCCCCACCCGTCCTGCGGCTCCGGGCTCGCCCGCTCAAGGTCGTCCTCGTCGGCAACCCGAACGTCGGCAAGAGCGTCATCTTCGGCCGCCTGACCGGCCGCTACGCCACCGTCTCCAACTACCCGGGCACCACGGTCGGGATCACCACCGGCCGCGCGATGGTCGGGGCCGAGGTGTGCGACGTCATCGACAGCCCCGGCGTCAACGCGCTCGAGGGCGTGCTGAGCGAAGACGAGCACGTTACCCGCCGCCTTCTGGCCAACCGCGAGGCGGACCTGGTGATCCAGGTGGCCGACGCCCGCAACCTGCGCCGCGCCCTGATGCTGACCGCCCAGGCGGCCGCCTTCAGCCTCCCGATGGTCCTTGTCCTGAACATGGTGGACGAAGCGCGCCGCCGCGGCGTCGAGGTGGACGCGGCCCGACTGTCTTCCGAGCTTGGCATCCCGGTCGTGGAGACGGTGGCAATCGAGGGGCAGGGACTGAACGAGCTGAAGGAGGCCCTCCCGGCCGCAGCCCCCGCGCGCATCCCGTTCGTGCCGAATGGCGACTACTCGGCCTGGGCGCACGAGACCGCGTCGCGCTTGCGTCGGTCGCGGCCGTCGTCGATTGGTCGCCTCCAGGAGTTCCTCGGCAGGGCGGTCCGCCAGCCGGCCACCGGCCTCCCCATCCTTGCCGTCGTCCTCTACGTCATCTACCTGTTCGTCGGCGTGTTCGGCGCGCAGACGCTTGTCAGGCTGATCGAGCACGGCGTGTTCCAGGCATACATCAACCCGGCAGCGACGGCGCTTGCAGACCGATTCATCCCGTTCGCGGCCGTGCGTGACTTCCTCGTCGGCCCTTATGGCCTGATCACCATGGGCCTGACCTACGCGATGGCCATCGTGCTGCCGGTGGTCGCCACCTTCTTCCTGATCTTCGGGTGGCTCGAGGATAGCGGCTACATCCCGCGTCTCGCGATCTTCTCCGACCGGATCTTCCGGATGATGGGGCTGAACGGCAAAGCGGTGCTGCCGATGGTGCTCGGCCTTGGCTGCGATACGATGGCGACGATGACGACGCGAATCCTCGGGACTCCGAAGGAACGCCTCATCGCCGTGCTGCTGCTGGCGCTCGGCATCCCGTGCTCGGCCCAACTGGCTACCATCCTCGGCATCCTCGGCGGCATCTCGTTCGCGGCCCTCCTGACATTGTTCGGCGTGGTCGTCCTTCAGATCTTCTTCGTGGGGTTCCTGGCCGCGCAGTTGCTGCCTGGCGAGCGTTCCGACTTCATCATGGAACTGCCGCCGCTCCGCCTCCCGGGGATGCGGAACCTGATGCACAAGACGCTGTTGAGGATCCGCTGGTACCTGTGGGAGGCCGTGCCGCTCTTCTTGATTGGAACGGCGCTACTCTTTGTCTTGGACAAGACGGGGCTGCTGAGGTGGGTGGTGGCCGGCGGTCGCCCGGTCGTTACCGGACTCCTGGGGTTGCCAGCCGAGACGGCGCAGGTGTTCGTGATGGGCTTCCTGCGGCGCGACTATGGCGCCGCAGGCCTGTTCCAGCTGTCGCATGCCGGCCAGTTGAGCGCGACCCAGGCAGTGGTGGCGCTGACGGTCATGACATTGTTCGTGCCGTGCGTGGCCAACTTCCTGATGATCATCAGGGAGCAGGGGCTGAAGGCGGCCCTCGCCATCCTGGTGTTCGTGACGACCGTGGCGTTGTCCACGGGAGCGGGCCTTCACTATGCTTTCCGGATCCTCGGTGTCGACTTTTGAGCACGGGCGGCGCCTGGTGTCGCTCGGGGTGGGCGAGCGTGGCGTGGTGGTCCGGGTGCTCCGCGATAACCCGGCACGCGCCGAACGGTTGAAGGCGCTGGGCGTGACGCCAGGGGCGCGGGTCCGGCTGCTGCAGCGGTTTCCAGGGTTCGTGTTCGAGTGCGATCAGACGGAACTGGCCGTCGAGCCATCGGTCGCACGCGCCATCCTGATCGAGGAGCTCGGGTAGCGGAGGACCGTTCCGATGACGATGCCAACGACGGTGCCGCCGCTTCGCTTGATGTTTTGGGAAACGACCAAGGCGTGCAATCTGCGGTGTCAGCACTGTCGTGCGGTGCCTGAGGCCGAGCGTTCCGCCGTTGAGTTGACCACCGAAGAGTCGTTCGGGCTGATCGATCAGATCGCCGAAGTCGCAAAGCCCGTGCTGATCCTGTCCGGGGGCGAGCCGCTCTATCGGCAGGACATCTTCGAGATCGGCGCCTACGGGCGCGGCAAGGGCTTCAGGATGGCCCTCGCGACCAACGGCACGATGATCGACCGTCCCCTCGCCGAGCGGGTCCGGACCACCGGCTTCTCCCGCGTGGCCATCAGCCTCGACGGGGCGGTGCCGGCGACGCACGACACGTTCCGCGGCATGCCAGGTTCGCACGCGAAAGCGATCGACGGCCTGCGCTTCCTCCGCGACGCAGGCGTGTCGATCCAGGTCAACTCGACGATCGCGAAGCACAACGTGTCCGAGTTGCCCGCGCTACTCGACCTGGCGCTGTCGCTCGGCGCCGACGCCCTGCACCTCTTCATGCTGGTGCCGGTGGGGTGTGGCGTGAGCATCGCCGCCCGCGAGATGCTGCCGGCCGACGAGTACGAGCGCGTGCTGCACTGGTTCTACGATCAGTCGAAGACGGTGACCATCGACCTGAAGGCGACGTGCGCGCCGCACTACTTCCGGGTCCGCGCACAGCGGATCGTCGAGGAGCGCAAGCACGGCGACCGGAGCACGCCCTTCGTCGCGATCGGAACGCAGTTGAAGGCCGCGCCGGACCCGGCCGGCGGCCGGCCGCTCTCGGCCATGACCCGGGGATGCCTCGCGGGCACGGCGGTGTGCTTCGTGTCGAACGCCGGAGACATCTACCCGTGCGGCTACCTGCCGGTCAGCGCCGGGAATATCCGCCAGCAACGGTTCGGTGACATCTGGGCGCAGTCAACCGTGTTCCAGCAGCTGCGTGATCCTTCCACGCTGAGCGGGAAGTGCGGGATCTGCAAGTACGAGGGAATCTGCGGGGGGTGCCGGGCGCGCGCCTTTTCAGACAACGGCGACTACCTGGCCGAAGAACCGTTCTGCACGTACGAGCCGGTCCTCGACAATGCGGTGGCGCTGCAGGTGGTTCAGGGGCAGGGATAGGGAAGTTGCCAGTGGTCAGTATGACACGGGTATCAGACTGGCAACTGGCCACTGACAACCGACAACTACTGTCTGCCGTCAACCGGCAGCTGTGAGCTTCCGGCTGGCTGCTGTCCGCTGCCGGTTGTGGGCTGCTTCGTCTTCGTGCGTCGATCCTCGACGCTGCAGGAGTTGCTCATTCACGTCGGGACGCCGAGGCGTGGCAGGAGCCACGCCTGCAGGAAGACCCAGACTGCCAGAAATACGAGTGGCCAGAGGTAATCCATTACACGCCTGCCTTGGCGGCTTCGAGCGTCGTGAGCACTCGGCGCAACTTGGCGTCCACTTCCTGCCCCATCGGCGCCAGCGCCTCGTTCCCAACGCGCCCCATGGTCACCAGCGGCGCCACCGCCGCGACCACACTGTGACCCGGTTCGGTCTCGTACACAATCACGTTGCATGGCAGCAGCAGGCCGATTTCGGTTTCCGCGCTCAATGCCTGGTAGGCGAGCGGCGGGTTGCAGGCGCCCAGGATCACGTACTTCCGGAAGTGCTTGTCGAGCTTCTGCTTGATGGTCTGCTTGACGTCGATGGTCGTCAGGACGCCAAACCCCTCGGCCTTCAGGGCCGCGGTCGCCTTGTCGATCGCCTCTTCGTAGCTGATCGGCAACACGACCCGCATGCCGTAGCGTGTCTCTTCCACGTTGTTCTCCTCGATTACCAGTCTAGAAGCTCGGGTTCACGTACATGGGGTGTTTTCCGGAGTCTGACTCAAGGATTCAGGTTCTGCCGATTTGGTTTCACCCTCGGGACCCAACAGTATCGTCCACTCTCTGCTTGCCTTGCTGTATGATTCACGTCTGCCGGAAAGCGTCACGCAGGGACCCGTAGCTGTGACCAATTCACGAAAACCGAATCTCCAAGACGAGGAGACCCGCGCGGCGCGGGAGGGCGCGACCTACGCGTCACTGGTCAGGGCGGTCCAGGCGGGCGACCAGCGCTCGATGGAGACGCTGCTGATGCGGGCGCAGGAAGTGGCGTACCGCTTCAGCCTGCTGGTCTGCGGTCGGCCGGACGACGCCGACGACGCGATGCAGGAGGCGCTGCTGAAGACCTATCGCTACGCGGCCCGCATCCGCGAACCTGAGGCGTTCCGTGCCTGGCTCTATCGCACCGTCCGCAACGCCTGCCTGATCGGCCGGCGGAAGCGGGCGAACGAGCCCGACCATCTCGTGTCGCTCGACGAACCGGTGGCGGACCTCGACGGGCACGACCGCCGCGTCGATGCGGTGGACCCGGCCCGGGACCCTGAGAACCAGGCTATCAACTCGAGCCTGCGGGCCAGGTTGAGGCGATCGCTGTCGTCCGTGCCCCGCAGCTACCGCGTCGTCGTCGTGCTCAGGGAAATCGAAGGCCTGTCGACGCGCGAGGTGGCGGAGGTCCTCGGGATCTCCGAGGCGAACGTCAAAACGCGGCTTCACCGTGCGCGCTTGCTGTTGCGCGAGCGCCTGGAAGAGTCATGAACGATCTGCACGTCGGCCACGAGTTTCGATGCCGGGGTTTCCTCGAGCGGTTGTCGATGTACCTCGACGACGAGCTGCCAGCCGCCGACAGGCGGACGATCGAGAAACACCTGCACGATTGCCCGTGCTGTGAAGAGGTGCTCGAGAGCCTCAGGCACACGGTCGCGGCCTGTCATGAAGAGGGAAGGCCGGAGCTGCCGGCCAACGTCCGGCAGCGAGCCCGAGTCCGAATCGCTGAGCTGCTCCGGTGTGCGCCGCCGAAGAAGGCCAGGGCACTAAGGCACGGCGCCATACATTCCGACGATCACTGAGACCGACCCGATGTACCCAGTCCTCTTCCGCCTCGGTTCCTTCGAGATTACCAGCTTCGGCGCCATGGTCGCGATCGGGGCGGCGCTCGGCATCCTCCTGCTCCGGCGGGAACTCGTACGGTCGGGCGTGGACGGCGCGAAGGGAGTCGATGCCGCCCTGGTCGGCGTGCTCGGCGGCCTGGCCGGCGCCAAGCTGCTCTATGTGGTTGAGCACTGGGCCGAACCGTTCTCCGACACCCTATTGAGCCGCGGGGGCATGAGCTGGTTTGGCGGGCTGACCGGCGGCATCCTGGCGGGTGTGGTCATGGTGCTGCGGCAGCGGCTGCCGCTGATGGCCGTGCTGTCGGCGGCCGCACCCGCCCTGACCCTGGGGCAGGCGATCGGACGCATCGGCTGCTTCCTGGTCGGCGACGACTACGGGCGCGCGACGACCCTCCCGTGGGGCGTGGCGTTCCCGGAGGGACTCCCGCCAACGCTCGAGACGGTGCATCCCACCCAGCTCTACGAGTCCGTGTCGCTGTTTGTGATGACGGTGGTGTTGGTGGCGCTCCGCCGTCGCGGCGCGGCGAACCACGTGGTGTTCGGCTGGTATCTGGTCGCCGCGGGGACGCTGCGGTTCCTGATCGAGCTGGTGCGCGTGAACGAGGTGGTGTTCCTCGGGCTGACGACCGCGCAGCTGTTCTCGGCAGCGATTATCGCGGTCGGGGTGTGGCTGCTGGTGCGGCGGAGCTCGGAGCCGCGCCTGGCCAGGAGCCGAAAATCGAAAGCCTGACAGGGGCTGAAGCCGAGAGTTGAGAGCCGAAAGCTGTCTACCTGATCGACCGCACTGGGGCGATGGGCGTGCTCCCCACCTGCTGTCGCGCCTGATCGAGCAACTGCTGCACCTTGTCGCGGTCCACGTAGGTGGGATTGCTCGCGAGCAGCCGCTCCCACGCCTGGACGGCGCCGGCCGAGTCCTGCTTCCCGTCACGCTTCACGATCCCGAGATTGAACAGCGTCTGCGGATGGGTCGGGTTGATCGCCAGCGATCTGGTGAGCTGCGCGATGGCCTCGTCCACCTTGCCCGAGTACCAGAGGGCCGTTCCCAGATCCGTGCTCAGGTTGACGTTGTTGGCGTCGAGGGCGAACGCCTGTCGATAGAGAGGGACGGATTCGGCGTAGCGCCCCACGTCGAAGAGCAGGTTGCCGAGTTGAGTGGCCGCCTGCACGTTCCCGGAATCCCGGGCCAGGATGTTCCGCAACGCCTGGGCTTGTTGCTCGTCCATCAGGCCAGCCTGCGGGCCGCCCGTGGCCGGCGCGGGCACCTGCGCCGAGGGCGTGACGACCGGCTCAGCCGGCCTGTGAGAACCGAAGACCACGTATCCGACTGCCAGCCCCAGCATGAGGCAGGAACCGGCGATGATCGCCCAGGTGATCGAGGACGTTTGCTGTTGGGGCATGGCAGATTTCGGAATTCAGACGACAGAACGCCGGGAGTCAGGCGGTCAAGACAGGGAGGGCGGGACGGCTCATGCCATCCCGCCTGGTCCCTGCCTTCCATTCTACCTTCTGACTCGCGAATCCTGAATTCCGAATCCAGAATTCCGACGTCGCGCAGGCGCGCGGAGCGCGACTACGCATTGACTTTCCAGCTCCGCAGCACCTTCATGTAGTTCCCGCGCTCGAAGGCCGCCGGGTCGGGGCTCTTTCGCAGGCTCATGCTGCCGCGCATCTGGTCGAGCGACTCGTAGTCGTGCTCCTCCATCCAGTGCTTCAGGCCCTGGAAGATGGTGAGCAGGCGCTGCGGTCCGTCCTCGAGCAACCGCGAGACGACCTGGACGGCCGACGCCCCGGCCATGATTGCCTTGACGGCGTCCACGCCCGTGTGGACACCGCCGCTGGCCGCCAGCGTTGCTTTCACCTGGCCGTACAGGATGGCCAGCCAGCGGATCCGCAGGAGCAGCTCCGATGAATCCGACAGGTGGAGACTCGGCACCGCTTCGAGGGCCTCGATGTCGATATCAGGCTGATAGAAGCGGTTGAAGAGCACGAGGCCGTCGGCGCCCGCCTCGTCCAACTGGTGCGCGAGGTGCGCGACCGACGAGAAGAAGGGCGACAGCTTGACGGCCACCGGGATGGTGACCACCTTCTTGACCGACCGCAGGATCTCGACGGTCCGCTGCTCGACGTGGTCGCCGGTTTCCGTCGGGTCGGTGGCGATGAAGTAGACGTTCAGCTCGAGCGCGTCGGCGCCGGCCTGCTGGATCGTCTTCGCGTACGACAACCAGCCCTCGTTGGTGATGCCGTTGAGGGACGCGATGATCGGGAGCTTCACCGCCGCCTTGATCTTGCGGATCTGTTCCAGATACTCGTGGGTCCCGAACACGAAATCGTCCGGTTTGGGGAAATAGGCAAGCGCCTCCGCCGACGAGTTGGCGGTCACCTCGATGTTGTGCACGAGGCCGCTCTGCTCGCGGGTAATCTGCTCCTCGAAGAGCGAGCGCAGCACGATCGCCGCGGCGCCCGCGTCCTCGAGCCGCTTCACCGTGTCGAGCGAGTCGGCGAGCGGTGAGGCGCCCGGCATCAGCGGGTGCGGAAGACGAAGGCCAAGATAGTTGGTAGACAAGTCCATTGAATCCTCCGTTACTCAACCGAGCCGGTCGGTTTGACGTTGGGCACGGCCAGCTTGGCGAGCTGCTCGTAGATGCCACATCGCAGGGCTACTTCCTTCCGCGCGCTCGTCAGCAGTTCCTTGTAGCGTGCCGGGTTCTGCTGTTGGACGACGCGGAAGCGAGTCTCGTTGGCCATGAAGAGTCCGACGTCCGCCTTCGGCGCCGGGGAATCGAGCATGAGCGGATTCTCGCCGTTCGCCAGCCGGCGCGGATCGAACCGGTAGAGCGGCCAGTAGCCGGTGTCCACCGCGAGCTTGTGCTGCTCGAGGCCGTTTTCGAGGTCGTAGCCGTGGGCGATGCAGTGGCTGAACGCGATGATGAGGGACGGCCCGTCGTAGGCGTCGGCCTCCTGGAAGGCCTTCACCGTCTGGGCATCCTTCGCGCCGAACGCCACGTGCGCCACGTAGACCCTCCCGTATGCCATGGCGATCAGGCCGAGGTCCTTCTTCGGGCGCGCGTTTCCGGCCATCGCGAACTTCGCGGATGCGCCGATCGGCGTGGCCTTGGAGGCCTGGCCGCCCGTGTTCGAGTAGACCTCGGTGTCGAGCACAAGGAGATTGACGTTGCGGTTCTGCGCGATGACGTGGTCGAGGCCGCCGTACCCGATGTCGTACGCCCAGCCGTCGCCGCCGACGATCCAGACGCTCTTTCTCACCAGGAAGTCCGCGATCTTCTCCAGCCAGCGCGCCTCGAACGACGGGATCGTCGCCAGTTGCTTGCGCAGATCGAGGACGCGCAGGCGCTGCGCGGCGAGACCCGCCTCCGTGGTCTGGTCGGCGGTGACGATCTCGTCCACCAGGCGCTCGCCGATCTGCGACGCCATCTTGCGCAGCAGTTCGTGCCCCTGCTCCTGGTTCTTGTCGATCGCGAGACGGTAGCCGAACCCGAACTCGGCATTGTCCTCGAAGAGCGAGTTCGACCAGGCCGGGCCCCGGCCGTCGCGGTTCTGCGCGTACGGCGTGGTCGGCAGGTTGGCGCCGTAGATCGAGGAACAGCCGGTGGCATTGGCGACGAGCAGGCGGTCGCCGTAGAGCTGCGTCAGCAGCTTGACGTACGGCGTTTCGCCGCAGGCCGCGCAGGCCCCGGAGTACTCGAACAGCGGCTGGAAGAACTGCGTGCCCTTGACGTCTTGCTTCACCCTGGTGCGATCGACCTCGGGCAGGTTCAGGAAGAACTCGTAGTTCTTCACCTCGGCGTCGCGCAGCGGGCGCTGCGGGGCCATGTCGATCGACTTGTGCTTCGGGTTGGCCTTGTCCTTGGCCGGGCAGACCATCACGCAGATCGAGCAGCCGGTGCAGTCCTCGGGCGCCACCTGGATGGTGTACTTCATCCCCTTGAACTCGCTGCCCTTGAAGTCGACGGCCTTGAAGGTCTCGGGCGCGCCCTTTAGCGCATCCGACTCGTACACCTTCGCGCGGATAGCGGCGTGCGGGCAGACCAGCGCGCACTTGTTGCACTGGATGCAGATCTTCGCGTCCCACACCGGGATGTCGAGCGCGATGTTGCGCTTCTCCCAGCGCGCCGTGCCGGTCGGCCAGGTGCCGTCCACCGGGAAGGCGCTGACCGGCAGCAGGTCGCCCTGGTTGGCGAGCATCATCGCCGTCACCTTCTGCACGAAGTCGGGTGCCTTGTCGGAGACCATGGGCGGCCGCTCGCGCGTGGTCGTGACCGTGGCCGGCACCTTCACCTGGTGCAGGTGAGCGAGCGTCTGGTCCACCGCGGCAAAGTTCTTCTGGACGACGTCTTCACCGCGCTTGCCGTAGGTCTTCTTGATCGCCTTCTTGATCTGCTCGATCGCCTCCTCGCGGGGCAGCACGCCCGAGATGGCGAAGAAGCAGGTCTGCATGATCGTGTTGATGCGCGTGCCCATCCCGGTGGCCTTGGCCACCTCGTACGCGTCGATCACGTAGAACCGCAGTTTCTTCTCGATGATCTGCGCCTGCACCTCGCGGGGCAGGTCGTCCCAGGCCTGGTCAGCCGGGAACGGGCTGTTGAGCAGGAACACCGCGCCGGGGCCGGCGTAGGAGAGCACGTCGTACTTGTCGAGGAAGCCGTACTGGTGGCAGGCCACGAAGCTGGCGCGCTTCACCAGGTACGAGGACCGGATCGGACGCGGCCCGAAGCGCAGGTGCGAGATGGTGACGGCCCCCGACTTCTTGGAGTCGTACACGAAGTAGCCGTTGCCGTAGTTCTCGGTTTCCTCGCCGATGATCTTGATCGAGTTCTTGTTCGCGCCCACCGTGCCGTCGGCGCCGAGGCCGAAGAACACGCCGCGCACGACGTCATCCGGCTCGATGTCGAAGTCGTTGTCCACCGGCAGCGACAGGTGGGTGACATCGTCCACGATTCCGACGGTGAAGTGATTTTTCGGCTGGGCCACCGACAGGCTGTCGTAGACGGCCTTGGCGTGCGCCGGGGTGTATTCCTTTGACGAGAGGCCGTACCGCCCGCCGACAATCACCAGCTCCGACCGTCCCGCCTCGCGCAGCGCGGCGACGACGTCGAGGTAGAGCGGCTCGCCGATCGCGCCCGGCTCCTTCGTGCGGTCGAGCACCGCCACGCGCGTGACCGTCTTCGGCAGCGCGGCGACGAAGTGCTCGATGGAGAAAGGACGATACACGCGGACCTTGATGAGACCGACTTTCTCGCCGCGGGCCACCATCCACTCGACCAGTTCGTGCGTCACCTCGGCGCCCGAGCCCATCATCACGATGACGCGCTCGGCCTCGGGGTGGCCGACGTAGTCGAAGAGGTGGTACTGCCGGCCCACGATCTTCGCGAACTCGTCCATCGCCTCCTGGAAGAAGGCCGGCGCCGCGTCGTAGAAGCTGTTGCACGCCTCGCGCGCCTGGAAGAAGGCGTCGGGGTTCTGCGCCGTGCCGCGCAGCACCGGCTTGTCCGGCGTGAGGGCGCGGGCGCGGTGCGCGGCCACCAGGTCCTCGGTGACCATCGCGCGCAGATCCTCGTCGGTCAACTGCTCGATCTTCGAGACCTCGTGCGATGTCCGGAAGCCGTCGAAATAGTGGAGGACCGGGACGCGCGACTTCAGCGTCGCGCGCTGGCCGATGGCCGCGAAGTCGTGCGCTTCCTGCACCGACCCCGAGGCGAGCATCGCAAAACCGGTCTGGCGGCACGCCATGACGTCCGAGTGATCCCCGAAGATCGACAGCGCGTGCGTGGCCACCGTGCGGGCCGACACGTGCATGCAGAACGAGGTCAACTCGCCTGCAATCTTGTACATGTTGGGGATCATGAGGAGCAGCCCCTGCGACGCCGTGAAGGTCGTCGTCAGGGCGCCGGCCTGCAGTGCGCCGTGCACGGCGCCTGCCGCGCCGCCTTCCGACTGCATCTCGGTCACCGTCGGAATGGTGCCCCAGATGTTCTTCTTGCCCTTCGCCGACCACTCATCCGCCCATTCGCCCATGTTGGACGACGGCGTGATGGGGTAGATGGCGATGACCTCGTTCGTCCGGTGGGCGACCGAGGCAGCGGCCTCATTCCCGTCAATTGTGATACGAGCACGTGTCATATGATGGCTATCTCCGAGTAGCGACCGGGTTGAACTGGATAGCTGGGGTGCGAGAGGAAAAAGACCCGTTACGGGATGCAGCAACGACCGTGCTGTCATGCCCGCGTGTAAGAATACTCTCGTTTTCGACGATCGGAATACTCTCCTCCGCGTAAGCGCCGGAAAGCCGACAGCCCGGGCCAGATCTTGCGGTCCGGCCCGACGAGTTGACCCTTCGCTGCGCTGCACACCCTATAATACTAAGTCCTCCGGGGTCCCGATGCGAGCAGAAAACCTCACTGGAGCAGATCGCCGACAGGCAACACGCTGAAAAGGAGATGCCGTGAACCCCTTGCGCGAACTCGGTCACCTCGGCCAGTCGGTCTGGCTCGATTTCATCAGCCGCTCGCTGCTCATCCGCGGCGAGCTGGCGCGCCTGGTCGATGAGGACGGCCTGGCTGGGGTCACGAGCAATCCCACGATTTTTCAGAAGGCGATGGCCACGGGCACCGACTACGACCCGCAACTGCGTGCGTTGCTGGCCGCCAACCCGCGCATCGAGACCGGCGCGCTGTTCGAGGCGGCCGCGCTGGACGACATCAGGAGCGCCGCCGCGGCGCTTTGTCCCGTGTTCGACCGGACGGAAGGGGCCGACGGGTTCGTCAGCTTCGAGGTCCCCGCCTCGGTCGCGAACAACACCGCCGCCACCGTGGCGGAGGCGCGGCGCATCTGGAAGACGCTCGCGCTGCGCAACGTCATGATCAAGGTGCCGGCCACCTCGGCGGGGATCCCGGCGATCGAGGCGTTGATCGCCGACGGCGTGAACGTGAACGTCACCCTCATGTTCTCGCTCGAACACTACGAGCAGGTCGCGCAGGCTTACATCCACGGCCTCGAGCGGTGCGCCAACCCGGCGCAGGTGTCGTCGGTGGCCTCGTTCTTCGTGTCGCGCGTCGACACCGTCGTGGACCAGGCGCTCGAAAAGATCGGCACGGCGGAGGCGCTGGCGCTCAGGGGACGCATCGCCGTCGCGAACAGCAAGGTGGTCTACCAGCGGTTCCGCGAGATATTCTACGGCGCGCCGTTCGCCAGTCTGCGCGTGCGCGGATGCCGCGTTCAGCGGCCGTTGTGGGCGAGTACGAGCACCAAGAACCCCGCGTACCGCGACGTGCTCTACGTCGAGGAGCTGATTGGGCCCGACACGGTCAACACCATGCCCCCCGAGACCGTGGAGGTGTTCCGAGATCACGGGCACGCCCGCCCCACGGTGGACGAGAACCTCTCGTCGGCCCGGGACGCGCTTCGACAGTTGCGCACGCTTGGCGTGGACCTCGCCGCCATCACGGCGAAACTCCAGGTAGACGGCGTGGCCGCGTTCGGCAAGTCGTACGACGAACTCCTCGCCGCGCTCGACGCGAAGCGCCAGGCGCTCCTGGCGACCTTCGTGGACCGCCAGGTGTTCGCGCTGGGCTCATGCCAGCCGGCCGTCGATCGGCGTCTCGAGTCGATGGAGCAGGCACGGGTGTCGTCACGGATCTGGGCCAGGGACCACACCGTCTGGTCGCAGACCGTCGTCCCTGAACTGATCGATCGGCTGGGCTGGCTGCCGCTACCCGAGACGATGGCCGCGCAGGCGTCGCTGTTCAGCCAGTTCGCCGACGAGGTTCGCAGCGAGGGCGTTCGCTACGTGATCCTGCTGGGGATGGGCGGGTCGAGCCTGGCGTCCGAGGTGTTCCAGGCAACCTTTGGTCACCGGCCGGGCTACCCGGAGTTGACCGTGCTCGACAGCACGCATCCCGACGCCGTGCGCGGCGTGGAGGCGCGCCTCGATCTCTCCCGCTCGCTCTTCGTCGTCTCGAGCAAGTCGGGTGGCACCAGCGAGACCACATCGTTCTTCCGGTACTTCTGGTCGCGGTACACTCCCGAGGAGGCCGGCCGCCATTTCATCGCGATCACCGACCCGGGAACATCTCTCGAGAAGCTGGCGAGAGAACGGGGATTTCGGCGGGTCTTCAACGCGCCGCCGGATGTCGGCGGACGCTACTCGGCCCTGACGGCCTTCGGCCTCGTACCGGCCGCGCTCGTGGGCGTCGAGATCCGGGCGCTGCTCGAGCACGCCCACGCCATCTCTGGCGCGTCGGGACGCGAGGTGGAGGGCGCGGCGAACCCGTCCCTGGCGCTCGGGGCGGCGCTCGGTGAGCTGGCCCTGGCCGGTCGGAACAAGATCACCTTCCTGGTCGGGGCGTCGGTGGCACTGCTCCCCGCGTGGATCGAGCAGCTCGTGGCGGAAAGCACGGGCAAGCACGACAAGGGCATCGTGCCGATCGTGGACGAAGCGCTCCGTGCGCCGGACGATTACGGCACCGACCGGGTGTTCGTCGCCATCGCGGTCGAGGGCGAGCGCGAGGCGGCGTTGGCCACGAGAGCCGGCGAGCTGGCGGCCAAGGGCCATCCGGTCATCTCGATCATGCTCGGCGCGCCGATCGATCTCGGGCAGGAGTTCTTCCGCTGGGAGTTCGCCACGGCGGTGGCAGGTGCTGTGCTCGGCATCCAGCCGTTCGACCAGCCCGACGTCCAGCTGGCGAAGGACCTCTCCCGACGGGCGATGGAATCCTCCGGCAGCGGACAGGCCGGCGCCGGGTCGGCCGCGCTCGATGACCCGTCTGTCTGGCAGGACGCGGTCGGGCGCTGGCTGTCCTCGGTCCGATCCCACGACTACATCGGCGTTCACGCCTACCTCGCGCCGACGGGCGAGGTTGTGGGGCTGCTCCAGGATCTGCGGACCCGGCTCGGACGTCGCACCCGCGTCGCGACGACGCTCGGCATCGGCCCGCGGTTTCTGCACTCCACCGGGCAGCTTCACAAGGGCGGGCCGAACACCGGCCTGTTCCTGCAGTTGACCGACGAACCAACCACCGATCTCGCGGTGCCCGAGACGACCTACACGTTCGGCGAGTTGATTCGCGCGCAGGCCGCCGGCGACGCGATGGCGCTCGAACAGCGCGGCCGCCGCGTCCTCCGGATCGGTCTCGGCCGGAACGCGATCGCCGCGCTACGGACGCTCATCGAGATGGTGTAACCGCGGGGCGCTACGCCGTCGCCAGTTGCATCACACGACGGGGCGCAGACGCGCTCCCGGCACGGCGGCGCGGTTCGACAAGCAGGCGAAGGCCGTAGCCTTCGGGCGTGCCGGTTGCCGGCCTCGCCGGTCCCACGCGGTAGACGGCGGATAGGAGCTTGCGCTGGCGCAGCATCGGCGGGAGCATGTCCGGTTCCCCGGCGCGCTCGGCCTGCAGGGAAACCACTCGGTAGAGAGGGATCGCCGAACCGCTCAGACTCTCGATGTAGGCGCCCGTCTCGCTGACGTCGCGGATCATCACGCTGTTGAACCGGGTCGTCCCGCGTGCGTCCTTCCACACAACCCGTCCCGCCACGCCAAGGGCCTGCCGTTCGGAGACACGCTGTTCACCGGTGATGCGAGCAGAGGAGAGCATGCCGAGGACTCGGTTCATGCTCCAGATGAGTATCAATTTATGGTCCAACCGGCCAATGAACTGGCCTGTGGTGGCTGTGCCCAACTAAGCTATTGTGTTAGATAGACTTATAGGCGAATGCCTCGCGAGCACCCATCTAAGAGTGTGGATACTTACGTAACAGTTACGTTAATAACTGACTACTAAATATCCATCTACTCGCGGGTCTCGAGGCCGAGGCGGCGCATTTTCAGGTAGAGACCGCGGCGAGTGAGGCCGAGCGTGCGCGCGGACTCAGACACGTTGCCGCTGCTGCGGTCGAGGGCGGCCTTGATCATTTCGCGCTCGAGTTGTTCGACGGCGAGGCCCAGCGGAAGGGTTCCGGCACGGGCGGCGGGGCCGTGGAATCCAGGGCGCGGCTCTTCGTCCAGCAAGGCGGCAAACCCCGGCGACAGCTGATCGGCGCCGACGAGGTCCTCGGCTCCGCTGAGGGCGACGGCCCGCTGAATCTCATTCCGCAGCTGCCGCACGTTGCCGGGCCACCAGTGCTGCGAGAACAGGTCGAGCGCCTCGGCGCTGAGTTGCACGTCCGGCTTGCCGAGCCGCTCGCACGCTTCGCGCAGGAACAGCGCGCAGAGGTGTGGGATCTCTTCGCGCCGCTCGCGCAACGGCGGAACGTGAATACGGATGACGGTGAGGCGGTAGTACAAGTCCTCGCGGAACTTCCCTTCGGCGACCCGTTGTTCGAGATCGGCGTTGGTGGCCGTGATGACACGCACGTCCACGCGCTGCGGCCGTGTCTCGCCAATCGGCATGATCTCGCTCTGCTCGAGGAAGCGCAGGAGCTTGGGTTGCACTTCGGGGGGCAGGTCGCCGATCTCGTCGAGGAACAGGCTCCCGCCGGACGCCGACCGGATCAACCCCGCTTGGTCGTTCACCGCCCCGGTGAACGAGCCTCGACGATGCCCGAACAGCTGGCTGTCGGCCAGTTCCCGGGTGGTAGTGGTGCAGTTGTACGGGAGGAACACCCCGCCGCTCCGCGGGGAGCCGAGGTGGATGGCTCGCGCCACCAGTTCCTTGCCGGTGCCGCTCTCGCCGGTAATCAGCACCGTGAGGTCGTTGCCCTGCAGTCGTCGAATCTGCTCGGCCACGCGGGTCATCGCGGCGCTCGCGCACACGAATCCCGGCATGATGGCGTCGAGCGTCCGAAGCGCGCGTTCGTCGGCGGGCTGGGCGGCACGCTCGCGCGATCCACACAGCGCAAATCCCTGGCGAGCCACGGCGGCAATCATCCGGAGGCGACGAATTGTCGCCTGGCCGATCGGGCGCGGCGACGCCACGAGGACCAGGCGCTGGTCGTCGCCTTCGTGGCCGATCGGATCGAGGAAGTACTCGCCGCTGCCGTAGGCGGCGCCCCGGAGCGCCGACCGGGCGAGCCTCGCTGCCGCATCCAGGTCGCAGCCGGTCACCGAGACCACACGGACGTCGTCGCCGCCCGACCGGAGGAAGACGATCGCGGCGTCGCCGCTGGCCGCCTCCGAGAACGCAGAGGCGGTTTCGAGCGCCAGGAGGTCGGGCATCACCGCCGCGTCCACCAATCGTCGGACGATGACATCATCCGCTTCTCCCGGCGCGGCCAGGTACTCGCCCGTGGTTCGCGCCGGTGGCTGCAGGAACGCGCCCGCGCGCGCTTCGTCGAGGTCCGGCGCGGCGCCGAGCGACTCGAACACGGCCACCGCTTCGCGGAGGTGGCGCTCGGCGGCGGAGCGGGCGCCGACCTGGGCCACGAGGCGGGCGAGCGCCAGGCGGCTTTGCGCGGCCTTGTAGCGTTCGCCGAGCAGGTCGAACATGCTCGCGCTCTGCGCGAGGTCGTGGTAGGCGTCGGTTGACCGGCCGTGATGGAGGTGAACCTGCGCGCGCAGCCGGAGATAGTCGCCCCATGCCCCGGGCGTGGACCGCGGTTCCAGCCGCGCGGCGACCACGCCGAGCCGCTGTTCCGCCTCCTCGACGCGGCCGTCCCCGAGCAGCGCCTCGACGGCCAGCAATTCGGCCTGCACGGCGTCGGCGGGCGGCACGCCGGGAGTGGCCGCCATCTCGGTCGCCAACCGCAACGCGTCGGTGCGCATGCCGCGCCGAAGCGCGAGCCTGGCCGTCAGCAGGCGAACCGACCACTCGTACCATCGGCTGGCCTGCAGGCCGTACGTTCCATAAGCCTCGCTCGCCTGGTACAGGCACTGCTCGGCGGCGTCGTATTCGCCGCGGACGAGGTGAATCTGGGCGAGGGTATCGAACACCGCGCCCTTCGTTTCGTGGAACTGCACCGGGCTGCGCACGTCGAGGGCTCGACGCAGCGCCTGCTCGGCCCGGGGCAGGTCCCCCATGCGCACGCAAATCTGGCCGAGCGACGCGAGCGCCACGGCGAGTCCGTGGACGGAGCCGGCGCGTTCGTGCAGCGAGACGGCGCGGTCGGCCAGGGCCAGCGCCTGATCGTGTCGATGGCGCATGAGTGCGACGTTCGCCTGGTTGCCGCACACCAGCGCCATCACGTCTTCGGCGCGGGCGACGGTGGCCAGTTGTTCCGCTTGGCGCAGTGCCGAGGTCGCCTCGTCAGACCGCCCCGACTGGGCAGACACGATTGCGAGGAGCGAATGGCACTGTGCCAGATGTCGTCGATCGCCGGCGGCATTGAGGGCGGATATCGCCTTGCCGACTTCTTCGCGGACGATGGACGGATCGCCGACCTGGCGGTAACAGACGCCGAGTTCGTAGTGAGCCAGGCCGATCGCGCGCGAATCGAGCGCAAGTTCCGCCTGCTTGAGGGCGCGGCCGAGGAGGGCGATCGCGCGAGACTGGTCGCCGCGCAGCGCGGCAAGCCGACCGTGCAACCGCCACATCGCGGAGAGACGGGCCGGCGGAATGCGTTCGCGGAGCACGTCGGGCGGGCGCCCGAGCACCGCGGTCGCCTGGGTCACGTCGTCGCGCAGCAGCCAAGCCTCGGCCATCCCGCAGCGGATGACCAGTTCGTCCTCGCGGCGCAGTTCCGATGAGCCGAGAGCCTGGGAGAGGGCCTCTAGCGCCTCCGCGCCTCGTCCGCGCTGGAGGGCCGCGGCTGCGCGCGCCATCGATGGCTGGAACGGCTGGGCGGACACGGCGAGAGTATAGCAGCCCACGGCCAACCTTCCGGCCCCCTCCGCCACCTTTGTCTCAAAATCCCGCTTTGCGGGTTGCGTCACCCGCGTATAACCAGCGCATGGCAGATACCTCGTCCGAGCTCATTGGCGGCCGGTACCGCGTCCTTGCCAATCTTGGGAAAGGAGCCATGGGACTCGTGTTCATGGCGCACGACCCGGTCCTCGACCGCGAGGTGGCGATCAGGCAGATGACCGCCGAGGTCGTCGCCAGAGCCCGAACCACCACCGCGTCCGGCCGGTAGTCCCATGTGCGCGCAGTCTTCGACGTCGGGCAAGAGACATTGTGGGTGTCGGCCGAAGGCCGCTAATAACCCGGCCGAGTCTCTTTGATTCCGGCTCGGCTGGGTTATGACGTGGGCCCGTTGAGGGGGATGCCCCAGCGCAGCGCGAGATCGCGAATGTTCAGGAGTGTCAGCACCTTCACACCCTGTTCCGCGAACCGGGCCATCACGCCGCGATCTTCGGACCGGTCGAATGGCCCCGGCGAAATGAACCCGCTGCGGAGACGCAGGACCGCCGTAGACTGGCCCAGGCTTGCGGTCGCGCCGCCGACATTGACGTAGAGGGCAATCGGCCGCCCGTTGGCTGCGCGGCGATACGCCGAGAGCCGCTGGCGGACGGCATCCTCGAAACTGGCAGGGTGGAGGATGGGCACGCCGAGGCGACGAGCGACACGGTCGCGGATCGTCAGTGCCAGTTCCTGGCCTTCGGGCGACAGGTCCAGGGCCCTGTCGCCGTCGCCGCCAGTGGTGACGGCAATCGACGCCCTCGGCAACAGCCGGGAGGCCACCAGGCGCGACTCGATTTCGGGCCAGGTGAAGCCGGGTTGATTCGCGCCCCATGTGGACGCGGTGACCGACGAGACGGCTGCTAGGTCGGCGTCGAGCGCGCGGGAGGCGGCCATCACCGCCAGATTGAGGCCTGGAAACGACCCTGAGAAGCTCGCCGCGATCAGATCTCCCCGGCCGATGCCTGCCGCCGACAACTGGCGGGTCAGGACGGCCGCCCAACTCGGGTTGGTCGCGGTCCGCTTCGCTTCGAGATTTCCCAGCGTGGTGACGAGCGGTGTCAGTTCGCTTCCGATCAAGCCGGAATAATCGATGCCCGCTGCGGGGTCGGTGACGATTCCGGCCTCGATCTTCGCGGCCAGGATCATCGCTTCGGCCTGGCGCATGAGGCGTTCGGCCACAGCCGCACCGCGATCCAGGCTGGCGACCGACGTTCCGGAAGACCAGGGTGACGTGCCGTCCGACGCGCCACGTGGGACGATGGCGGACGGGAACAGCATCACGGCGCAGGCGGCCGCGACGCCGACCCCGGCGAGCGCCCGGGGGCTGGGGGCATATCGGCCGAGTCGGGGCAGAACCGGATCAGACACGGGCGAGGCCCATCAACAGGAGACGCACCGTCGCCGAAACCAGCAGCGTCAGCCCCACGGTGATCCACACACCCTGGCTCAACGCGGCGTTGGCGATGAGGCCCGGCACGATGTATCCGATCGCCCGCAATCCGGCGGCTTCGGGCGGAAGAAACCACTGGAGGTGATCGAGCGCGGCGTTCAGCAGGAATCCAAGCAGCACCGTCACGCCGAAGCGCCTGCGTCCGTAGAGGACGACCAGCCGCGAGAATCCAAATTGAACCAGGGCCCATGTCGCGAACGCGACCAGGAACGTTGCGGCGATACGGCCCGGTTGATCGAGATAGAGGGCGAGGTAGCCCGGCACGACCAGGCCGGCGGACGCCACGCCGAACAGCTCCGACACGATAAGGCTGAGCGTCAGGCCAAGACCGATGGCGAGTTCAATCACGAGACGCCGCCTCCTCGAGCAGGCGCGGCACGTCAAGGCCGCGGGTGTTTCCGCAAAAGGCCAGCGTTGCGCCAGGCGCGTGCGCGGCGAGCCACGTGGCGAGGCCGCGCGAGGGGACGAACTCGGCGCCCTTCGGCTCGCGGAGGCGGGCCAGCTGGCCCCAGAGCGTCAACGGTGGCCGACAGCCCGTGATCACCAGATGATCCGCCGAGGTAAACGCGGCGCATCGTTCGGCGAAGCACGACAGCCGGGGCACGCGGTCCGACCGATGGTTGAAGACGAGGATGCGTGAACGGCCGCCGCCACCCGTCGCCCGGGTGCCATTCCACGGCTGGAAGCCCGCGAGCAGGAGCGCGAGCGAATCGGGATCGTTCGCGGCGCTCGCGTCGGTCCAGGCCGCATCGCCGCCGGCGAGCGACACGGCACCGTATCGCACCGCCCCGGGATCGAGCGGCGCCCGCGCAAAGCCCCGGCGTGCCACCGTGTCGTCGATGCCCAGCTCACGGGTCACACCGAGCGCCAGGGCCGTGTCTTCGGCGACCCAGCGCTCGTGTCCCGCGCCATTCCCCCCGCCTTCGCTTTCGCCGTCGGGCTCGACGACGACGACGCGGGTGCCGAGGCGCGAAGCCCGGTCGCGGAAGAGCTGGGCAAACTCCTGCGCGCCGGTGACCAGCGTCCCGCCGGACGGAATCGTATTGGCCAGCGTGGCGGCGATGGACGGCAGGGTGCGGCCCATCACGTCGGTGTGGTCGAAGCGCACGTTCGTGATGACCCCAATTGTCGCGCGAACGATCTCGCGCTCCGAAACGTATTGCAGGGTTGGATCGAGGGCCATGCACTCGACGACCACGGCGCGGGCTCCGAGCCGGCGCGCGTAGCGCATGCACTCGAGCTGCTCGCGGATATTGGCTGGCCCACGCCGCCGGACGGGTTCTTCCCGCCGGTCCGGCAGCAGGAGTCGGGCGGCGGTCCCGGTGGTCTTGGCCAGCGCCGGCACGCCCGCCTCGCACAAGGCCGACCAGATCAGGCGGGTGAGGGTGGATTTCGCGCGGGTGCCATTCACGTGGATGCGGACCGGCACCTCGCGCCAGGCACGATCGCGGGCCAGGCGTTCCGCGCCGCCGAGGGCCAGGAGCACGAGCAGGCAGATCAAGAGAGGCGCAAACACCGTTCAACCCGGGGCGTGAGGGGCCGAGTCAGTATAATGGAAAGACAGTGATTCCACGATTCCCCTCACCGACAGCCTGGGTCCTGGGCCTGTTGGTCCTGGCGTGCCTTCCGGCCTGTCGGCAGGAGGGCCCTTCGCGCGCGGCTCGCCCCGAGGCGGGATCCGAGGCGTCGGCCGCGAGCGGGCCAAACCGCGGCGCTGAGCCGGGACGCCCGAGGATCGTTGCGCTTGGCGATAGTCTGACCGCGGGGCTTGGCCTGCCGAAGACCGAGGCCTACCCGGCGCTGCTCCAGCAGCGCCTCGACGACGTCGGCTCCCGTTTCGAAGTGGTCAACGCCGGGGTGTCAGGCGATACCAGCGCGGGAGGACTGAGCCGCCTCGACTGGTCGCTCGACGGCGACGTGAGGATTCTGATCGTGGCGCTGGGCGGAAACGACGGGCTCAGGGGACTGCCGCCCGATGAGATGAAGCGCAACCTGGCGGGCATCATCCGCCGCGCGCGCGAGCGGCAGGTGGCCGTGCTGCTCGCCGGCATGGAGACCCCGACCAACATGGGCCCCGAGTACCAACGCCGGTTCCACGATGTCTTTCCGGCCCTGGCCCGCGACCACAAGGTCGCGTTCCTGCCGTTCCTGCTCGAGGGCGTCGCGGGGCGTCCGGATCTGAACCAGAGCGACGGCATCCATCCGACTGCCGAGGGCGCACGGCTTGTCGCCGCCCACGTGTGGCGCGTCCTCGAGCCCATGCTGACAGCGGCGTCACGATGATCGAACTGCGCGGCGTCTCGAAGACCGTCATGAGCGGCACCTCGCCGCTGACCATCCTCCATCCGATCGATCTCGATGTCGCGGCCGGTGGGTTCCTGGCGGTCACCGGTCCGTCGGGCAGCGGGAAGTCCACGTTGCTCGGTCTGATTGCCGGTCTCGACGCGCCGTCGGGGGGGCGAGTGGTGATCGCCGGCACGGACATCACGTCGCTCGACGAGGACCGGCTGGCCCGGCTGCGAGGCCAGAAGATCGGATTCGTGTTCCAGTTCTTTCACCTGGTGCCGTCGCTCACCGCCTTCGAGAACGTGATGGTGCCGATGGAAATTGCCGGGCGGGCCGATGCGCGCGCCCGGGCGTTAACGCTGCTGTCGGAGGTCGGCCTCACGGGTCGCGGCCATCACTATCCGTCGCAGCTGTCCGGGGGAGAGCAGCAGCGCATCGCCATTGCCAGGGCGCTGGCCAACGACCCGCCGATCCTGCTCGCGGACGAGCCGACGGGGAACCTCGACACGGCGAACGGCGGGCACATCATGGATCTGTTGCGCGAGGTCAACCAACGCCGAGGGACCACGCTGGTGCTGGCCACCCACGACGCCGGGCTCGCGGCGACGGCGCACGAACGGCTCGCGCTTCGTGACGGCAAGCGGGAACTGGGCTGATGAGATTCGTGGTCCGCATGGCCGTTCGGGAGATTCGCGCCTCGTGGCGACGGCTCATCCTGTTCTTCCTCTGCATCGCGCTCGGCGTGGGCGGTATCGTCCTGCTCCGATCGATCGTGCAGGACGTGCGCGTGGCGATCGCGCGCGATGCGCGAGGCCTGATGGCGGCGGATGTCACGCTGTCCACCAGCCGCCCGTGGGACGAGAAGACCCGGGAGGTCATCGCCCGTCGCCTGGCCGGCGTGAGCGTGAGTGGCCGCACCGAGGGGCTGGAAACGAGCACGATGGTGCGGCCGGCCGACGAGCGTCGCCCCGTCGCGAAGATGGCGGAGCTGCGGGGCGTGCAGAGAGGGTTCCCGCTCTACGGCACCGTCGAACTGGAGGACGGGCGGCCGTATTCACACGCGCTGCTCGCGGGGCACGGCGCGCTGGTTCGTCCCGAGCTGCTGGCCCAGCTCGATGTGCGCACCGGGGACGAGATCCTCATCGGGGTGTCGCGGTTCACGGTTCGCGGCGTCCTGGTCTCGGAGCCCGGGCGACGGGTTGCAGGTTTCAGCTTTGGTCCCCGCATCATGGTGGACGCCGCCGACCTGGAGAGCACGGGCCTGCTCGGGTTCGGAAGCCGCGTGATGCGCGACATCCAGCTGAAGCTGCCCGACCCGGCGATCGAACCGCTGGCGAGGCAGTTGCGAATCGACCTGCGCGGGCAGTTCGTCAACGTGCGATCGTTCAGGGGCACCGAAGACCGCGTGGGCGAGGACCTGTCGCGCGCGGAGAACTACCTGAGCCTTGTCGGCCTCGTCATCGTGATCCTCGGTGGCATTGGCGTGTCGAGCGTCACGCGCGTGTTCGTCCAGCAGAAAGTGCGGAGCATCGCGGTGCTGAAGTGCCTCGGCGCCACCAGCCGGCAGGTCTTTGCCGTCTACCTCGCCCAGGCGATCCTGCTCGGCGCGGTGGGATGCCTGCTCGGTGTGGCGCTGGCGGCGGCGGGCCTCGCCTCGATCCCGTGGCTGTTCGCCGGCCAGCCCGCGCTGGCCAGCATTCCCAACACCATGACGGGATCAGCGGTCATGCAGGGCGTGGCAATCGGCCTGCTCGTGGCCCTGCTGTTCTCCGTGGTGCCGTTGCTCGACGTCCGCCGCGTGAAGCCGTCGCTGCTGCTGCGCGATGCGAGCTGGGCGGGAGAGCGCGATTGGGTGAGGTGGGCGGCGATGGCCGGGTTGCTGGCCTCGCTGGTGCTGATCGCCAGCTGGCAGGCCGGATCGTTCCGTATCGGTCTTGCGGTGTCTATGGGGCTGGCGAGCGTGTCGCTGGTCCTCAGCCTGGTCGGTGCCGGCCTGGTCCGCGCCATTCGCCCCCTGGCCTCGTCCCGCTCGGTCGCGCTGCGGCACGCCGTGCTCCGGCTGAGCCGGTCGGGCAACCAGACGCGGGCTGTCCTGCTCGCCGTCGGCCTCGGCGCCTTCTTCATGGTTGGCGTCCGGTCGCTCCAGTCAAACCTGCTGGCGCAGTTCTCGGTGACGCTCGATGGAGGTGCCGCGGACATGTTCCTCATCGACGTCCAGCCCGATCAGGTGGCGGCGGTGGAAGGGTTGCTCGGCGAGAGGACTGGGCGCCGCCCGCCGCCCGCGATTCCGGTGCTTCGCGCGCGGGTCACGGGGGTCACGGGCCGCGAGCTGACCCTGCGAAGCTACGAAGAGGTCCGACGACGCGGAGAGCTGGGCCGCGAGTTCACCGTCACATGGCGCGATCACCTCCAGGCCAACGAACGCGTGGTGGAGGGGCAGTTCTGGGGCGCAGGCCGAGCCGAGGCCGTCGAGGTGTCGATCGAGCAGGGGCTCCGCGATCGCTCGCGCCTCCACGTGGGAGACACCGTGCAGTTCGACGTGCTGGGCCGCATCGTGAATGCGCGCGTGACCAGCGTTCGCGAGGTGGACTGGCGCGACGCCAGGCAGGGCGGCTTCATGTTCGTGTTCCGGCCGGGGCCTCTCGACAAGGCTCCCGCCACCTACGTCGTGCCCGTTCGTGGTCCGGCCGATGCCACCTCGCGCGCCCGCCTCCAGCGCGCGTTGGTGGACCGCTTTCCGAACGTGTCGGTCATCGACCTGCGCGAGATCCTGCAGAACGTCGAGCGCGTGCTGTCCAAGGTGACGCTTGGCATCAGCGTCGTTGGAGGCCTCGTCTTGTTTGTCGGCACGCTGATCCTGATCGGGTCCGTGTCGATGACCAGGTTCCAGCGGATCTACGAGGTGGCCATCTTCCGGACGCTCGGCGCGGGCACGCGGCTTCTGACGACCATGATCGCCCTCGAGTACGGCGTGCTGGGCCTGCTGGCGGGTGGCATAGGATCGATGGCGGCGATCGGGCTGACGTACTATGTCAGCCGCCACCTGCTCGATATTGCCTGGTCGCCCAATCCGTCGATCAGCCTGGCCGGGATGGCGATCACCGCCGTGATGGTGTGCACCGTGGGGTTGCTGGCCAGCGCCGATATCCTGCGGCGTCGTCCGCTTGGCACGCTCCGCTCAGAGTAGCCGATACTGGCCGAAAGGCAGCCGACCTCATCCGTCGGACGGCGATCGATGCTGCCCGAATGGCAGATTCTTCCATTCTTACGCCAACCCAACGATAATCTCACCGGGCACGGCGGCCCGATGCGAGCCGGCGTTCCCTCTCGATCCTTCTCACGTTCAGCATCCCGGAGGCGCCGAGTGAATAGACAGCTGCTTTCGCTGGCATCGCGGATACTGGGAGATGCGGGGCACCGACAGGAACAGGATGCGCTCAGCATCGAGGGGCGGCTGCGCGAGTTGTCGTTCAACCTCTGGTGGAACTGGCACCCGCAGGTGCTCGAGATGTTCCGCGAACTCGATCCCCGGGGGTGGGTCGAGACCAACCACAATCCGATCGCGTTGCTGAAGCGTTTCCCGACCGGTGAGCTCGCGCAGCGCGCCGCCGAGCTGTCGCTCGAGAACCGCATCAGCTTCCACTACCGGCGGCTGCAAGAGTACCTCGGGTCGGAGCAGTCCTGGTGTTCCGCGCAGGCGGGCGCCCTGCGGGTCAACCCCATCGCGTATTTCTCGGCGGAGTTCGGCCTCCACGAATCGCTGCCGCTCTATTCGGGCGGCCTCGGCGTCCTGGCCGGGGACTACCTGAAGAGCGCATCGGACCTCGGGCTCCCGATGGTGGGCGTCGGCCTGTTCTACGCGAATGGCTACTTCCGGCAGCGGCTCGATGCCTCCGGGTGGCAGCGGGAGGAATACGGAGTCACCGAAATTGAGACGCTGCCGATGCGGCGGCCGGTCGGCGCCGATGGCGCCCCCATCATGATTCGCATCCCTTGCGACGGCGAGACGCTGACCGCGGGCATCTGGATCGCGCGGGTGGGACGCACGCTGCTGCTCCTGCTCGATTCCGATGTCGAGCAAAACCCCGCCCACCTGCGCGGCCTGACCGGCCGGTTGTACGGCGGTGACGAGGTCACGCGTATCCGCCAGGAGATCCTGCTCGGCGTGGGCGGGCTGCGGGCGCTTCGCGCGCTCGATCTCAGGCCCGCCGTGCTGCACCTCAACGAGGGGCACAGCGCGTTCGCGGTCCTCGAGCGCACGCGGGAGCGGGTAGAAGAGGACGGCCTTCTTTTCGAGGACGCATTGCGGGAGACGTCGCTCCAGACCGTGTTCACGACACACACACCGGTCGCCGCGGGCCATGATCGGTTCTCTGCCGACCTGATGGAGCGCGAGCTCGGCTGGCTGCGATCCGCCCTGAAGGTCGATCGCGATCGGCTGATGCAACTGGGTCGGGTGAGCCCGCACGACGGCGGCGAGCCGTTCTGCATGACCGTGCTCTCGCTGCGCGGCTCGCGCTACCGGAACGGCGTGTCCAGCCTGCACGGCCACGTGGCGCGACGGATGTGGACGGACGTGTGGCCAGGGCACACCGAGGAGGAAGTGCCGATCGGCCACATCACCAACGGCATTCACATCCGGTCCTGGCTGGCGCTGTCGATGAACCGGCTCTTCGACCGGCACCTGGGCGCCAGCTGGCCGGCGCACCAGAGTGAGTGCCGGACCTGGCTGCCGATCGCGTCGATCAGCGATGCGGAATTGTGGGAGACCCACTCGGTGCTGCGTCGCTACCTGATCGATTTCGTCTGCCGTCGGAGCGGGCGGCCGGACCTGCTGAATCCGCACGCCCTGACCATCGGCTTCGCCCGGCGGTTTGCCACCTACAAGCGTGGCACGATCCTGCTGACCGACCTCGACCGCCTGGCAAAGATCCTGTCGAACGTGAACGGCCCGGTCCAGCTCGTCTTTGCCGGCAAGGCCCACCCGGCGGACAACCCGGGGAAGGGACTCATCAAGCAGATCGTCGAGATCACCCGCGACGCGCGCTTCGCCGGTCGGCTGGCATTCGTCGAGGACTACGATATCAACGTGGCCCGCTACCTGGTCCAGGGAGTGGACGTCTGGCTCAATACGCCGCTCCGGCCGCTCGAGGCATGCGGCACCAGCGGGCAGAAGGTGGTCTTCAATGGCGGGCTGAACCTCTCGGTCCTCGACGGGTGGTGGGCCGAGGCGTACGACGGCCTAAACGGCTTCGCCATTGGCGACGGCACCGTCCACGCGAATGCCGCGATCCAGTGGCATCGTGACGCGGTGGAGCTCTACGACAAGCTGGAGAACGAGGTGATCCCGCTCTTCTTCGACCGGGATGCGGCCGGGCTGCCGCACGGCTGGATCGATCGGATGAAACGGTCGATGATGACCCTGGCCTGGCGCTACAACGCCGACCGGATGGTCACCGACTACGTCTCCCGCAGCTACCTGCCGGCCGCCGGTGGGCTCTCCTCCTCCTGACGCGCGTCTCCCGGTTGGCCACGAACACTCGTGCTATCATTGAGATTCGTGAACGATCTAGCGTGAGGAGACGGGAATGGACTTGCAACACCACAAGGATGCGTTGGTCAAGAAGCGCTCTGAAATCCTGGCAACCGGCGGCATCAAACCGCTCCAGAACGAGGTCAACAGCCGCCAGGGCGACCTCGCGGATCAGGCAAACGGGACGAACGAAGTCCACATCCAGTTGAAGCTGAAGCAGACCGACGCGAAGATCCTCCAGGCGATCGAAGAAGCGCTGGCTCGCGTCGACAAGGGCACCTACGGCGTCTGCCGCGACTGCGGCGAGGCAATTGCCAGCGCCCGGCTCGAGTCAATTCCGTGGACCCGTGTGTGTAAGACCTGCAAGGAAAAGCAGAGCGCGTGAAGCCCTCCGAGATCCTGCAGCGGCTGCTGGAGGTCTACAGCGAGAAGGCGGCGCTGCGCCGCCGCCACGAAGCGGTGGCGCGGATTGCCGGGCAGTATGACGTCAACAACACGTATCAGTACGTGATTGCGCGGGAAGACGAGCATCTGAGCTGGCTGGCTGATGCGATTGGTGACCTTGGCGGCACGGTACCCGAGCTGCTGGCACCCGAGGCACTCGCCCCGGTCAAGGGTGACCAGGCGCTCCTCGGGGTCTTTCGCGGCGATGCCGAAGCCAGCGACGCGTTTGTCGCGACCTGGGGTCCACGCGCCAGCGACATCTCGCATGCGCGCCACCAGCTCATGCTGAAACTGATACTTGGCGAGATGCAGGAGCAGGCCCGCCTGTTCCACCAGGCATCGACCGGGCGCGTGGACCTTCTTGGCCGCCGCACGGGCGGCGAACGCACGCCCGGCTTCGTGATGCCCACCCGATGGGTGGAGTAGTGCCGCCCGTCGCGGTCGCCATCGGCAGCAACCTGGGCGACCGCCACGCCCATCTCACCTACGGCGTTACACGGCTGCGCTCCGTGCTCGCCGACCTCCGCCTGTCTACGATCATCGAAACCGACGCCGTGGACGTCGTCGGCGTCCAGCCGCCGTTTCTCAATGCTGCGGTAACGGGGCGCTATGACGGCGCCGCGCGCTCACTGCTCGACGAATTGTTGCGGATCGAGCAGGAGCGTGGCCGCGAGCGGCCTTACGCACGCGCCCCCCGCACGCTCGACCTCGATCTGATCCTGTTCGGAGACGAGCGGGTCGAGGAGGAGGGGCTCATCGTGCCGCACCCTCGCTTTCGCGCCCGTCGCTTCGTGCTCGAACCTCTCGCCGAGGTCGGAGGTGGCCTCCGCGACCCCGTCACCGGCCTCACCGTGCGGGACCTGCTGGAGCGGCTTCTGCAACCCTAGGACGGGTACAAACGAAAGGGCCGGCGTTTTGACACCGGCCCTCGGCTCCCGGTGGCGGGGCACAGCATGTTGTGCCCCTACCGCCGGGCTACTTGACATCACCTGTCGGTTGTCAGCCGCCGGCTGCCAGCGATCCGCTGCCGGCTGTCAGCTGACCGCTGTCGACTACTGCTTGGTGTAAACCTGCGCCGATTCGCCGCGCTGCGTGGTGCGGGCGATGGTCAGTTCCTTGCCGTCGGCGCTCAGGCTCCAGCTCGCCGTCGTTTCCGTCGCGCCGTTCGGGCCTTCCTGCGTCGTCTTGATGACGAGCTTGGGGCCGTCGAACTTAGCGGTGCTCTTCGACTCGCCGCGCTGGGTCTTGTTGACCGACTCGGTGCCGTCCAGCTTGAAGACCATGGTCATGGTGTTCTCGCCACGCACCACTTCCTGCGTCAGATCGGTCGCCGTCTGCTTGACCGTCATCGGGCCGGCCATGCCACCACCCCGGCCACCACCGCCCGCGGGCGGCACCGGCGCTGCCGCATCGACCTTCGGGGCCCACTTGCCTGAGAAGTCCGGCTTGGCCTGCGCAAACGACAGGCCTGCCACCGCCAACGCCATGACCATCACGAACAATGCAATCTTCTTCATCACGCCTCCACTGAACAGTTGACGATCCCACACCCTATTCGTATCTCAGCGCCTCGATGGGGTCAAGGGCTGAGGCCTTCCGAGCCGGATAGAACCCAAAGAAAATCCCGATGCCCGCCGCAAACCCGAACGCAACCAACACGGCTTGCGGCGACACGTACGTCGGCCATTGGAGGAACTGGGTCAGGCCCCGCGACAAGCCGTACCCGAGCCCGATGCCGATCGATCCCCCGAGGAGGCTGATCACCACCGCCTCGACGAGGAACTGCATGAGGACGTCGCCGCCGCGGGCGCCGATCGCGAGACGAAGCCCGATCTCACGCGTCCGCTCCGTGACCGACACCAGCATGATGTTCATGATGCCGATGCCTCCCACCAGGAGCGAGACGCCCGCGATCGACGCGAGGAGGTAGGTCATGGTCTTGGTGGTCTCGGTCCGCATCGCCGCGATGTCCTCGAGGGTGCGGACCATGAAGTCGTCGCTGTCGCCCGGCTGGATCTTGTGGCGCACGCGCAGGACGGCGGCGATCGCGTCGGAGGTCTGCCGGATGTTGTCGGCCGACGCCGCGGAGACCGTCATGCTTTCGATGTAGGTCACACCGCGCATCTTCTTCTGGACTGTGGTGAATGGCGCGTAGATGACGTCGTCCTGGTCCTGGCCGACCGACGATTGGCCCTTGCTGATCAGCACGCCGATGATCTTGAACGGGTGCTTCCCGATGCGGATGATCTGCTCGACCACGTCGCCGCCGTCGGGGAAGAGCATGTTCTTGACGGTCGTGCCGATCACGCAGACCTTCGAGGCGCTCAAGACGTCGGTCGGCGTGAAGAACTGGCCGGACTCGAGCGGCCAGTTCTTGATCAGCGGCAGGTCAACGTTGGTACCCTCGACGTGGGTGTTCCAGTTCTGGTTCCCCGCGACGATCTGCCCGCCGCGGTTGTTGATTGTCTCCACCAAGAACTGCACACCGGGCACCTCGCGGATCGCGACCGCATCGTCCGGCGTCATCGTGTTCGACATCCCCTGGCCCTGGCGGACGCCGCCCGAGCTGAAGTTGCCCGAGTTCACCATGATCACGTTCGTGCCGGCCGACTGGACGGCCTGCTCAATCGAGACCTGGGCGCCGTTGCCGAGGGCCACCATGGTGATGACGGCGCCGACGCCGATGATCATCCCCAGCATCGTGAGCGCCGTGCGCATCTTGTTCCGGTTGAGCGCCTTCAGGGCGATCCGGAACGTCATGAATATCGTCATGGCTCTCCTAGTCCACCGACACCGGAGGCAGAGCGGCAAGCTCTACGCTGGCGATCCGGCGATTCGCGATCTTCTCGTCCGTCTTGATCACCCCGTCGCGGAACGCGACGATGCGGGTGCCGTATTCGGCGATGTCGCGCTCGTGTGTGATGAGGAGCACGGTAATCCCGCGTTCCTTGTTCAACGTCTGGAACACGTCCATGACCTCGATAGAGGTCTTGGTGTCGAGGTTGCCGGTCGGCTCGTCGGCGAGGAGGATCGACGGGTTGTTGATCAGGGAGCGCGCGATAGCGACGCGCTGTTGCTGGCCGCCCGACAGCTGGTTGGGGAGGTGGTGAGTGCGCTGCTCGAGTCCCACCAGCTTGAGCGACTCCATGGCCCGCCGTTTCCGATCCGACCCCTTCGACGCGGCGCTGTTATAGAGAAGGGGCAGTTCGACGTTCTCGAGCGCCGTTGTTCGGGAGAGGAGGTTGAACCCCTGGAACACGAAGCCGATCTGGTGGTTTCGGATGCGGGCCAGATCGTTTTTCGACAGGCGCGACACATCCTTGCCGTCGAGGAAGTACTGTCCCGACGTCGGCCGATCGAGACACCCGAGAATGTGCATGAACGTCGACTTGCCCGAGCCCGACGGCCCGGTGACAGCGAGGAACTCGCCCGCCTCGACATCAAGGCTGACGTGTCGGAGCGCACGCACCTCGATGTCGCCGACGATGTAGGTTTTCTTCAAATCGCGAACGGAGATGAGAGACATAGGGCAGTCACTCTAAAATCGGCATGGGGGCAAGTCACGTCCGCCGCACCGGTCCTCGGGGAGGTCGTCGCGCCGTGTGGACGCGACGACCCGACGAGGTTGAAGAGATCTAGCGACCGCGGCCGCCACCCATCCCGCCGCGCTGCTGTTGCTGCAAGAGCGGGTTGCCTGTTTGCGACGGGTTCCGGTTGGCCGACTCGTTGCCCAGGGTGACCGCCGTCACCAGGTCGGTCCCCGCCTGCAGGTTGCCTTCGAGCAGTTCGGTGTACTGGCCGTCGGTGATCCCCAGGCGGAGGCGGACGGCCTTGAGCTGCTTCTGTCCGGCCAGCCACAGCCACGCACGGCCCGTGGAGATCCTGGCCGGGAGAGGCCCGAACAACGCGTCGATCGTCTGGGCGCCGGCCGTGGATGGACGACCAGCCGCCGTTGCCGCGGCCGCCGGCTTCGCCCCCGGCTTCGCACCCTGCTTGACGAGCGCATCGATGTCGATCCCGCGCTCCTTCATCCGGGTGGCAAACTGTGTCCGCTGATCCGCCGGCATCTGCTGGAAGCGTTCGATCATGCGCGCCCGCGCCTCGGGGTCGTTCGGGTCGAACCCGCGGCGACCGCCGCCCCCGCGTTCGGACGCGCCCGCACCCTGTGCCTGCGGCGTCGTCGCTGGCGTGGCCTGCGCGGCCGGCTTCGTGCCGGCCTGCGCGCCCCGCGTCGTGGCCTGCGCCGTCTGGGCCTGGGCCTGCCGCTGGCCTGTCACCGCGCCGGCCTGGCCCGTCTGCCCGCCGGCCGCCTGACCGGCGGCGGCGGCGCCGCGCGGCTGCAACTCGGGCGGCAGCGGCTGGTTGAAGGCTTCGAAGATTTCCGCGGTCGGGCGGAAGCGGATGGCCGTGTTCGGCACCCGGACGACATCCGTCTTCTTCGCGATCTCGATCTGCACGTTGGCCGTCATGCCCGGCTTCAGCTTGAGCTCGGGATTGGGCACCTCGATGACGGTGCCGTAAGTCACGACGTTCTGCACGACAATCGGCTGCAACCGCACCTGGATGACCTTGCCGGTGAACGTGTCGGTCGGGTAGGCGTCAATCCGGAAGCGCACGTTCTGGCCCGGACGAATCTTGCCCACGTCCGACTCGTCGATGTTCGCCGTGCACTTCATCTTCGTCAGGTCGGCGGCCACGATGAACAGCGTCGGCGACTGGTAGTTGGCCTGCACCGTCTGGCCGACGTCAACCGAGCGCAGGATGATGATCCCGTCGATGGGCGACATGATGATCGTGTGAGCCAGGTTGACTTCCTGCGCGTTCAGGTTGGCCTGCGCCTGGGTGAGCGCCGCCTCCGCCGATTTCTGCGAGGCCACCGCCGATTTCACGGTCACTTCCGCGGTGTCGAGGTCCGCCTGCGTGCAGAGCTTCTTGGCGAACAACTCGCGAGCCCGCTTCAGCTTGACGTTCGCGTCTTCCACGGTGACCTTGTTGCGTTCGAGATCGGCCTGGCGCTGGACGAGCGTGGCTTGGGCCTGCTCGATCTGCGTGTTGATGGCGTCGGGGTTGATCTTCAGCAGGACCTGGCCCTTCTTGACGATCGAGTTGAAGTCGACGCCGGCGCCCAGTTCCTGGATGATGCCGCCCACCTGCGAGCCCACGGTGACCGCGGTGACCGCGTCGAGCGTGCCGGTTGCGGCCACGGCTTCCGTGATGTCGCCGCGGCTGACCTGGGCGGTCGAGACCTTCGGCTCGGGGCCCGGTCGGGTGTAGTAGTACCCCCCGACACTGGCCACAATGGCCGCAATGACCACAAGGGTGATGATCGTCTTTTTCATAAGAACCTTCGACCGTTCGTGCTGCACCCAGAGCGGAGCGCCGTCCGCCAGTCTCTGCGCCTATACCTGACGTCCCGGGCTATTGGCCGCCCGTGCTGCCCGACGAGATGATGCCGCCCGTGCTGCCCGACGAGATGATGCCGCCCGTGCTGCCCGGCGAGATGCTGCCGCCCGTGCTGATCCCATTGCTGCCACCAGAGGAAGCCGTTTCCTGTTTGCGCTGGAAGTCCACGATCGCCTTCCGGTAGTTCAGGATCGCCCGCAGTTCGCTGTTCTGCGCGTCGGTGAAGTCGCGCTGTGCCAGCACGACGTCGTAGTTGGTCGACATCCCCACCTCGAACTTGCTCTGCTCGGCCTCGAGCCGCTTCTGCGACAGATCGCGCGCGGCGGCCGCCGCCTGCACCTGCTGGAATGCGCTCTGCACCGTCAGCGCCTGGTTGGTGATGTCGGTGGCGACCGAAAGCTCGAGGGCCTTCAGCTGTGCCAGCGCCTGCTGGTACTGCACTTTGGACCGCGCGTAGATCGCGTCCTGGACGCTGGTGCCGATCGGATAGGACACCTGAACCTGCACGCTCCACGTGGGGAGCTGGAGCTTGGCCAGCTGGCTCAGCGCATCCGTATAGCCGCCGTAAGCGGGGGGCGGGGGATTGAGCTGGATGCCGCCTGTGCCGGCCGTCTGGTACGAGCCGATGAGATCGACGCCGGGCAGCGCCTGGTTGTGCTGGTATTTCAAGCCGACGTCGCTGATTTCGAGGTTCCTCCTCGCGATGACCATGTCGGTCCGGTTCTCGAGGGCCGTG
>JADGOB010000076.1 GCA_017883185.1 Acidobacteriota bacterium
TGTACCATTGGATGCCGGCGTGGATATCGTGCCGCATCGTCGTGCCGAGGGTGATGTTGTAGGCAATCTGCGCCGAGTCGCGAAAGAAGTCGTCCTTGTCGAAGAGGTCGCCGTAGCCCACGATGCCGCCGCCCGTCTTCACGCCGTTCGTCAGGTAGCCATACTTGTCGATGAGCGGCTGGATGAAGGCGTTGTACGCCGTCGCGCCGCTGACGGGAGTCGGCACGGACGTACGGCCGACCGTGTCGAGGTTGTTGACATCGAGCCTGGTCCCGACCGCCGTACTGATCTGCACGTCCGCCACGTTGTCCGGCCGGCCCTGGTTGGGGTTCTCGAAGTGGGTGTACTTGAAGGACGCAAAGCTGCGCGAATTGATGACCCACGAACCCTCGACCGTGCCGATTCGCTGCCAGCTTTCGTAGCCGGACCCGGTCGTCGCCGTCGAGGCCAACCCAAACAGGTCGCCCGTGTCGAGGCGATGCGACTGGCGCCAGCTGACGTTCAGCAGCACCTGGTTGATCGGTGTGATAGTGAACTTGGCGAATCCCTCGTTCCGGATGCTCTCGTAATTCGGGAGAGTCCCATAGAGGTTCGCGGCATTCTGGCGGGTTCGCGTGGGCCGGTAGTACGACCCGTAGAAGTACGCCTTGTTCGGGATGACCGGGCCACCGGCGTTGAGCGTCAGCCACGCGCGATCCTGCTCGTAGCGTGAGAGGCTCCCGTTCTCGAGGCCCGCCGACATCGCATTGTTCTGCAACTGGTAGCTGAGCATGCCGGCAAACTTGCTCGTGCCCGACTTGCTCACCGAATCAACCGTGAATCCGCCCGAGCGATCGAAGTCAACCGCCTTGGCGCCGCCCTTGATCGTCGTGACCTGCGCGATGTCGTGCGAGGCCGGTTCCGTCGAGAGCGTGCCGAACAGCGGCAGCGTGACGTTGACGCCGTCGAACTTGTACACATTGTCCTGGCCGCTGCCGCCCGCGCTCGGGCCACGGGTCGCGTCCTGCGTGTACTGCACGCCGGGGATCAGCTTGATCAGGTCACGGTATTCCTGGCCGACGGGCACGGACTGAATCGTCTCGGATGACACGCCGCTCTTGATGGCCGTCGAGTCCCTCTCGATCATCGGCACAATGGCGGCCGTGACCGTCACGGTCTCCGACACGCCCTGGACGCTCATCGTGATATCGACGACGGTCTCCTGCGAGAGCTGGACCATGACCTCCCTGGTCACCTTGTTCATGCCAGAAAGCTCGAAGGTCAACGTGTAGACGCCAGGCTGCAGCGCCGGAAGC
The DNA here is from genome assembly GCA_017883185.1 of Acidobacteriota bacterium. GTDB lineage: Bacteria > Acidobacteriota > Vicinamibacteria > Vicinamibacterales > Fen-181 > FEN-299. The sequence goes on from JADGOB010000076.1 coordinate 1,296, forward strand.
TGGTACTGGCCGGCGCCTCCGGTCACGGTCAGGCGCGGGGCGGGCAGACTGACCGACCTCGCCTCGACGGTGACGCCCGGGAGCACGAGGCCCGCGGTGTCGACGGCCTTGCCGATGACCGCCCCCGTCTGCTGCGCGAACGACAGCGCCGGAAGCAGCACGAGGCACAACAACGCCCCAAGACACGGCTTACGAACCATGGTTTCTCCATCCTTCCTTGCTGGTTTCTGACCCGGCAAACTGGGAGCGCAGGGAATCCTCCCGGTCATATGAGAAGGGCGTCTTGCATCGTACTGGCTCCTCCACCCTCCGTCAACTGCCGGGCTTGTCGGGTCACGGGCTTGTGGGGTCAGGTTTCATTCCGCCGTCCTCTGTGCTGGCGACTGGGGTAGACTCACCAGGAACGGGGCTCCTCATGGACTTCTTCACTCTGATTGAATCGCGCTACAGCGTTCGCGCCTATTCCGACCGGCCGGTGGAGGACGAGAAGGTCGAGTTGGTCCTGCGCGCGGCGCGGCTGGCTCCCACCGCCGCCAACTTCCAGCCGTTCCGCCTCGTCGTCGTTCGCACACGCGGCCGGGAGGCCGAACTGCGCCGGCTCTATCACCGAAAGTGGTTCTCCGAGGCACCGGTTGTCATCGGGATGTGCAGTGTCCCCTCCGAGGCGTGGACGCGGCGCGACGGGAAGAACTACGCGGACGTGGATGCCGCAATCGCGATGGACCACCTGATTCTGGCTGCGTCCGCCCTTGGTCTGGGAACGTGCTGGGTCGCCGCCTTCGACCCAGACGTTGCGCGGTCGATCCTGAAGCTCCCTGACGGCGTCGAACCGCTGGCTTTCACGCCGCTCGGCTATCCGGCCGACGAACCTTCAGACAAGGTGCGCAAGCCGCTGGCCGATCTCGTCCTGGGCTCATAGCGCGGCCCCGGTCACCGCAAGGGGGGCGAGGACGCTGGCCCTCGGACTGAAGCGGTAGAACGGGGCAGGGAGTGAGGCGCCGGGCTAGTGCGTGCGGGAGGGCGGCGGGCCCATCAGGGCCTGGCGGTCGCGCGTCAGGTGCGGCACGAGGCCGAGCAGTCGCTGGAACACCATCAACTGCGCGCGGTGGTGCATCTCGTGCTCCTTGACGCTCAGGAGCAACTCGAAGCGGCTCTTCGCCGGCGGCACCGCGGGCTCGGGGAACGGAATGATGATCGCGAGCTCCTCCTCGGGCACGGTGCCGAGGAACGCGCCCCAGTTCTCGCCGTCAGTACGCAGCTTTTCGAGGAGCTGCGCCTTCGACGCCGTCGACAGCTGCTTCTCCTGTTCCAGGCGCTCCCTGATCAGCGTTGGAAAGTCGATCCCGATGAACGTCGTGATCTTCCGTGCCGCGTGGCCCTGGTAGCTGCCCCGGGCGGCCACCACGATGTGCGCGAGGATCTCGCCCACGCTCCGGCTCTCGGGCGTCGGCCGGAACCCGTAGTGCTCCTCAGGGATCTCCTCGGCGATCACCAGGGTGTTCTTGCGGACGGTCCGGAAACTCCTGGCCAGCTCACTGGCCCCGTAATACGTCATGGGGACTGTCTCCTTTTCCTGTCAAGGACAGCGTGACGTGGCGTCAGCCTCAAGCTGTCTGCTGCCAGCTGCAGGCTGACAACTACCCCTTCCCCGCCCTCAGCTTGCTGTGCCGCACCCCGTAGCAGAAGTAGAGCACCAGCCCGATCACGAGCCACACGCCGAATCGCTCCCAGGCGGACTTCGGCAGGCCCTTCATGATGAACAGGCAAGCGGAGGCCCCGAGCAGCGTCACCGGCCAGACAAACGGCACGCGGAACGGCCGCGGCCGGTCGGGCTCCGTGTGGCGCAGCACGAGTACGCCGACGCAGACCAGCACGAACGCGAACAGCGTGCCGATGTTCGTCAGGTCGTAGGTCTCTGCGGCATCGCCGATCGCCGACGCGAGTGCCACGATGATCCCGGTGAGCAACGTTGTCACGTAGGGCGTGCGGTGCACCGGGTGCACGCGCGCGGCCCACTGCGGGAGCAGGCCGTCGCGCGCCATCGCGAAGAAGATGCGCGGCTGGCCGTACTGGAAGACCAGCAGCACCGCCGCCATCGACACCGTCGCGCCCAGCGCCACGATCCAGCCCACCGTCGTCAGCCCCGCGAGTTCGAGTGCGCGCGCCAGGGGATCGGCCACCGCGAGTTGCTGGTACGGCACCATGCCGGTGAGCACGGCGCCAACGATGATGTAGATCACCGTGCAGATGGCCAGGCCGCCCAGGATCCCGATGGGCAGGTTGCGCTGAGGGTCCTTCGTTTCCTCGGCTGCCGTCGAGATCGCGTCGAAGCCGATGTAGGCGAAGAACACGATGGCCGCGCCCTGGTGAATCCCGGTGAACCCGTTCGGCGCAAATGGGTGGTAGTTCGCGGCCTTGATGTGGAACGCGCCGACGCCGATGAAGAGCGTGAGCACCGCCAGCTTGATGGCCACCATGATGTTGTTGGCCGTCGTGCTCTCGCGCGCGCCGCGCAGCAGCAGCCACGTGATGGCCATGACGATCGCGAACGCCGGCACGTTGATCAGGATCGGAATGCCGGCAATCGTCGGGGCCGCCTGCAGCAGCCCGTGGACAGCCGGATCGGAGCTGAGCAGCGCGGTCCGGTAGCCGGTCGTGAGCCACGTCGGAAGTACGAGCCCGAACCCGCGGAGCAGCGTGGTGAAGTAATCGCTCCAGGAGATGGCCACGGCGACGTTTCCCACGGCGTACTCGAGGATTAGGTCCCAGCCGATGATCCAGGCGACGATTTCGCCAAGCGTCGCATACGAGTAGGCATAGGCGCTCCCGGCCTGCGGGATCATCGCCGCCAGTTCGGCGTAGCACAACGCGGCCAGCGCGCATGCGCCGCCGAGCAGGAGGAAGGACAAGACCAGAGCCGGCCCGGCACCGGTCCGGATGACTTCGCCGTTCGGGCCAATCTGTCCCGCGGCTGCCGTGCCGATCGCGCCGAAGATGCCGGCGCCGATGACCGCGCCGATCGCGAGCATGATCAGGTCGCCCGCGCCCAGCACCCGCTTGAGCGCGTCTGGCCGGTCGTCGTCGACGAGAAGATCCTTGATGGGTTTGCGCTGAAAGAGTTGCAGAAGGGCCTCCGATCGCCGGTACTCTGCCGGTCGCGGTAACACACCGTCCCGTGCAAGCGGGCACTTTATCGTGTCGTGGGAGTTCTGTCCAGAATCCGGGGCGGCCTCACCACGGGTCGAACAGGTACACCGTGTCGGCCGACGCCACCGCCGCGCCGCGCTCCGGGTGGAACGCAAGGCCAACCAGCGCGTCTCCGGCCACCATCAGTTCACGGCGCCCTCCGGGCCGTACCCGGTAGACGCCGCTCGCGCCTGCCAGCGCTTCGGCCACGTACAACGTGCCATCGGCGTCCACCGCGAGCCCCTGCGGCCGGCCGAACCCTTCCGCGAAGACGGTGATCTCGCCGCGACGATCGACGCGGTAGATCGCATCACTGGTCGAAAGGGTCGGACCGCTGACGTAGACTGCTTCGTCGGGGCCAATCGCCAGGTGGAACGCCGCGATGCTCGACGGTAGCGTCGCGAACGGGCTGGCGCGGCCAGCCGCATTCACGCGGAACAGCGTGCCGCTACGGTCTCCCACGTACATCGTGCCGTCGGGCGTAAACGCCAAGCCGCACGCCACGCCGAGATCCGACGCGATCTTCTCCACCGTGCCGTCCATCGTCACGCGGTAGACCGAGCCGTCGAAGCGGCTGCTGACGCACAGGTCGCCGAACGGGTCGAACGCGACCGACGTCGCGTTGACGATCCCGGAGGCGAGGGGTTCTGGGACACCGTTTTGTGGAACACGGAAGATCGAGACGGGCACACTCTGGCCGCGCGCGCCGCTGAAGGTCGCGTAGAGAGTGCCGTTACGGTCGAAGGCCGGGCCATCCACCTGGTGCAGGCCGGTCGCGATAGGTCTGCCGATTTCCACGAGGCCGACCGGGTCGTCACGATCGTCCAGCGCGATCGGCACATGGCCGCCATCCACCCCGGCGGGCACGATCAGCACCAGGCGGCGCGATGAGGCGGCCGCCAGGCGGGCCCGAACGCCGCCGAGCCGGACCACGGGCGGGGGATCGACGACAAACGGCGACGAGACGGCCTCGACGGCGACTCGTCCGCCCTCGATCGCTCGACCTGGCACCGGGCGCACGGCCATGTTGTTCGGGGTGCTCATCGATCAGCAGGATACCAAGGTCGCGGGTTGCGGACACCGGAGGCTCAGAACTCATGGCGCGGGGGCGGGACCCGCCCGCGGAATCTCTACGAATCGTCGAGCTCGACGTTCCAGTAGAGGTAATCGCGCCAGCTGTCGGGCGCGTGGCGCAGGCCGATCGTGATCCGGATCGCGGGCGCCGAGTGCGGACGGGCTGCCGGACGAACCAGTCGCATCCCTGCCTCGGCTGGCGTTCGGCCGCCCTTCCGGCGATTGCAGGTCACGCAGCAGGTGACGATGTTCTCCCAGCCCTTCCGGCCGCCTTGCGCGACTGGCACGACGTGGTCGAACGTCAGGTCGGTCGCGGGCAGCGTGCGGCCGCAGTACTGGCACCCGAACTCGTCTCGTGCGTAGATGTTCGCGCGGGAGAAAGGCACGTAGTCGAAGCGGCGCTTCATGCGCACGTAGCGCAGCAGACGGATGACCGAGGGAAGCTTGAAGCTGATCGAGACGGAACGGATCTCCCGGTCGTAGACCGAGATAATCTCAACCTTTCCCTGGCACCACAAGGTGATAGCTTTCCGCCATGGCACCACCTTCAGCGGTTCATAGGAAGCGTTGAGGAGCAGCGTGTGCTGCATACCGAGACGTATTGTGACCGAGGGTGTCCCGACTGTCAACCGCCTTGCCAGGTAAACCGAGTGAAGACAATGGCTTACCCTCCAACAGCTGTTGGACGTCCGAGATGGCGCCGATACGCCTCGATGTGCGCACGCTCGTGCTCTCCCTGCTCGTCCTCGTCCTCGCCGGCGCCTGCGCCCAGAAGGGCCGGCCGATCGGTTCGCCGTCCGGCCGACGTGGCGCGCCTGGCGCATCCGCCGCCGCGTTGGCGCGATCGCTCGTCGGCTCTCCGTATCGCAACGGCGGGGCCGACCCGGACGGGTTCGACTGCAGCGGCTTCGTTCGGTATGTGTTCGGGGAACTCGGGCTGGCCGTCCCGAGGAGCGTGGGTGAGCAGTTGGCCACCGGGGAGCGCGTGAACCGCAACCGGCTGCGCGAAGGAGACGTGGTGTTCTTTGCGATCGACAGCCGCTCGGTCTCCCACGTCGGCATCGTCGTCAGCGATGACACCTTCGTCCACGCGCCCAGTTCACGCGGACGTGTACGAGAGGAATCGCTGAACCTGGCGTACTGGCGATCGAGGTTCGCGGGCGCGCGGCGATTCGTGCGCCGTTGAGACGGGCGATCAGGCTCCGGACTTCACGCGACGCTGCGCCGACGCCGACTGCGTCGCGGCCGCGCGCTGAATTTCGCCGCCGGTCGGCAACTGGATCTGCCTGAGCGCGGCAGGTTCGCGCCGCGTGTCGCGGCGCGCCACGCCCCTGGTCGCGCGCTCGAGGAACTGGCGCACCACCAGGTCGTGCTCGCTGTAGTGCGTGGGCACGTCGGGAGTCTTCAGCGCCTGGATGCGGACGGCCGCGGGCGTTTCTGGCTGCGACGCCGACGGCAGGAACTCGATGTAGCGCTGCGGGAACGACGGAAAGGTCCGGAACGTCGTGCCGACCACGCCGTCGAAACGTCCGTCGAGTTCCGCGAAGCCGTCGCGCAGGAAGTCGTAGCAGGCGGGGTCGGGCTCGCTCGCCAGGTACTCCTTCACCATCTCCGCCACCTGCTCGAGGAACGTCCGCCCGTGCGAGCCCACGGCTGCCCCGCCGTCGCACCGCTCGACGCGCCGGATGCCGGGCGCCTGCGGGTCGATGTGATACAACTCGTGGATGATCGTATCCAGCTTGGCCAGCCACCTCTCCGCGTTTCCGTAGAACTGCGCTTTCTTCGATCCCGCCAGCGACTGGTCGCAGAACCTGGGCAGCGCGAACGAGATGAGGTACTGCACGCGCCGACCGCCGAGGCACACCAGAGGCGACTTGGTGACGAACCACCGCGAGCGACGCGTGACGCACCCGGTCTGTCGGTCGCGCCAGTAGTAGTGGCCTGGCTCGGTGGGCGGCAGGCAGATGCAGTGGCAGGTGGCGACGGCGCCCGCGGCGCCGCGCCGACCGTAGCGGGCAAAGACCAGCAACTCGTCGGGATCGATATAGGAGAGGCGCGGAACGCGCGCGACGATATCGCGCATCAGCAGGCTGATGCGTTCGGTGTAGTTGATCATGCGCGCGCCAGCCGACTCCAACCGGTGAGATCGGGATTTGTGGTGTGGGGGGACACCGGGGAGCGGCGACTATAGCGCCCGTTTCGAGGGAGTGTCAAGGTGAGCCATTCGGCTCTTCCGCCTTGGCCGGTTCATCGGTGGGCATCGCCACGTCGGGCGGGGGCGTCACCACACCCATCCGCCCGAGGATCAGTCTCTGCCGGCGCAGCAGTCCGGGTGTTTCGTGCGCCGGGTTCATGATCCGCGGATTGATGATACACGCCGCCAGGAGCGCCGATTCGTCGGCGTTCAACGCCGAGGCGGGCTTCCGGAAGTAGGCGCGCGCTGCGGCGTCGGCTCCGTAAATCCCGTCGCCCCACTCGATGACGTTCAGGTAGATCTCGAAGATCCGCGTCTTGGTCAGCGACGCTTCCATGCGCCGCGCGATCAGCAACTCCCGCAGCTTGCGCACGGGGTTCTTCGAGGGTGACAGGTAGAGGTTCTTCGCCAGCTGCTGCGTGATGGTGCTGCCGCCGCGACCGAACGTGCGTTTCTGCAGGTCGCGCTCGATCGACTCCTTGATCTGCGTGACGTCGATCCCGTCGTGCTCCCAGAACGTGCCGTCCTCGGCCACGAGCACCGCACGCTTGAGCGACGAGGAGATCCGGCTGTACGGCACCCAACGTTGCACGCGTCGGGGCGGCACGTTGCGCGCGCGCGCCTCATCGGCCCGCAGTTCCATGAAGGCGGTCGTCGGCGGGTTGGTCGCGCCAAGCTCGGCGACGTTCGGCAGGGTCAGGTACACGTAGGCCAGGAACCCGAACCCGATCGCCGCCGCGGCCAGAAGCAGCTTGACGAGCTTTCGCACGGTGAGCTCCTCCCTCCTGACGCCCGCCCCCCCGGCTACCCGTCGATCGCGGCAATCGCCGCTGCCGTGCCGGCCCCGGGCGGCACTCGGTGACCCTGCAGGCGGAGCACCCCCTCGATGGCCCCGAGGAACAGCAGGATCGCCTGCGGCGACGAGCTGTGGCCCATGATGCCCACTCGCCAGATCTTGCCGGCGAGCGGCCCGAGGCCCGCGCCCACTTCCATATTGAACCGGGTCAGCAGGTCCTTGCGGGCCGTGGCTTCATCGACGCCCTCCGGGACGCGAACCGCGTTGAGCGTCCACAGCCGTTCGCCCACCGGCGGCAACAGGCCCAGTCCCATCGCCTCCAGCCCGGCGGTCAGCACCAGGTGATTCCGTTCGTGCCTCGCCCACCGCGCCTCGAGCCCTTCCTCGTCGATCGCCGTCAGCGCTTCGTGGAGAGCGTAGACGAGCGACGCCGAGATCGTGTGGTGGTACTTCCGGCGGACCCAGTAGTCCTCGAGCAAGCCGAGGTCCAGGTAGAAGCTGCGGCACTTGACCCGCCGCGCGAGCGCCGACGGAGCAAACGCGACCGGCGCCATGCCCGACGGCGCGCCCACGCACTTCTGCGTGCAGCTATAGGCCGCGTCGATCCCCCACTTCTCCAGCTCGAGCGGGTGCCCGCCGAGCGACGTCACCGCGTCCACCAGGATGAGTGCGCCCGCGTCGTGGGCGACCGCGGCAATCTCCTCCACCGGGTTCCGCACGCCAGTGGACGTCTCCGCGTGCACGACGCAAACGATGTCGGCGCCTTGTCGCGCAAGCGCCTCGCGGACCCGCTGCGGGTCACACGCCCTGCCCCATTCGACCTCGAGGCGTGTCACACGCGCGCCGTACCGCTCGCACACCTGGGCAAGCCGGTCGCCAAAGTAGCCGGTCACGATGGCCAACACCCGGGTGCCGTCCTGCACGAGATTGGCGACGGTCGCCTCGAGGCCGGACGTGCCGGTTCCCGAGACCGCGAAGGCAAACGATCCCTCGGGCGCACGGAAGAGGCGGCGCAATTGATCGCGCATCTCGTCCATCATCGCCAGCAGATCGGGGTCGAGGTGGCCGAGAACGGGCGCGGCCAGAGCGCGCATCACGCGCGGCGAGATCATGCTCGGGCCGGGGCCAAGAAGAAGACGCTCGGATTCTGGAAGAAGAGTCATATTGGGACAGCATACCGCGCCGGCCCGTCCGGCGTCTCGGATGAGGGCGCCCGCTCTCTGTGGGCCGGGCACGACAAGCTCAGTGGTGTGCCCTCAGACGGCCACGCCCAACGCCGCGAACTGGCCGCGGATCGTGTCGATCATCTGCGGCGTCGCGGGCGGCAGCGGGTGCCGAGGTGCGCCCCCCACGTAGCCGGCGAGGTCCATCGCGGCCTTGAGGCCGGCCACACCGAACGACGTGGTCACCGACTTGGCGAGCGGCGTGATCTGTCGTTGCAGCGCCAGGGCGTCCGCGTGCTTCCCGGCGCGCGCCAGGTCGTAGAGCTGCACGATCAGGTCGGGCACGACGCACGCGGCGGCGACGATCCCTCCCACGGCCCCCACGCACAGGCTCGCATACAGCGTCGGCGCCGACCCGACCAGCACCTTGAAATCCGGCGGCGTGAGCGCCACGAGGTCCGCGATCTGCGTGAGGTTGGCGCTCGAATCTTTCACGCCGGGGATGTTCGGGTGCGATGACAGCCAGACGAGGGCCTCGGCCGCCATGTTCACGCCCGTCAGCCCGGGCACGTTGTACGGCAGCACGGGGACCGGCGACGCATCCGCCACGGCGGTGAAGTGGCGCACGAAGAGGTCGGTCGTCATCTGGTTCTTGAAATAACACGGCGTCCGCACGAGCACGATGTCGGCACCGGCCTGCGCGGCGCGCTTGACGGCGGCGATCGTGCTGCGCGTCGACTCCTCGCCGGCCCCGACGATCAGCGTCTTTCCGGCCGGGACCGACTCCCGCGCGGCGGAGGCCACGCGGAACGATTCGTCGGCGTCGAGCATCGGCGCCTCGCCGTTCGACCCGAGGACCAGCACGCCGGCCAGCCCGGTCTTCATCCACTTGGCCACGTTGGCCTTCATGCCATCGAGATCGATCTCGTCGTCTTTGAACGGTGTGGCGATCGGCGGAAAGATTCCGTGCAGGTTCATTTGGAAGATGTCCCGGTGGTTTCGAATGCTCATGCTGTTGAACCAAGCCCTCCGCCGGCCGCGGCGCGCGACGTGGCACTCATCGCGTCCATTCTACCCGCAAAGCCGCGCCCGGGCGCCGCGTCGCCGGCGGCGTCTCACCACGCGGCCCGGTCCGGCTTCTCGACGAGGAGGTTCGCCGCGAGCGTGACGGCGAAGATGGCCGCCGCGGGCGCGAGCGTCCACGGGAAATCGGCCATCGCGTTGACGTTGCTCGCCTCGTGGAGCATCGAGCCCCAGCTGGGCACGGTGTCGGGGAAACCCAGGCCGACGTACGACAGCGTGGCCTCGGCGAGAATGAAGCTGGGCAGCAGGAGGATGGCCTGCGCGCCGATCTGGCCGCGGCACGCCGGCAACAGGTGGCCGAACAGCACGCGCGCGTGTCCGGCGCCGAGCGACACGGCCGCCGCCGCGTACTCGCGCGTCCGCTCGACCGCCACGACGGCCCGAACGGCACGCGCCACCCACGGCCACCCGACCAGCGCGAAGATCGCCGCCATCAGCGAGAAGACCGCCCACGACGGTAGCACCAGCGGCAGCGCAGCACGCAGCGCGAGGACGACGTAGACGGCCGGCAGCACCAGCACGAACTCCGCCACTCGCATGATCCCTTCGTCGACGATGCCGCCCCGGTAGCCGGCGACGCCTCCTGCCAGGACGCCGAGCAGCAGCGCGGCCAGCGTGGCCAGCATCGCCACGCCGAGCGAGGTCCTCGCGCCGAAAAGGAGGCGGGCAAGCAGGTCGCGGCCCTCGCGGTCTGCGCCGAGCGGCAGCCACGGGCCGCGGCTCTCGTCAGCCAGGCGCGCCAGTTTCCCCTGAGAGAAGAAGGTGAGAGGAATCGCCTGGCTGACGTCCTCCTCGTACCGCTGCTCCAGACGGCTGACGAGTCGCAGCGGGTGCACGAAGGGAGGCTGCCACCGTCCGTCGGCCGTCACCAGGCGTGGCCGCATCGGAGGCGCGTAGAGGTACGTCCGGAACGTCTGCCCGGGGTCGTTCGGCGCGAGCACCGGCGCCGCGAGCGCCGCGAGGAGGACGAGCGCGAGCAGGGCGGCGCCGAGCGGCCTCATGCGGGCCCTCCCGACGTTCCGCCAGGCTCGTCGCGCCGCAGCCGCGGGTCGGCCCAGGCCTGGAGCAGATCGGACAGGAGCGTTCCCACGGCAAGGAACACCGAGCCAGCCGCGGCACACCCGGCCACCAGGTACAGGTCGCGCGCGCGAAGCGCGTCGTACATCAGGCGGCCGAGTCCCGGCCAGGACGTCACCACTTCCACCACGAACGAGCCGCTCAGCAGGCTCCCCAGGACGAACCCGTACATCGCGGCGACGGGGCCGATCGCCGGGCGCAGCGCGTCGCGCCATACCAGGCGCGAATGCGGCACGCCCCGGGCGAGGGTGGAGAGCGTGAACGGCATCTCGAGCGCGTCGCCCATCGACTGCGACTGCACCCGCTCGATCATCGCCGAGAGCGGCAGCGCGATCGCGAGCGCGGGCAACGGCAGGTGGCGGGCGATATCGGCCAGGCCGGCGAACACGCCCGCGTCCCAGGCGCCCGCCGACTGCATCCCGCCCGTCGGGAACCACTGCGTGCGCGCGGCCACCAGCACGAGGACGAGCGACGTGATCAGCGAGGGAAGCGAGAGCAGGACGAGGGAGAGACCTCGGAGGATCGTCGGGAGCGGGCCTCGCCGGCGGCTGCCGGTGATGATCCCCGCCGGCAGCCCCAGCAAGGTGGCGAATACCAGCGCGACGAGCGCCAGCAGGCCGGTATTCGCGGCCCGTTGCGCCACCAGTTCGGCGACGGGACGGTGATAGACGAGCGAAACGCCGAAGTCCAGGCGGGCGGCGCGGCCAAGCCAGTCGAGGTACTGGCTGACCGGCGATCGGTCGAGGCCGTAGCGCGCACGCTCCCGGGCAATCGTGTCCGCGCTCGCCCCCGCGCCGAACAACTCCGAGGCGAAATCGCCTGGCGCGAGGCGCGTGAGGAGCAGCGCGCCCGACGACACGACGGCCACCAGCACCGCGGCCGCGATCACCCGCCTGGCCAGGTAGCGCACCAAGAATGCCTGCTTTCGTCAGCGGACGCCCAGCGTGTCCGGGTTCCAGAGGATGGCCGGCCGGAGCAGCGCCGGGGTCGCGTTCACCACGCGCACGCTCGTCGCGAGATAGATGCGCGGCGCGGCGAACTGGATCATCGGCAACTGCTCGGCCACGATCGTCTGCACCTGGTCGAACAGCGCCTTGCGCTGCGCCTGGTCGAGCGCCGCCACCTGCCGCCCCATCAGCTGATCGATCTCTCGCTCCCACTCGGTGGCCGGCTTCGATTGCCCCGGGTTCCACACGTGGGCGCTGCCCGAGCTGACCCACAGGTCGATGTTCAGCGCCGGGTCGAGGTCCGTGGTGAGGAACCGGAAGTAGACGGCCTCGTAGTCGCCGCGCTCGATCCGGTCGATGGCCGCGCCGACGTCCAGCGGCGCGACATTGACGGCGAGCCCCACCTTCTTCAGTTCCTCGGCGAGGAACGCGGCCCCGCGCTCGAGCGCCGTGTTGCCCTTCTGCGTCAGGATGGTGAAGCCCGCGGTCGCGCCCGCCCGGTCCTCCAGCACGCCGTCACCGTCGCGGTCCGTCAGGCCGATCCCGGCCAGCAGGCGCCTCGCCGCCGGCACGTCGTACTCGAAGCGCGGCAGGTCTGCCGAGTACCAACGCGTGTTGCCCGGCGTGACCGGCCCGTGAACCGGCACCGCGGCGCCAAGGAACACCGTCTCCGCAAACGCGCGGCGATCGACCGCGTGTGAGATCGCGCGGCGCAGCTCGGCGCGCAGCAGCCACGGCCGCTTCGCGACCGCCGGGCGGTTGGGCCGCAGGTTCAACCAGAACGAATCGGCGTCGAGGCCGACGCCAAGGTCGAGCAGCGACAGCTTCCCCGCGTCCGCGGCGCGCTTCAGCGTGGCGTAGTCCTCCGGACGAACCTCGCTCGTCGTGAAGTCGGTCTGCCCGGTCTGCAGGCCGAGCAGTTCGGCGTTCTGGTCGGGCACGATCTCGAGCGTCAGCCGATCGAGGACCGGCAGGCGCTGGCCGCGCCCGTCGGTGCGCCAGTAACGCGGGTTGCGCTCGAAGACGAGCCGCTGTCCCGGCTGGTAGGCCTTCAGCACGAACGGCCCGAGGCCCACGATCTCCGCGGGCGGCGTGGCCAGGTCCCACGCCTTCCCGAGGGTTCCCTCGTTCAACGCCGCCTCGAGCTTGTGCCGCGGGAGGATGGCCAGGTTGTCGAGCAACCGAATGCCCGGGCCGAACGCCGACGGGAAACGCACGACCACCGTGGACGCGTCGGGCGCGCTCACCGCGAGCGGTTTCCCCCCGACCCGCATCGATTCGCCCAGGGCGCTGCCCGTCTTCTCGTCGTAGACGGCGCGGAAGGCAAACAGGACGTCGGCCGACGTGAACGGCGTGCCGTCCGAGAAGGTCACTCCCGGCCGGAGCTTCAGCGTGTAGGTGAGGCCGTCGGCCGACGAGGTCCACGACTCGGCCAGCCACGGCTCGAGTGCCTGCGTGCGGCGGTCGATTCGCACCAGCCCCGCCTGGGTGAGGTGCGTGAAGATCTCGAGCACGGAGTCGCGGCCCGCGTAGCGGTTGAAGGTCCGCGGCTCGGCCCGCAGGCTGGAGACGAGCGCCTTGACCGCCGCCTTATTTCCCGATGGCGGCGCCTCCTTCAGGCACCCCCCAGACAGGCTCACCAACGCGATCAGGATCAGGGCACCAACGACCGGGAAGGGCTGGTAGACGAGTCTGGAAGCGGTCAATTTCTTGTCCTCCAGGCCAACCCATTGGCCGGTCGCTTGCTGGCGCCCATGCGGCCTTGAAAAACAGGCATCGCTTTCGGCTCCTGCACGATTGGTTAGCAAATCCTGCACGATAGCGTGGCAATTTCTGCAATCGGTGTGCGCCAACCGCCCTCATCGGACAGAGGCCAACTTGTTGGCCTCTCCTTCGGCGGCGACGCCACTCGCTGCGACAGCATCCTAGTGCAATAACTCTCGGCCGCGCAACCACTTGGACGAGGCTCGCGGAAGAGCGGCCGGCTGGCCCGACGCTTGCTCTTGCGGGACCGGGAGGTTCCGCGTGGAGCAGGTCTACACGTCCGAAGCGTCGCCGTCGGTCATGGACCCTTTCGGCCGGAGCGTGCTGATCGACCAGGCGGTGCTGATGCTCGGCGTCTCCAAGCGCACCGTGTACTACCGGATTCGGCAGGGGCGCCTGCAGACCATCCGGACCCGTTGCGGGTCTCAGCGTGTCCTCATCGCATCGATTCACGATCTCGTTCGCAGCCAGACACCGACCGCGCCGCGGCCGGTGTTGTCCGAAGCCCTGACCGGCTTCACGTCCTAATCGGCACCCTGGAAGCCAGGCTCTGGAGGCATCTATGTCGCGTCGTTTCCCGTTCATCGCACTTCTGGTGGCGGCCCTTGCGCTTGCCGGGAGCGTCGTGTCGGCCGGCAGCGGCCCGCACCACGCCCGGCTGTCTTCGGATCTCCAGCAGCACCTCTCGACGCGCTCGGCCGCCACGGTCGATGTCATCGTCGCGGGCAGCCGTGATGAAATCCAGGCGCTGGCGGCGCGGCACAACCTCGTGCCGAAGCGGTGGCTCGCCGACGGCGTCGTCATCGAGGTCACGCCCCACGCGCTCGTGGCGCTGAGCGAGGACGAAGCGGTGTCGCACATCTCGGGCGACATCAAGGTGCACGCGACGATGAGGGTGACCGACGAGGCGATCGGGGCCGACCAGGTGTGGCGCGGCCTCGAGGGGCTGAAGGGGTACGACGGCCGCGGCATCGGCATCGCCCTCATCGACTCGGGCATCGCCGGCCTCCCGGCGATCCGGAACCGCATCGTCGTGAGCGTGGACTTCACGTCGAGTCGCGGCGCCGCGGTGGACGAGTTCGGGCACGGGACGCACGTGGCCGGCATCATCGCCGCCAGGCCGTCCACCGACCCGACGCCCGAGGGCTACAGCGGCGTGGCGCCCGGCGCGCACCTCATCAACATGAAGGTGTTGGAGGCGGACGGCTCGGGCACGGTGAGCGACGTCATCGACGCGATCGACTGGGCGATTGCCAACCGGCAGCGCTACGCGATCCGGATCATCAACCTGTCGCTCGGTCACCCGGTGATGGAACCCTCCGAGGACGACCCGCTGTGCCAGGCGGTGAAGCGTGCGGTCGCCCACGGCATCGTGGTGGTGGCGGCGGCGGGCAACGTGGGCAAGACGAACGATGGGCGGCTGGTGCTGGGCGGGATCGACTCACCCGGGAACTCGCCCTACGCGATCACGGTGGGCGCGTTGAACACGAAGGGCACGACCTTCCGGTCCGACGACGTGGTGGCCACCTACAGCTCGCGCGGCCCGACGATGTTCGACTTCGTGATGAAGCCGGACCTGCTGGCGCCGGGGAACAAGGTGGTGTCGCTCGAGGCGCCCGGGACGGCGATCATCAGCGAGTACCCGGCGCTGCACGAGGCGGGAGCGGGCGACGCGGCCTACATGCAGATGAGCGGCACGAGCATGTCGGCGGCGGTGGTGTCTGGGGTGGCGGCGCTGGTGCTGCAGGCGAACCCGAAGCTGGATCCGGTGAAGGTGAAGGCGGCGCTGCAGCTTGGGGCGACGTTCCTGCCCGACGCGGGGCTGGTGGGCGGCGGCGCGGGCAGCGTTGACGCGATCACCTCGGTGCGGATTGCCCTCTACGGGCCGAAGACGAACGACGACGTGATGATTGCGAGCGAGACGATCACGCCAAGCGGTCTGTCGTTCTGGCGCGAAGACGAGACGACGCAGGCGGCCAGGATTGTGTGGGGCGAGGGGATCGTGAGGGGTGACCGGATCGTGTGGGGTAATGTCGTTGAGGCTGAACACATCGTGTGGGGTGACCGGATTGTGTGGGGCACCGAGATTGTCGAAGGTGACCGAATTGTGTGGGGCGGGTCTGCGGTGTGGGGTGATCGGATCGTGTGGGGCAATCGGATCGTCTGGGGCACTCGAATTGTCTGGGGCAACCGCATTGTGTGGGGCAACGACGAGCTCTCAGCCGACCGAATTGTATGGGGCAATCGAATTGTCTGGGGCGCCGGCTCGGTAGCCCCAGACCGGATCGTGTGGGGCAATCGGATTGTCTGGGGTAATCACATCGTGTGGGGTAATCGGATCGTCTGGGGCAACAGCGATCTCGTTGACTCGGACCGGATTGTCTGGGGCAACCGAATAGTCTGGGGCGCGAATACGGTGATGCCCGATCGGATTGTCTGGGGCAACCGGATTGTCTGGGGAACCGGTGATTTGGCTGTCGACAGAATTGTTTGGGGGAATCGAATTATCTGGGGCGACTAGAACTAGGCAACGACCAGAGCTCTGCTCGGCCTGCCAGACTGATGCGTGTCTGGCAGGCTGTCTTGTTGTACGCGCATCCCAGAACGCGGCAAATCGGAGCAATGGTATTGAACGACTCGGCCCGGTCCTGCCGCTCCGCAATTCCGGCAAAGAGTTTGCTGCGGGCAGGAACCTGCGCCTCAGCATGATTCCCCTCGAACGGCTCAGAACTGCTGCCCATTGTGGGTGCCCGTCGCCGTGGCCTTCCTCTTGAGTTAGTATTCCGTAGACTTCTGAACTCCCAGCGCCTTTCGTCACGATCCGTGTCGTTCCCGCATCGTCCGCCATTGGAGCGATTCGTGATGGACACCATTCAGGACTTCATCCGGACGGGGCAGTTTCTCAGAGCGCTAACCGAACTTCGGGCGTCGACGGTTGGCGGACCACAAGAGCAACCAACTGCGCGGGACACGCTTCTTGCTGAACTGCTCCAGCGAACCGGTGCCCCCCGCCGCGCCATGGCCGTTGCGGAGCGAGTTCTA
>JADGOB010000215.1 GCA_017883185.1 Acidobacteriota bacterium
CATTCCAGAGGACCGTGTCCTTGTTGCGGGCCCGCCAGGTCGAGCGTGGCCCACGCCGAGATCTTCTGCCGCTCGACAAAGATCACAAAGGACACCTAGAGAAATACCTGTCACGCGTGGGGGAGGCGCGATCGCGCGGACCCACCGTCTTGCACGGTATCTCGCACCATCTCGGTCAGCGCGCGGTAATCCACCTTGCCGCTCGGCATCTTCGGGAGGAACGGCAGCACGACGAACTGCTTTGGCAGGGCGATGCGCGGCAGGTTCTCCGACAACCGCGCGAGCGCGGCCTTCTCGTCCACCTTTTCCGTCACCGCCGCCACGATCTTCGCGCCGCGCACCGCGTCTGGCACCTCCACGACGCCGCACTCCACGGTTTCTGGCAGCGATCGCTGCAGCACGTCCTCCACCTGCACCAGCGACACCATCTCGCCGCCGATCTTCAGGAACCGCCCCAGCCGGCCCACGTGCCACAGGTATCCTTCGTCGTCCCTGTAGCCCATGTCGCCGGTGTCGTACCAGCCGTGGCGCATATGCTGCGCCGTCGCCTCGAAGTCGTCGAAGTAGGCCGACATCACGCTGTCGCCCTTGACCAGGATCTTGCCGATCTCCTTCACGTCGCACGACTCGCCCGTCTCGTAGTGCTCCATCCGCACCTGCACGTTCGGCAGCGCCTTGCCCACGCTCCCCGGGCGGTTGTGTTCCGGGGTGTTCACCGAGATCACCGGGCTCGTCTCCGTCGTGCCGTAGCCTTCGAGCAGCACCTTGCCGTGGCGTTCGAGGAAGGCCAGGCGCAGCGACTCGGGGCACTTGTCCGCGCCGGTGATCAGCAGCCGCACCGAGGCGAAATCGCCAGGATCCGACTTCTGGAGATAGCCTGCCAGGAAGGCCGGCGTCCCGACCATCATCGTCACGCTCTCCTCGCGGACCGCCGTGGTGATCGCGCGGAACTCCAGCGGATTGGGCGACGTGACGACGGTCATCGCGTTGGTGAGGGGCAGCCAGCACGTGACCGTGAGGCCGAAGACGTGGAAGAGCGGGAGGTTGCCGAGGATGATGTCCTTGGGGCCGAACTCCAGGACCTGGTGCATCCCGTCGATGTTCGCCTTGATGTTCCGGTGCGAGAGGGGCACTGCTTTCGGCTCTCTCTCGCTTCCACTGGTGAACAGGATCACCGCCCTGTCATCGTCTCCGCCGAGATGGACGTGCCGGCAGATGCGGTCGGCGGACATCGAGGCGCGCAGGAACCCGCTTATCTTGTTGAGCGCCGAGACGCGTGCGGCAAGGTCCTCGATGAAGACCATGCCGTCCACCACAGGGCACTTGATTTTCTCGAGCAGCGCGCGCGAGGTGATGATCGTGCGGAAGGCGAGGCGGCGCTGCGCCATCTCGCAGTTCTGCGCGGCTCCCGTGGAGTAGTTGATCATCACTGGCGTGCGGCCGCTCATCAGCGCCGCAATCAACGCGTAGATGGCCCCGCCCGATGTCGGGATCATCACGCCGATCATGCCCGGCGCGTATCGCCGGAACTTGCTCGAGAGGATCAGCGCACGCAGCAGCGTGTCGCGGTAGGTGGCGCGCTGGCCCGTGGCACGGTCGATCACGGCCAGCTTGCTCTCGTGGCTTTTCGCGGTGCGGACGAATTGTTCGACGAGGGACACGCATGCCTCCGGGCCGACTCTCGGCCCGCGGGATCTTACCACCCTTCGACTCGCTTCGCTCGCTCAGGGCAGGCCGGGGAACGTGGGAAGGCGGAAGGCGGAGAGGCGGAGGGCGGGAAGACGGACAGACGGAGGGCCCGGCTCGCCGTGCGCACCGGGCCCTCCGTGTTCCGACTCCTGACTCCTGACTCCTGACTTCTCTCTTCTTCCCCCTAGAACATCTTGTCGAACCACACGTCTTCGAGGATCACGGCGGTCTTCGACAGCGTCTTCCCGCCCGCGGTCATCACCACCGTGTACTCACCCGGCTCGGCGGGCGTCACGCCGCCAAACGTCGGAAGCGCCGGCTCCGCCGCACCGCCGCGCCCGCCCATCCCGCCGCCCCCGAATCCGCGACCCGTCGGCGGCGCCACCGCCACCCCGGGGATCGTCACGGCGTCCATCCGCATGTTCCACACGAGCTTGTTGAACCCGGCCGCGTTCGGCGCCTTCTTGTTCTCCGCCACCACACGCGCGCCCTTCAGCACCTGGACGGTGATCTCCCCGGACGTCGCCGCCTTCTGGTAGTAGGTGACGACGACGCCGTTCGGGTTGCTCGGTCCGTTGAAGTTCGTGGACGCCGACACGCCGCCGATCCGCGTCACCCACTTCACCGCCGGCTTGATGTCGAACAGGTACAGGCTCTCGCCCAGCACCTTGTCGTTCACCTGCTCGAGTGCCGAGATGTCCGCGATGTAGATCCCGCGGCCATGCGTCGCGACAACCAGTTCACCGTCGCGCGGGTGAATCTGCAGGTCGTACACCACCTGCGTTGGGATTCCCTTCATCTCGTTCCAGGTCTTCCCGCCGTCGAGCGACACATACAGGCCGAACTCGGCCCCGACGAACAGCAGGTTCGGATTCTTCGGGTCCTCACGGATGACGTTGATCGTCTTGGCCGGCAGGTTGCCCACGATCGACGTCCACGTCTGGCCGTAGTCGGTCGTCTTGTAGAGGAACGCGCGGAAGTCGTCGTTCCGGAGGCCCGTGTAGGTCACGTAGGCCGTGCCAGGTGCATAGTGCGACGCCTCGACGCGGCTCACCCAGACGCCCGGGTTCCCCTTGATGTTGTCGTTGAGCTTCGTCCAGTTCTTCCCGCCGTCCTTGGTTACCCAGACGTTGCCGTCGTCGGTGCCGACCCACAGCAGGTCGCGAACGATGGGCGACTCGTCGATCGTGCTGATTGTGCAGTATTGGATGTTGCCGTCGCCGCCCTTGCCGTCCACCGTCAGCTTCGACTTGTCGTTGGTCGTCAGGTCCGCGCTGACGAACTCCCAGGCGTCGCCGCGGCTCGTGGACTTCATGAGCCGGTTGGCCGCGTGGTAGATCACGTTCGGGTCGTGTGGCGACACGAGGATCGGCGCAGTCCAGTTATAGCGCAGCGAGTCATCGCGGTTCCGGATGCTCTTCGACTCGCCCGTGTAGAGGTCGGTGCGCGCGATGGCGCCGAACTGCGACTCGTTGTAGAGGTACCGGTTCGTCACCGGGTCCACGACGTTGAACATGCCGTCGCCGCCGCCCACCGTCTGCCAGTCCTCGAACACGATCGGACGGCCGCCGCGCTTGCTGCTGGGCCCGCGCACCGACCCGTTGTCCTGCAGCCCCCCATACACGTTGTACGGCATATGGTTGTCGAGGCCGATCGCATAGAACTGCGCCAGCGGCAGTTCATCCGGGTGATACCAGTTCTTCCCGCCGTCGTACGTGATCCCCATGCCGTGGTCGTAGCCGAGGATCATGTGCTTCGAGTTGACGGGATCGATCCACAGCGCGTGGTTGTCGCCGCCGAAACGGAACGCCGACGCCCACGTCTTGCCGCCGTCCTTCGTCTCGAGCACACCCACGCTCAACACGTACGCATGGTTCACGTCGGCAGGGTCGATCCGGATATCCATGTAGTAGTAGCCCGGGCCGCCGCCGACCGGGTTCTTCTCGTTCACCTTCTTCCACGTCTTCCCGCCATCGTCCGTCCGATAGACCTCTTCGCCGATCATTCCCGCGCTCGACTTGCCCTCGCGCAGTTCCTTCAGCCGGTCGGCGTCGGACATCTTCAGCTTGTTGGCGTTCTCGATGTTCGCGTAGAGCACGAGCGGGTTCTTGAGGGAGATGTCGAGGCCGATCCGGCCGAGGATCCCTCCGGGAAGACCGGTGGTCAGCTTCGTCCACGTCTTGCCCGCATCGATGGTCTTGTAGATCGCGCTGCCGGGTCCGCCCAGGTTGAACGTCCAGGGTTTCCGCTCCTTGTCGTAGGTCGCCGCGTAGAGCGTCTCAGGCTTCTTCGGATCCATCACGATATCAACCGCGCCAATCGCCTTGCCCTCGACCTTGATGTCGAGTGACTTCGTCCAGGTCTTGCCGCCATCGATCGTCTTGAACACGCCGCGCTCGTCGTTCTCGGAATACAGGTGCCCGAGGGCCGCGACGTAGACGATGTCCGGGATCTTCGGGTGGATCACCATCCGACCGATGTGATGGCTGTCCTTGAGGCCGACGTTTGTCCAGGTCTTGCCCGCGTCGGTGGACTTGTAGACACCGTCACCCCAGTACGTGCTGCGCGAGGTGTTGGCCTCGCCGCTGCCGACGTACACGATGTTGGGGTTCGACGCGGCGACGGCGATGTCACCGATGGAGATAATCGGCTGGTTGTCGAAGATCGATTCCCAGTTCTGTCCGTTGTTGACCGACTTCCACAAGCCACCTGAGCCGGTGGACGCGTAGATGGTCCACGGTTCCAGCGCGGGAACGGCAAAATCGGTGAAGCGCCCGCTCTGGCGAGTCGGGCCGATGGCCCGGAAACTGAACGCTTTGAGGACTTCCGGCGACAGCGTCTGCGCGGCCAGATCGCCGGCGAAGATGACGACGGCGAGGGCCAGGAGGGCCAGGACGCCTAGCGCCTTTGTGACAGGACGGACCTTTCTCATGCGACCACTCCTTGAAGGGGACTGGAACAAGACCGACTCGTCTCGAGAATGAGGGAAGGGCAACCCCGGAGGCCAGCCCGCCGGGTCGGCTATGGGGCCAACAGTACTGATGCCCGGCGCCGGCGTCAAGCGGAGGAAGTGTCTCCTTCCGCAACAAACCGGGCCGCGCCCGCCGCCTCACCGGAGGAGTCCGTGCCGGGTTCCGCACTTCACTGTTTCCGCACTTCACTTCACGGCGCCCGGGTTCGGCGCTATCCTGTGGTCGATGATCGCGAAACTCCGCTACGGCCGCGCCGAACTGGCGCTCGACATCCCGGCGCGCGACGTGTCGATCTTTGAGCCCACCTTTGTTCCCGGCCTTGCCGACGAGGCGGCGTCCTTCAGGCAGGCGGTTGGAGAGCCCCTCAACTCGCGACCGCTCCGCGAAGTCGTCGGCGCCTCCGAACGGCTTGCGGTCGCCATCCCGGACATCACGCGTCCCCTGCCGTCCGACCGTCTCCTCGGCTGGCTGCTCGAGGAGTTGTCACACGTTCCCGACACACACTGGACCATCGTCAACGGCACCGGATCGCACCGGACCAATACCGATGACGAGTTGCGGGCGATGGTTGGCCCCGAGGTGATGCGTCGCGTGCGGGTCGTGAATCACTCCGCGCGCGACCCGGGAAGCCTTGAATGCGTGGGCCGGACGCGGGACGGCCACCCGGTGTTCCTGAACCGGGAGTGGGTCCGCGCGGATCGCCGAATTGTGCTCGGCTTCATCGAACCCCACTTCATGGCGGGGTTCTCGGGCGGCTACAAGGGCGTGTTTCCGGCGCTCGCCGACATCGACGCCATCATGCACTACCACCGGGCCGACGTGATCGGCGACCCGCGCAGCACGTGGGGGCGGCTCGAGGACAATCCCACACAGGACCAGATTCGGGCCAATGGCTCGCTTCTGCCGGTTGATTTCTGCATCAACGTCACCCTGAACCGGCAGCGCGAGATTGCGGGGTTCTTCTGCGGGGACGTGCTGGAGGCGCATCGCGAAGGCTGTCGAACCGCGAAACAGACGGCCATGGTGCGATGCGACCGCACGTACCCGGTCGTCGTGACGACCAACAGCGGCTACCCGCTCGATCTGAACCTGTACCAGGCGGTGAAGGGGATGTCCGCTGCGGCCCAGATTGTGGAGCCCGGCGGGCTGATCCTGGCGGCCGCCCGGTGCAACGACGGCTTTCCTGCCCACGGCCACTTCCGCGAACTGATGACGGGGCACGCGAGCCCGCGGGCGGTGCTCGACACAATCATGGCGCCGGGGTTCTCCATGTACGACCAGTGGGAGGCCCAGATCCTCGCGCTCATCCTGCTGAAGGCGCGCGTCGGCTTGTTCAGCGAAATCCCGGCCGATGACGTGCGGGCGGCCCACCTCGAGCCGGTCGCCGACCTTCGACAACGCCTTCTCGACGAACTGGCCCGACGGGGTGCAGAGACGCCTGTGGCCGTTCTGCCC
>JADGOB010000216.1 GCA_017883185.1 Acidobacteriota bacterium
GCCCGCCGCCGGCCGCGACCGGCGAACACCCACAGCCCCCTGCCCTGCCGCCGGCGCAATACGATTCATCGCTGGCGCTCCTCCTCGACCGCGTCTCGCAGTACGTATGGGACTACGGGCGAGAGCTGTCGTCGGTGGTGTCCGAGGAGACCTACACGCAGGAAGTTCGCGGCGACAGCAACGTGGGCCGCGTGAACGTGACCATCAACGGCAAGCCGGTACCGGCGTGGACGACGAAGTCGAGGCAGCTCGTGTCGGATTTCCTCCTCGTGAGACCCCCTGGCCTCGACGGATGGCTGCCGTTTCGCGACGTGTTCGAAGTCGATGGCGAGCGCGTCCGCGATCGGCAGGACCGGCTGGTCAAGCTGTTTCTCCAGTCGGCGCCCGACGTCGCGCTGGAGAGCGCAAACGAGATCTTGCGTGAGAGCGCCCGCTACAACATCGGGCCCATCCGGCGAAATCTCAACCTGCCCACGCTGGCGCTCTGGTTCCTCGAACCGGAGAGCCGCCATCGCTTCAGCTTCAGGAGGGCCGGCGAGGAGACGCTGGCAGGCCGGCGGGTGTCGGTCCTCGATTACTCGGAAACCAGCCACCCCACGATCATCAAGACGTCCGGGGGCGATGACGTCCCGGCCTCGGGCAGGCTCTGGGTAGAGCCGGCAAACGGGCGGATCCTCCGGACCGTCCTGAAGGCGTCGGTCGCGACGATCACCGTCACGTACGCGTCTCGGGAGGAACTCCCCGGTCTGTGGCTGCCGGTGATGATGGAAGAAAAGTATGCGGCCGGGAACCTCGCCATCACGGGAACGGCGACCTACGCCAGGTTCCGGCAGTTCCAGGTGTCAACGACGGAGCAGATCGCGCTTCCGAAGAAATAGCGCGCCGCGCAAGGTGTAGTGCGGGGCTTCAGCCCCGCAATAAACCAAAGGGGCGGCCGCCAGGCCGCCCCTCTTCGTTTCCCGCGTAACTGACCCTGGTCTCTGGTCCCCGATCCCTGACCCCTGGTCCCTGACCCCTGACGCGTCAGTACCTCTCCATGACCGCGCGGTAGGGAATCACCTGTCCCGGCTCGATCGTCACATCCCACGCCATCGGGCGGAAGCCCTCGCGCTGCACCTCGATTCGGTGTTGGCCAGGCCTGAGCGTCAGCGGTTCTGACGTCGCCGCGAAGGTGCCAATCTGGCCCACGTATTCCCCGTCCACGTACAGATCCGCGTCCGCAGGCTGTATGTCGAAGCTCATTCCGCCGTAGATCGGCGTGCCGGGCGTTACGTCATACGAGCCTTCCGGGTAGTAGCCGTACACCCTGGGCCTGTAGTCGCCCAGGTAGTCGTAGGGATACGGCACCGAGTAGCCCAGCCACAGCCCCAGCCCGAGGTCCAGCTGCGACCTGAACGAGTAGTACGGCCGCGAGAAGTAGAACGGTCGATACGGCACGTAGTTGTACGGCCGAGCGTACCGCTGCGAGTAGGAGAAGGCGCGCGACTGGTACGAGCGATAGCTATTCCGCGGCGACGCGTACCCTCGAGAGTCGCCGTTACGGTACGAGGGCGACTGGTACGAGGGCCGGGCGTAGGAACGAGGCACCGCGCGCTGCTGATACTGCTGACTCTGCTGGTTCGCGTAGGCGCGAGGCGCCGACTGGGCACCCGAGTACTGACGGCTCCCAGACGAGCGCGGTGCGCTCTGGCCCACCTGCGGCGCCGACTGGGCACCCGAGTACTGACGACTCCCCGACGAGCGCGGTGCGCTCTGGCGCACCTGCGGTGCCGACTGGGCACCCGAGGACTGACGACTCCCCGACGAGCGCGGCGCGCTCTGGCGCACCTGAGACGCCCCCTGACGCGGCGCCGGCGAGCTGGCCGTGGCGCGACCGCCGCCACGCTGTTGCCCGTTGCCGCGTTGGTTCTGGGCGCTGGCCGGCACCGACACGAGACTGAGCGCGGCCATGACGACGGCGGAAGTGAACGTCTGTTGGATGTTCATATACCACTCCATTCGCCAGCCCTTCACCGAACCTGGTTCCCTGGATGAGCGACGACCGGAAGGACCGACACCACTTGAGAACGCAACCGCAATGCCAAGCAGAAGCAGGTGGTTTTTCAGGCATTTCAGCCCTGCGTGGCGAAGAGTTCGCCCCAATCGTCCCCAATCGAGGACACAGGCTCTCGTCACCGCAGCAAGGGCGGAGACAACGTGCCTCTTGTAACAGGTGGCGCCCGTTCCCTCATGTATGCTGTAACAAGGAGATTCGCCATGGTCCTCGCCGTTGCGCTGATCTCACTGGTGGCGCTCTCGACTCAGCCCGAACCCCAGGCGGCCCGGTCGGACGACTCGCTTCCATATACCCTGTCGGGAGTCCGGCGGACCTCGAATGTCAACGCGCGGCCTTCGGCGGAATCGGCCACCATCGTCCAGATCCGTCCCGGCCAACGCCTGGCCGTTGAATCGCAGTTCCTCCCGTGCACTGGCTGCGATCTCATGGTCACGTCAGGCCCTTCGTGGGCATCGACCGCGCCCCCGACGTGGCACGACGAGTTCCTGGCCATGACCTACCCGGACCAGGCGACGCCGTTCAACTCGATGGCCGGCAACCGCGACCGGGCGATGGCCGTCGCGACGAGTGTCGGTTTCGCCCTGGCATTCCAGGGCATAACCAAACTGGTCCAGAAGATCGCCGGAAACGTCCGCCAGAACAAGGTGGACAAGGTCCGCTCCGAGATCGACGCTGAACTGGCGGTGCTCGAACAGCTCAACCGGGCTGCGCGCAAGGCGGACCCGGGCCCGGTCAGGAAGTAGCGGCCCAGGCGAGGTGGCTCGCCGGGGAAACGGCGAACGGCCACACGTGGATGATGCCTGAGGCATCATAGCATTGACATCTCAGCATCATGGACATAGCATCACGTCATAAGGACAACCTTCACGCTGGACGACGACGTGACCGCCAGGCTGAAAGCCGCCGTCCGGAAGCAGCGCCGGCCGCTCAAGGTGCTGGTCAATGAGGCGCTCCGGAGCGGGCTGGACGGGGTGGACCGTCCCGGCCCGGCGCGCAGGCCGTTCCGTACCAAGGGTTTCAACCTTGGGCCGAGCCTGGTGGGCAGCCTCGACAACGTCGAAGAGGTCCTGTCTCGCGTCGAAGGCGAGGATCACCGGTGATCCTGGTCGACGGCAACCTCTTGCTGTACGCCGCCAATCACGCGGCCCCCGAACACCCACGCGCCCGTTCATGGCTGGACGAGCCGTTGAACGGGACGAGCCGGGTGGGTTTGCCGTGGCCGTCCCTGATCGCGTTCGTGCGGCTGGTCAACAACCCGGTCGTCGTTCGTCAGGCCGTGACGCCAGGCGGAGCCTGGCGTCAAGTGGAGGAATGGCTGGCCTGCGAATCGGCCTGGATTCCGACACTCGGTCCTCGTCACGCCGAGGTCCTCGGCGGCCTCATCAGACACGCCTGGGTGACGAGCCGGCTCGTGCCAGACGCGCACCTGGCGGCGCTGGCGATCGAGCACGGTCTCACGCTCTGCTCGACCGACGGCGATTTCGCCAACTTCCCCGGCCTCACGTGGAAGAACCCGCTGGCTGCGAACCGCTGAGTACTTCGACTCGTAATGACGGCCACGATCGGTTCTCGGCGCTCGTGGCCAGTTGTGCTCGCTCAGCACTAAGTCCTGAGGGCACAAATACGTCGCCGTATTTGTGCATCGAAGGACTGAGGGGCCGGTCGGTGGTGCACCAGATGAGCGCGCCGTTCGTTCGAGCGTCATCGCACGCATCAACGCCACCCACCGGGCGTGCAATCCCTCGACGAGCGCCAGCGACATGTCGACCGATCCGCTCTTCGCGTCGGGGATTTCCGCCCAGGCCTTCTCGCTGTAAGACTTGATCGTCGGGGCCTCCTCGGCGAGCGCGAGTCGGAAGCGCGCGTAGCAGTGGACAGTCCACTTTTCCGTCAGGCGCGGGGCACTTGGCGCTGTGATGGTGCCCGTCCTGATTCCACGGCTTCTGAGTTCTTCAGGAGGTCCGACATGTCGGTCTTGGCTCCTCACCCCTGGACGCGCCGTGAGTTCGTGAAGACCGCGGGAACCGCCGCCGCGGCATCTCTCGTGTCGTCGAGTCCCCTGCTCGCCTCGGTCGCACCCGCAAAACGCCGCTACGCGATGATCGGGACAGGCGATCGCGGCACCAGCATGTGGGGCCAGACCGTGGCGGCACGCTATCCGGATGTGCTCGAGTTCGTCGGCCTCTGCGACATCAACCCGAAGCGCGCCGCCCTCGCGCCGGAACTGATCGGCGTGCCGTGCCCGACCTTCACCAGCTTCGACGAGATGTGCGATCGCGCGAAGCCGGACGTCCTGATGGTGACGACCGTGGACGCCTATCACTCGGACTACATCGTCAAGGCGCTCGGCCGTGGCATCGACGTCCTGACCGAGAAGCCGATGGTGATCGACGAGACGCAGTGCCAGGCCGTCCTCGACGCGGAACGGCGCACGAACCGGAAGATCATCGTCACGTTCAACTACCGGTACGCGCCCAAGCACCAGTTGATCAAGGAAATCCTGCTCTCGGGGGAGATCGGCCGCGTCGTGTCGGTCGACTTCAGCTGGTACCTGGACGTCAGCCACGGCGCCGACTACTTCCGCCGATGGCACCGGCTGAAGTCCAGGAGCGGAAGCCTGTGGGTACACAAGGCCAGCCACCACTTCGACCTCGTCAACTGGTGGCTGGGTGCCGACCCGGTCGAGGTGACGGCGCGCGGCGGCGTCGAGGTGTACGGCAGGAACGGGACGATGCGATCGACCAACTGCCGGGCGTGCGGGAACAAGTCGGCGTGCCGCTTCTACTACGACATCACGAAGAACGAGCGACGGATGAAGCTGTACGTGAACTGCGAGAGCGCCGACCACTACTACCGCGACGGCTGCGTGTTCCGGGAGGATATCGACACCTACGACACGATGCAGGCCCTCGTGAAGTACTCGAATGGAGCGTCGATGGCCTACTCGGTGAATGCATTCCTGCCAATCGAAGGCTACCGGATTGCCTTCAACGGAGAGAAGGGACGCCTCGAGGTCCGCGACTACGAGCGCCAGGCATGGACCCCGGAGACCGAGACGGACATCGCCGTCATCAAGAGCTTCGGCGAGCGCCGGGTCATTCCGCCGCCGAAGGTCGAGGGCGGGCACTACGGGGGCGATGACCGTCTGAAGGATCTCATCTTCCGGCAGGTGAAGATGCCTGACTACATGCAGTTGCCCGACTCGCGGGCCGGCGCCCTCGCCTGCCTGACCGGCATCGCGGCGCGCACGAGCATCGAACAGCAGCGCACGGTGAAGATCGCGGACCTGGTCCGGCTCTGAGACGACATCACCAGCAGGGACACGACGGAACCCGTCACGATGAGTCTTTCGTGCTCCCGAGATGGCAGAGTGCCTGCAGTTCCTCTTCGATGATGCGGAGTGGGAGAGGGCGGCCACCGCGCGCGGGGCGGCGCGCCAGTCACTTCGGGCGCTGGCTGGATCGCTGGACCTCGGCCTCGAAGAGCGGCACGAGATCGTCTTGACCAAGGGCCTCTTCCAGCATCTCGAGCGTCCGGCGGATCTGCGCGAGATCGAGGGAGCCACCCCGCTCTGCCAGCACGCCGCGGATGTCGTCGATGTCCTTGGGCCGTCCCGCCAGGATCTTGGTCACGATCAGATCCTCGGCACTGATGATGGGAACGGCCGCGCCCCCAATCTCCACCGTGACGGCTCGGGCCAGGAAGTCGTCTTCCAGGCCCGGCCCGGCCAACACGACGTCGACCGCGAGGCCCGTCGGCTGGTGGACGAGTGGCAGCACGCGGGTCTGCTGGACGAACTCCGGCGTGGCGACGATGCGCAGGTCGAACGCCCGTGCCTGCAAGGCGCTCACGAATGCGCGGCTGTCCAGTGCTCCCAGCCGCACGGTCACGTCCACGTCGGTCGTCAAGCGCGGCCGCCCCCAGATCAGCGCGGCCTGCGCACCGAACACGTACCACGGGACGCGGAGGCGCGCGAACTCGTGCGCCAGATCGGCGAGCAGATCAGCGGGACCGGGGGGACACGGCACGCAGGGCCTCCGTCACGCGCAGGTGAACG
>JADGOB010000217.1 GCA_017883185.1 Acidobacteriota bacterium
ATACGCCCACCCCGACGCCGACAAATACGCCCACCCCGACGCCGACAAATACGCCCACCCCGACGCCGACAAATACGCCCACCCCGACGCCGACAAATACGCCCACGCCGACGCCGACAAATACGCCCACGCCGACGTCGACAAATACGCCCACCCCGACGCAGGTGCCGACGCTGTCTTTCCCGATGATGGCACTGCTCGGTCTTCTCCTCGGCGGAGCCGGACTCTTCCTGGCGCGCCGGCAGTAACGGATCGAATCGGCCGCTTCAGCCCGGAGCCCGCGAGGACTCCGGGCTTTTTCCTGCTCCGGGAGCTGATCCGACTCGCCGAATTTAGAGAACTCTCGAGAAGCGGCGAGGGGCGGTCGCCCGTCTCGTTCCCGGACGTGATGAGGATGTTCGTCCCCGGAGATCATCTCACCGTGAATCGCCCCGGGAAATCCGGAGACTGGTTTACATGAGTCCAGCCGCGATGGCTGGAGCATTCTGACTGCGATAGTAGATCTCTTCGTACTCGGCCGGGGGGACGTAGCCGAGGGGTTCGAGAAGCCTTCGGTTGTTGAACCAGTCGACCCATTCGAGGGTGGCAAATTCCACTTCGTCGATGTTTCGCCAGGGCCCGCGGCGCCGGATGACCTCGGTCTTCTAGAGGCCGTTGACGCTTTCGGCCAGCGCGTTGTCGTAGGAGTCGCCGACGCTCCCGACCGAGCGCTCGATGCCGGCCTCGGCGAGGCGCTCGGTATAGCGGATCGACAGGTACTGCACCCCGCTCGTCTTTCCATGGCTCCATCCTCTCAAGCGTTGGAGCCTCCGGAAAAGCCGGGGCGATTCACCGGGCCACTCGGTAACGAGCTGGAAGGTGCGGGGATGGCGTTTCGGGAGGTGAGCGTGATCGAGATGGTGCAGATGCTGCTTTGTGGCAGCGCGGGCACGGGTACCGGTCGATCGCGCGGATGCGTGGAGGAGCTGGGGTTCGGCAAGCGCCGTGTCACGGTGAGGGTCTTCGACGGCATCAGGATGCCCTACGCCACCCGATCTCGCCCCGGACCTGTCCCTGCTGGCCTGCCACGGCAACTCGATCGCCCACCTCTTCGCCCCACCCCCGCTCGCTTTGACAGGCTAGCCGGCGCGTATGCGCCGGCTAGCGAGGTCACCTGCTTTCCGATCTGAGTGCGCGTGGGCGGTCAACCCGGGGGCATCAGCACGTTGGTACAGGCCTCGCCAACGTCGCCTCCGGCCTTGTTCTGGTCGCCGTCATGCACCATGAACTGGAGCCGGTACACGTGGGTGGGCACCAACTTGTTGCCGTTCTTGTCGCGCAGGTCGGTCAGGCTCCAGCGAACCTCCGCGCCATAACCCTCGTTGGTCAGACTCCCGAACCCCCCGGGAGGGGTGTCGCTGCCGGCGCCCAGGTTCCAGTTGTTCTTCGCCGGATCCCCGTCCGGCGTCACCGTGATCCTCGCGGGCGACCTGGTCTTGTCAACCGTCCTCACCGCGGCCTTCCAGGCCCCGAAGACGTCGCTGGGAGCGTTCGCGACACCGCCATTCTGCCAGTCCCCAGACCGGTCGCTTGCATTGCTCGTGATGTCCGTGACGAACAACGAGGGCCACATCGGCCGGTCGCACAGGTCCGGAAATCCCGTGCAAGAGCTCGTGTCGGTGCCCGCCTGGTCCCCAACCAGAAGATTCGTCCCGGTCGCCGGGGATGCCGCGTGCCCAGGACTCGTCGTCAGCGGCGACACCGGGTAGTCCGTCGTCGTCGTACCGCTCGTCGTCTTCACGATCACACGACGCACGCCCAACGTCAGCGCGTGCTCGTCGTTGTACCAGAGCTTGACGGTCCCGTTGGCCGGCGTGATGCAGCCGTTCGCCGGATCGAACGCCCGCAACACTTCGCTCTCGTTGAAGGCCACCGCCGACCGCGGCAGATTGCTGCTGTCCGGATAACCGATCAAACACGCCGCGCAGGAGATCGGGGTCGGCGTTCTCGTGGGCGTGGGCGTCGGCGTGTTCGTCGGCGTCGGCGTGTTGGTCGGGGTGTTCGTCGGCGTCGGCGTGGGCGTGCAGGCAAGAACAGTGGTGCCGTTCGTAGTCTCAGCCGACACGGGGCGGCCGAGGACAGTACTCTGGTCTGTGCCGCTGGCGGCGATGTGATCGTTGAAAGCAGTGCCGCCGGCGGGATTGCAGAGAGGCGCGATCTCGTCGGCCAATATGCCGAAGCAGGCAACGAAGCCCGAGCCGTCGTCCGGCCTGAGCGTGGTCACAGGTGATCCAGTCGCGTTGGGCTGATTGCAGGGGATGTTGAGCGTGGGACCACCGTCCACCGTGTTCTGGACGGTGAGGTCGACGACGCAAAAGACTGGGTCCTGGTTCGCAACCCTGAAGACGCAATGGAACGTGGCGCCGGGCGGCTCGACGGCGGGACAGGTCTTGCTTATCGACAGACCGACCGTACAGCCTATTGGATCGCAAAGATCCGGGGGTCCCCGGGGCTGGGCACGTAGGCACCGCCAGCGCCCTCCTGGGGGTCAGAGTGATGGGCGTCCGCGACGAGCCCCCTCCCGGCCAGAGTGGTGACCGTCTGCGAGATGCTCCTGGGCTGATCAGACGAACCCGCCGCGCAGGGCGTCACGTCGCTCATCCCGAAGAAAGACCCCGTGAAATTGGAGCCCCCGCCGCCACTCGCGCCGGCGGTCAGGAAGGCTTCCAGATTCGCCGGCTTGCCGGCGGAACCAAGGTTCTGGCCGGCCTGGTTATCGGGATTCTCCGACCTGGCGACCAGATTGGCGCTCTGGCTCGTCTGGTCCCCGTCCACCGGCTTGACGGCAAGCGCGTTGTAGTCGGGGCCGAATGTGTTGTAAACCGCGGCGGCCCACTGCCACTGCGCGGTCACGCCGGGCGTGTCGGTCGAGAACGCCGCGGACCAGGTGACCCCACCGACGCCGCCCGGCAGACCCCCGGCGGGAACCGGAAAGGCGAGGCCGGAGAGGAACGCTCTGCCGGAGAGGCCGCCGGGAACGGTGGTGGCCCAGCGATTGCTCGCCACGTCGAAGGTCGTCATAGCCGCAGTCGCCGCCGGGTCGAAGGTGATCACGGCGCCCGGCACGGCCAGGTTGTAGCTCGAGCCGTTGGCGGCAAAGGTAATCTTCGAGTCCGGCGCTCAGCATCTTCAGAACTCTTGTTGGTAGCTGAAGACCGAGGCCCTGCACCAGAAGCCCGACGCTGATAAACCCGAGCACCGCATAAAGTAGATTCCTGGTCGGTCGCAGGGTTGTTCCGGTGGCTCTTGACGGTCTCCGGCCGCGTCGCGACGGCAATCCCGACCCTCCGGCCGGCTTTCCTTCCTTCGGACGCGAGAATCTCTTCCTCGGAGCCGCTCAGAGAGACGACCCGGAGACGGGTTTTCGGCGAGGGACCGACGAAGAAGAATTTCGAGCGCGTTTTCCGCACCTACGGCCTGCCCCGAGGTCATCCGCACGGATAACGGCACCCCCTTCTCCGCCGCCACCGCGATCAGCCGCCTCTTCAGGCTCTCCGTCTGGTGGATCCGCCTGGGCATCCGTCCAGAGTTGATCCAGCCCTCCCACCCCGAGCAGAACGGCCGCCACGAGCGGATGCACTATGGACGCCTGCGCGGAAATCGCTGCGCGATTACACGCGCTCGCCCACAGGCCTACTACTACTACGCGCTAAAGATAAGGAGAACGCACCAGGACCCCGAAGCCCTGCTTACCACCCCGTTGTGCAGGCCCGAGTGGCCGAACGCTCGGTCAAAAGGCTCGACGCCGCGCTGCGCGCGGGCCCCCTGCGCCCGAGCCAGGACGACATCCACATCCTCGCCCTCTTCGTGGACGAGCACAACGGCCCCTTCAACGCGCGGCTGGCCGAACGGCTGGTCGCCGAGAAGGCCGCCCTCTCCTACGCGGTCAGCGAGTGGGCGCGGATCTGGCCGCTCCAGACGCTCATCCGAGCGATGGGAGCGTACTTCGTGAGGCGCAACTCGAAGGACCCGCTCTACCGCAAGGTCCTCGAACGTTACGTCGCCATGGCGACGCAGGCCGGCGTCACACAGGCGGTCTTCCTCGAAGGAGGGCCTCTCGCGCGACGGGCGGCTGCGCGCCCCCAGGCTCGGCATCCTCGATTACATGGTCCGCTCGTTCCGATCCGGGGAGCGTGCGCGACACCGTGTTCGTGCCCGTCGGCATCAACTACGACCGAGCTGGAGCTCAAGGGGGAGGTCCTCGATCGGATGCGGGAGCTCGAGGCTCGCGGCGCCCACGTCTACGTCCCGCGGGGCGATCAGGATTACGCGATCACTGTCGGGCTGCGGATGTTGACGCTGCGCCGCCTGGTCACCGAGGCCGATGGCCTCTACGCGACGGACGTCAGAGAGCTTCCTCTTCTCGCCTACTACGCCAGCTCCATCGCCCACCTCTTCGGGCGACTAGCCCAGACATAGCCGGGCGGCATCGTCGGCCGGAGGGACTTCATCGCGACCCGCAGCTGAGGGTCAGCGGGCTCTGGCCCGGCGGATCATCCCCCTAAAAAGAGCCGGGCGGCCTCGTGGCCGCCCGGCGTCGATTGGTTGGTTCTCCAACCCTTCCCCTTCGAGACGGATCAGGGACTTACCACCACGGTGAAGTTCGGGCTGTTGCCGGCGTTTTTCCATTTTGCCGTATTGGAAGACGAGTAGCTGGCTTTAATGGTTTGGTTTCCGGTCTTTGAAGGAGTGAAGCTCACAACGCAAGTAGAGGTGGTCGCCGAAGCAGTGGCAAGCGTGCACGGGTCCGGCGAAATGGTTCCCGACGACGCTGCGGGATTCGACGTGCCTTGGGGCGCGCCATAGGGCGCTAATGCCGAGGTGTTTGTCACCGTCACGGTGCAAGCCGTGGTGCTGTGGAGTGCTATAGAGCTGGGGTCGCACGACACAGAAACACTGGTGTTGGCGGCTGGAAGAGGCGTCGGCGTAGGCGTCGGCGTGGGCGTCGGCGGCACGGGCGTAGGGGTCGGCGTCAGGTTCGGCGTAAACCCGGCGGGGATCAACACGGTCACACAGTTTTCGCCTGCATCCCCGCCCGTCTTGTTCTGGTCCCCGTCATGCACCATGAACTCGAACCGGTACACGTGGCCCGCCACCAACGGATTCCCGAACCTGTCGACCAGGTTGGCCAGGTCCCAGCGAACCTCCGCGAGGTAGCCCAGGTTGGTTATCCCCGCCGGAACAGGATCGGAGCCGGTGCCCAGAGTGGTGTTCTTCGCGGGGTCGGCGTCCGGCGTAACCGTGATCGTGGTGCCGCTCACGGTCCTGACCGCGGCCTTCCACGTCCCAAAAACATCGGTCGGATTGTTCGCAACGACATTAGTGCCCGAGGCGTCCCCGGACTGCCAGTCACCGGCCAGGGGGCCGAGCGGGTCGGTGACGTCCGTGACGAACAGCACGGGCCGCAACGGCCGGCCGCAGTCCGGGAATCCGCAGGTGTTCGTATCCTCCCCATCCGGGCCGGTCGCGCCCACTGCCGGGTCGTGCGCATGGTCGGGGTTCGAACCCATCGTCGCCACCGTAAAGTTAGTCGTTTTGCCGTTGATTACCGTCTGACGCACGCCAAGCGTCAAGGCGTGCTCGTCGCTGTAGAAGAGCTGGATTGTGTTGTTACTCAGGTCCAGACAGCCGGCACTGTTGATGGGGCCGAAGCCGGCCAACACTTCGCTCTCGTTGAAGAGAACGCTCGTCCGCGGATTACTGCTGGTGAATGGATAAGTCAGGTTGCACTCCCCGCTGCACGACGGCGTCGGAGGGGGCGTATTGGTCGGCGTGTTGGTCGGCGTAATCGTGGGCGTGGGCGTCGGTGTGGGTGTGTTCGTCGGCGTGTTCGTCGGCGTGAGCGTGGGCGTGGGCGTGACGGTTGGCGTCTGCGTCGGTGTGTTCGTCGGCGTCGGCGTGACGGTTGGCGTCAGCGTCGGTGTGTTCGTCGGCGTCGGCGTGACGGTTGGCGTGTCGGTCGGGGTGTTCGTCGGCGTCGGCGTGACGGTTGGCGTCAGCGTCGGTGTGAGCGTCGGCGTCGGCGTGACGGTTGGCGTCAGCGTCGGTGTGAGCGTCGGCGTCGGCGT
>JADGOB010000218.1 GCA_017883185.1 Acidobacteriota bacterium
CGTCACCATCGTGAACCACTCCAACATCGTCGGGAAGCCGGTCGCGCTGCTCTGCCTCAACCGCAACGCCTCGGTCCACGTCGTGCACGTGTTCAGCAAGGACGTGCCCGCCGCCTCTCGTGAGGCTGACGTGCTCATCTCGGCCGCGCCGGTGCGCGACCTCATCAAGGGCGACATGGTCAAGCCGGGCGCCATCGTCATCGACGTCACGACCATGCGCGACGAGAACGGCAAGCAGATCGGCAGCCTCGACTGGGACGCCGTCTGCGCGGTCGCCGGCAAGGCGACGCCGGTCCCCGGCGGGGTCGGTCCGGTCACCAACGTGATCCTGCTCAAGAACGCTCTCGTCGCCTGCAAGGCACAGGTGGACGTCAGGTAGAGAACGCCCAGCCGAGACGACCGAGGCGTCACACTCGGAGCACGCGGTTGCGCTGCCGAGCGCGGGGACAGCCCCGGCTCCTCCAGCAGAACCGTGATGAGAGGGCTACGGGCCGCCGTCGCTTTGGGCGGCTGTAGTCGCACAGGGCGGCGGAGCGTGCAAGAGCGTCGCTGGCACGGAGGATGTGTGGTACGCTCACTATGAGAGGTCACAACGTAGACGGCGTAGAGGACGGTAGGCTCAAGATGACATGGCTCGTCGGGCATGGCGCGGGGATGGTCGGCTGATGCCCAGGCGACGCGTCGAGCCGCTGCCGGCGTCTGACGCCGGGCCCGGACTCGACGTCAGTACGGTCGGCGCGATCGTGGCCGCCGATTACCATGGCGAGGCCGACCTCATCGCCGTCCTCCGGCGTGCGCAGGCCGAGTACGGCCACCTGCCCGAGCCGGTCGTTCGCGAGATCGCACGGCTGACCGGGATCGTCGAGTCACGCGTCTTCAGCGCCATCACCTTCTACGCGTTTCTGGCCGAGCGTCGGCAAGGTAAGTTCATCGTGCGCCTCTGCCGCACCATCTCGTGCGATCTGCAGGGCAAGGACCGTGTGGCGCGCCGGCTCGAGAACGAGTTGGGCATCGGCTTCGGTGAGACGACCGGCGACGGCATGTTCACTCTCGAGTGGACCAACTGCCTGGGCATGTGCGATCAGGGGCCGGCGCTGCTCGTGAACGACCGCGTGCTCACGCGCGTCTACGCCGAGAGCGTGCCCGGGATCATCGCAGAGTGTCGTCACGTGGCGGCCGCGCCCGCGCGCAGGTCTGAAGGGGGAGCGTCCCGCGTGACCACATCGGTCCCGAGCGCCACGACGTTCTCCACCGTCGAGGCCGAGGCTGGACTCAAGGCGGCGCTCTCGCTGCCGCGCTCGCACATCACCGCAGTGCTCTCCACGTCGGGCCTCAAGGGCCGCGGTGGGGCCGGCTTTCCCACCGGCACCAAGTGGGACTTCGCGGTCGCCCAGCAAAGCGATGAGAAGTACATCGTCTGCAACGCAGACGAGGGCGAACCGGGCACGTTCAAGGACAGGGTCATCCTCAGCGAGTCCGCCGATCTCGTCTTCGAGGGCATGACCATCGCGGCGCGCGCCATCGGTGCCCGCGAAGGCGTCGTCTATCTGCGCGGCGAGTACGCCTACCTGCGCCCGCACCTTGAGGCAGTGCTGGCGCACCGTCGACGCCACGGGCTGCTGGGGACGAACGTTCTCGGCGTCGACGGCTTCGACTTCGACGTCTCCGTGCGCATGGGCGCCGGCGCGTACGTATGCGGCGAGGAGACGGCGCTGCTCGAATCCCTCGAAGGGCGGCGCGGCACGCCGCGTAAGCGCCCGCCTTTTCCCCCGGTGTCGGGGTTGTGGAAGAAGCCGACGATCATCGACAACGTCGAGACCCTCGCCTGGGTGGCATGCATCTTGGCGAGGGGGGCAGAATGGTTCGCTTCTATCGGCACCGAGCCGTCGCGTGGACCCAAGCTCTTCAGCGTCTCCGGCGACTGCGCCGCGCCCGGTGTGTACGAGTTCTCGCTGGGGATCACCGTGTTCGCGCTGCTCGATCAGGTCGGCGGAGCCGGAGCCAGGGCCGTGCAGGTCGGCGGAGCCTCGGGGGTCTGTGTGCCCGCCTCTGAGTTCGGGAGGCGTTTGGCTTTCGAGGATCTCCCCGCCGGAGGCTCGGTGATCGTCTTCGGTCCTGAGCGCGACGTACTTGCTGTGGTGTGCAACTTCCTCGAGTTCTTCGCCGACGAGTCGTGCGGCAAGTGCGTGCCATGCCGCATCGGCACGAAGCGCATGTACGAGATCGTCAAGCGCATCACCTCCGGCGAGGCCGAGATGGCCGATATCGACCGGCTCGAGCGCCTGGCCGCGGTCGTCAAGCGCACCAGCTTCTGTGGTTTGGGCCAGACGGCTCCCAACCCCGTTCTCTCGACGCTCACGCACTTCCGGCATGAGTACGAGGAGCGTATCGTCAAGGAGTAGTGCGTCGTCTGCCGGTACGAGCCGCTGGCAGAAGCGCCTTGTATGCTCGCCTGTCCGGCCGGGGTCGACACCTCGAGCTACGTTGCCCTGGTCGTCGCCGGGCAGTTCAAAGAAGCCATGGCGGTGCATCTCGAGCGCAACCCGTTCGCGGGCGTCTGCGGGCGGGTCTGCCACCATCCCTGCGAAGCGATGTGCAAGCGAGCCGAGCTCGACGAGCCAGTCTCGGTCGCCGCCATAAAACGCTTCATGGGCGACGCCGTCCCCAGCTCCGAGATCCTCAGCCCGCGGCCGCCCGACCAGGTCAGGCGCGTGGCCGTGGTCGGCTCGGGTCCCGCCGGACTGTCGTGCGCCTACGAGCTCGTTCAGGCGGGCTTTCCGGTCACCGTCCTTGACGCCCTGCCGGTGACCGGCGGAATGCTCGCGGTGGGGTTGCCAGGTTTCCGCCTGCCGAAGGACGTCGTGGCGCGCGAGATCGAGGCGATCGCCGATCTGGGCGTCGAGATTCGTCTCGGCCAGGCGCTGGGGCGCGAGTTCTCTCTCGACTCGTTGCTCGAGGACGGCTACGAGGCCATCTTTCTGGCGCTGGGGACGCACGTCTCCACTCCGCTCGGCGTCGAGAACGATGCCGCTCTCGGCGTTCTTCTCGGGATGGAGTTCCTGCGCGACGTCAACCTCGGCGACCCGCCGGCGATCGGTGCACGCGTCGTGGTGGTCGGCGGCGGTTCGGTGGCGATGGACGCCGCTCGCAGCGCTCTGCGTCTCCAGGAGATGAACGGCGTCCCTCGGGATGTCACCATCGTCTATCGGCGCTCGCGGCACGAGATGCCGGCCTACGAGTGGGAGATCGTCGAGGGCGACGAGGAGGGGCTCGCCTTCGAGTACCAGGCGGCGCCGTCTCGCATCGTGCTCGATGCACAGGGCCACGTCGCCGGCCTCGGATGTCTGCGCATGGAACTCGCCGAGCCCGACGCCAGCGGTCGCCGTCGGCCCGTCGCGGTGCCCGGCTCCGAGTTCGTCGTCGCCTGTGACACGGTCATCCCGGCAATCGGTCTCTCGGTGGATCTCTCGTGGCTCTCGGGCGAGCTGGAGGTCAGTGAACGCGGCACCATCGCGGCCGATCCTCTGGAGTCCGCACGACTCACCCCAGGGTGTTCGCGGGTGGTGACGCGGTGCGCGGGCCCGCCACGCTCATCGAAGCGATCGGTGATGGGCAGCAGGCGGCGTTCGCCATCGAGCGGGCGTTGACCGACAACGACTACCGTCGACAATACCTGGATCACGTCCAGAGGCTGCGCCGCGCGCCGCGCGCGGTGCCGGTCGAAGAGCTGGAGGCGAGCGTGCCGCGTGCCGAGTCCGAGCTGGTACCGGCCAACGAGCGCGTGCGCAGCTTCGTCGAAGTGGTACGGACCATGACCGCCGACGAGGCGCGCCGCGAGGCGTGCCGCTGTCTGCGCTGCGATCTTGAACACTGACGTTCGCTGGGTCCGGTTACGGCGACAAGACCGCCTGCGCGCGTGATCTTTCCTTCGGTGCCCCTCGGGGACGCATCGCGCCGCACACGTTCGCGTCACCGACGCGAACGAGGCGCATATCGCCGAGCATCGCTGGCCGGCGCTGTCGTGCGACGCGCTCATCGCCTACACCATCGACCAGGACCTCTGCATCAAGTGCGACGCCTGCCGCGCGGCCTGCAAGTTCGACGCCGTGAAGATCGTCAGCGGCCCGGACCAGATCGCCGCTGCGGTCGCCGCGCCGGCCCTCGCTTCTTCGGCTGCCCCTTCCCCCTTGCCCTCGTCCCTTCGTGCGCATATCGTTCGTTGGGTGACCAAGTAGCGTCTTCCGGCTCCCGGCGGCGGCTTCGAGGAGGTGCATAAGACACAGGTTCGTCTGAGTGGCATGGACCGGGACCGCGCGTCGGAGGCCGACCCTGCGTCCGCATCGCGAAGGGGGGAAGTGTGGCGGAAGAACTAGCATTCGCGCGTAAAGCCAGCGGGATGGTGCGCGGTCTCTCGATGATCGACGCCTTCGCCGTCGGCATGATGAACCAGGGCATCACGCCCAGCATCTGGACGATGATCACGTGGGGGCTGGGCACCTACCTCACCGGGAACCTCCTCTGGGCGAGCATCATCTCGCTGGTCCTGGTCGGGTTCGGCTTCCCGCTGGTGTGGGGCATCCTGTCCGGCAGCATGCCGCGCTCGGGCGGTGAGTACATCTACAACTCGCGCATCATCCACCCGATCGTGGGCATCGCCGAGAGCTTCGGCAACGCCTTCGTGATGATCTTCTGGGTGTACGTCCCCTGGCGCCGTGGATCGCCGACCCCGGCCTCGTCATCATCGCCGAGTACCAGGGCTGGACGTGGCTCTACGACAATGCTGCAGGTACCTTCTTCGGCGGGTTGAGCTACGAGTGGGGCGTCTTCGTCGTCGCGACGATCGCCAACGTGCTCGCCGTGCTCACGATGATCTTCGGGGTCAAGATCTTCGCCAGCATCCAGAAGGTCATCATGATCTTCGCCCTGGGTGGCGCCGTCGTGGTCACGGGGGCGATCATGTTCAGCAGCAAGGCGTCGTTCGCCGCCAAGTGGGACGTCATGGCCGAGAAGTACGGCTCGCTCAAGTTCGCCGAGGTCGTTCCGGCCGTCTCGGCGGCGATCGGCGAGGCGGTGCCCACCAGCTCGACCTTCTACGGCACCCTGGGCGTCATGGTGGCCGGTTCGTGGCTCTTCGCTTACGCCTACTTCTGCGTGTTCGTGGCCGGCGAGGTCAAGCGCCCCGACAAGACGCTCATCCTGGCCAACCTCTTCGCCGCCGTCGTCCCTGCAGGGCTGATGATCTGGACCGCCCTGTCGATGTATAACACCATGCCGTTCGACTTCATCTCGGCGACGGCGTGGATCGACAACAACGGCGGGCTCGAGGGCTACAACGTGCCCTTCCTGCCCAGCTACATGAGCCTCGCCTACGTGGCTCACTCGAACTGGTTCGTGGCCATCTACGCCGGCGGGTCCTGCATGCTGTTCTGCTTCTGGTACGTGGCCCTGAGCTATCTCGCCTTCCCGCGCATCATCTTCGCCTGGGGCATGGACCGCATGGCCCCCACGTGGTTCACGTCCATCAACCCGCGCTGGGCAAGCCCGGTCAAGAACTACATCCTCTGCTTCGTCCTCTGCCAGGCCGCCATCGCGCTGTACTCGTTCTGGCTGGGCAGTACATGCAGGGCCTCACGGTCACAGGCATGGAGATCGGGGGCATCACCACCATCGCGGCGCTCATCTTCCCCTACGTGAAGCGCTCCAAGGGCATCTGGGATTCGTCGCGCTACCAGACCTGGAAGTTCCTCGGCATCCCGCTCGTCACGTGGGGCGGCCTCGCCTCCCTCGTCTACCTCGGCATCCTCTTCTATTTCCTCATCTTCACCGAAGAGATGCGCGACTCCAACGGCCAGTCCTGGATCCTCTACGGGATCGTCTGGGTCATCGGTATCCTGTGGTACTTCTTCTGGGCGGCGCGCAGCAAGAAGGTCGGCGTCGACGTCGGCATGACCTACGGGGAGCTGCCGCCGGAGTGATCCGCGGACATCCCGCTGCCGTCTGCGCCGCGACGGCGTGAACGGGCGGGGGCGGCGCGCCTGCGGCGCGCCGCCCCCGCCCGTCGCACGTGATCGGCC